>NZ_JBSFOK010000030.1:0-106488 GCF_053587635.1 Streptomyces sp. NPDC003635 | reverse complement strand
GCGCCGCATGCGGAGCACAGCCTGGAGGAGGGGAACCAGCGGTCGACCGCGATCACTTCGCGGCCGTACCAGCGGGCCTTGTACTCCAGCAGGCTCCGCAAGTCCGCCCACGCCGCATCACTGATGGCCCGGGCCAGACGGCCGTTCCTCACCATGTTCCGGACAGCGAGGTCCTCGATCACGATCGTTTGGTTCTCACGAACGAGCCGAGTAGTGAGCTGGTGCAGGTGGTCACGCCTGCGGTCACTGATGCGGGCGTAGACCTTGGCAACCCTGCGGCGTGCCTTGACCCGGTTCGATCCCTCCCCCTTCGCCTTGCGGGCAAGTTCCCGCTGGGCCCTGGCAAGACGGGCACGCTCACGCCGCTCGTGCCGGGGGTTGGACACCTTCTCCCCCGTCGAGAGGGTCAGCAGGTGCTCGAGCCCGACGTCGATACCGACGGCCGCGCCGGTCGCGGACAGCGGCTGGACGGCAGGGTCCTCGCACAGCAGGGACACAAACCACCGGCCTGCCGCATCCTGCGACACCGTCACCGTGGACGGCGACACACCCTCCGGGAGGGAACGCGACCACACGATGTCGAGCGGCTCCGCCATCTTCGCCAGGGTCAGCGTGCCGTCCCGGAACCGGAACGCACTGGTGGTGTACTCCGCCGACCTCCTCGACTTCTTCCGCGACTTGAAACGCGGGTACTTCGCCCGCTTGCCGAAGAAGTTCGCGAACGCCGTCTGAAGATGCCGCAGAGCCTGCTGGAGCGGGACGCAGGAGACGTCGTTGAGGTAGGCGAGTTCCCCGGTCTTCTTCCAGGCCGTCAGCATCGCCGACGTCTGGTGGTAGTTCACCCGCTCCTGCCGAGCCCAAGCCTCCGTGCGCGCCGCAAGAGCCAGGTTGTAGACCTTCCGCACACAACCGAACGTGCGCGACAGCTCCGCCGCCTGCCCATCTGTCGGATAGAAGCGGTACTTGAACGCCCGCTTCACATGGGTGGCCTTCACTCTTCACACGCTAACCCAACCATTTGTGACAGCGCAGGCAGTTGGGGTGAACGCCACTCCGCCCTGGCGGCGAACCGGCTTTCCCTGCCCTGCTCCGCAGGAGCTTGGTTTCCTCCCCTGGCTGAAGCCGGGGGTATCCACGAAGGAGAGACTCGATGAACGAGCACCACCCCCTGTACCTCGATGGCAACGCCCTGGCCGGTCCGCTCGGCGAGATCTTCACCATTGATCCGACCACGGCCTGGTGGATGTGCCCCTCGTGCCGCCTGCCTGGGTCCCTGGCCCAGTTGCACGTCTATGGTCCCGAGCCCGGCCTGACCGCCCGCTGCCCCGGCTGCGCCGCCATCGCCCTGCGGGTGGTCACCCAGCCGCCTTACCTCTGGCTCCAACTGGGCAGTGGCGCGGGCGCCTTCCGGTTCACGGTTCCACCCGCCACGCCATGACTCGGGCGGGAGCTGACGGCGGCAGCCGTCAGCGCATGCCGAGCGCCTTCATGACCTTCAGCGCGCCGGTCAGCAGGCCCGCCCAGGTCTCGGGGGTGATGCCGGCCGGCGGGTTGAAGCCCTGGAGGCGCTGGTGGGCGACGGTCTGGGGCTCGGTGTACTTGAGGATGCCGTCGGCGCCGTGGCGGCGGCCGAGGCCGGAGTCGCCCATGCCGCCCATCGGCGCGTCGATGCTTCCCCACGCTGCGGCGAAGGCCTCGTTGACGTTCACGGTTCCGGCGTGCACCCGGGCCGCCACAGCCCGGCCCCGGGCGCCGTTGCGTGTCCAGACGCTGCCGTTGAGCCCGTACTGCGTGGAGTTGGCCAGGGCGATGGCCTCCTCGACGTCACGGTAGGTGTAGACGGAGACGACGGGTCCGAAGGTTTCCTGGGAGTGCAGCGTCATGTCGGGGGTGACGTCGGTGAGGATGGTCGGCTCGTAGAACAGTGGGCCGAGGTCGGGGCGTGCCGTGCCGCCGGCGAGGAGGGTGGCGCCCTTGGCGACGGCGTCGTCGACGTGTTCGGTGACGGTCCTGAGCTGGGAGGGGGTGGTGAGGCTGCCGACGTCGACGCTGTAGTCGTATGCGGCGCCGATCTTGAGTGCTTTGGTGCGGGCGGCGAACGCCGCGACGAATTCGTCGCGAACGGAGTCCGCGACGTACAGGCGCTCGATGGAGACGCAGAGCTGACCGGCGGAGGGGAAGCAGGCGGCGACGGCGCCGTCGGCGGCCTTGTCGATGTCGGCGTCGTCGAGGACGATCATGGCGTTCTTGCCGCCGAGTTCGAGCGAGGCACTGATGAGGCGGCGGCCCGCGTCGCTCGCGATCTGGCGTCCGGTGGCGGTGGAGCCGGTGAACATCATGGAGTCGGCGTTGTCCATCAGGGCGCCGCCGATGGAGCCGCCCCGGCCGATCACCATCTGCCACACAGCGGTCGGGAGGCCCGCCTCGTACATCAGATCCATGGACCACAGCGCCGTGAGCGCGGTCTGGGTGTCGGGCTTCTGCACGACGGCGTTGCCCGCCATGAGCGCCGCGATGGTGTCGCTGGCGGCCATGCTGAGCGGGTAGTTCCATGGCGAGATGACCGTCACCACGCCCTTGGGGTGGCGCAGTTCGGTGGTGTGTGTGAGCAGGGGGATCGCGCCGCGGCGGCGCTGGGGCCGGAGGTACTTGGCGGCGTTGCGCGCGTAGTAGCGGGAGACGATGCCGATGTCGACGACTTCGAGGAAGGCGTCTCTGCGGGTCTTGCCGTTCTCGGCCTGCATCAGGTCCAGAGCCTCGTCCTGGCGGGCCAGGACGAGGTCGTGGTAGCGCAGCAGGATCTTCTTGCGCTCCGCGATCGGTGTGGCGGCCCAGGCCTTCTGCGCGACCCGGGCGCGGGCGAACGCGGCCTCGACGTCCTCGGGTGTGGAGACGGGGAGGTCGGCCAGGGGCGCGCCGGTGTAGGGGGCGCTGGTGGTCACTCGCACCGCGTCCGGCGCTGCCGAGACCTGCGCGGTCAGCCGCTCGAGCAGAGCCGGCGTGATGGAGGCGGGCAGGGCCGGGCGGCGGGTGGCAGCGGGGCGGAGGACGTGGTCGGTGACCATGGCGGGGCTCCTTGCTACTTGTTCGGGCTCGGGACCGAGGTGGGCACCGGCATGTGGAGGGCGACCTGGCCCTGGGTCATCACGTCGAACTGGATGGTCCTCTTCGGCTTGAGGGAGCGCAGGTCGTCGGCCATACGGCCTTCACCGACTTCGAGGCTGATGCCACGGGTGGAGCGGGTGGTGCCGACGCTGAGCACGTTGGTCTGGCTCAGGGTGGAGTGCCACGCGCCGTTGATCGTCGTGTAGGAGGTGAGGGAGCTGACGCGCTCGCCGGTGGGGTGGAAGGTCTGCTTCGGGGTGGCGGCCAGCAGCGACAGGTCCGTGCCGCCGGCGTCGTTTGCGACGTGTGCCGCAGTGCGGGTGGCGTCGATGTCGACGTCGAGGCCGGTGACCCACTTGGGGAAGCCGTAGCCGTCGTGGCCGCGGACCTGGGCGATCTCCGTGCTCACCGGCAGGGACAGCACGTAGGAGTCGAGGTGCTCGTTCTTGAGGCCGGAGACGAGGTCGAAGAATCCGAGCTTCCCGTGCCGAGCGGGCTTCACCGCGATCCCGACCGCGGCTTCGGTGTAGAAGTCGATGTCGCACACGTCGTAGCGGAAGAACATGACCGAGATCAGCCCGAGGCCCGGCGCGATCTCCAGCGGGGAGAGCTCCGCGGGCAAGCGGGTGCGGATCGCGCGGGACGGCGCGAGCATCGTGAGCCGGGCGGTGGACACGCTGTAGTAGAAGTTCGGGGTGAGCGTGGAGCCTATGGGCGAGTCGACCCTGGTCTTGGGCAGCCGCCGGAAGAAGTCCACGCTGCTGACACGGGGGTCGCGGGCGATCGCGTCGAGGTCGGGGTCCATGCGGTACATGTCGTACAGACCGTCCTTGGGGACCGTGACCGCGTGGCCGCCCAGGTCGACCTTGACGGATTCCTTCTGCGTCGGAGGCATGGAGGGCCCTCACTTTCATGTAAGCGGTGTGCACATGACTATAGGGGCGCGATGTAAGCACCGTCAACACGCGCAGTCGCCCCTTCGCGTCGTCGCCACGGGACCCGAGATGACCTGGTCATGTTGACACTGCATACTCTTGAGCCGTAATGTGTGCGGCGTAAACATTTGCCTCATGGAGGCGTGGGGTGAATAAGGGCGTGTCCGGACATTCTCGACAGTGTGGCCCTGGCATCGCTGCGGCGCCGCCCCGCGTTCCGGTTCGGGGCCCCGTGCGTCGCGAGCGCCCGGCCCGGACGTCCGTAGAAGCCCTCCCCATCAGCCGTACGAACGGAGCGCGCGATGAAGGCTGTATCGATTACGGAGCACGGTGACCCCGAGGTTCTGCAGTGGATCGAGGTCGAGGACCCGGTTCCCGCCGCCGGGGAAGTGATCGTCGATGTAGTGGCGAGCGCTCTGAACCGGGCGGATGTCATGCAACGGTGGGGGCTGTATCCGCTGGCGCCCGGCTGGTCGCCGTACCCGGGGCTGGAGGTCTCGGGCCGCGTCAGCGCCCTCGGCGAGGGCGTGACCGGCTGGCAAGTGGGCGACGAGGTGTGCGCGCTGCTGACCGGCGGCGGCTACGCACAGAAGGTTGCCGTACCCGCGGGCCAACTGCTCACGGTGCCCAAGGGGATCGGCCTGGTCGAGGCGGCGGGCCTGCCCGAGATCACCGCCACGGTGTGGTCCAACATCGTGATGACCGCCGGACTCAGTCAGGGCGAGACGCTCCTCGTCCACGGCGGGGTCGGTGGTGTCGGCACCATGGCGATCCAGATCGCCAAGGCGCTCGGGGCCCGTGTCGTCACCACCGTCGGCGGTCTGGAGAAGGCCGCGCGTGCCCTGGAACTGGGCGCCGACGTGGCGATCGACTACCGCACCGAGGACTTCGCCGAGCACGGCCCGTACGATGTGATCCTCGATGTCGTCGGCGGCGCCTACCTGGAGCGCAATATCAGCTCCCTCGCCTCCGACGGACGGCTGGTCATCATCGGCCTGCAGAACGGCCTCGAGGGGCAACTCAACCTCGCCGAGATCGTGTTCAAGCGCATCTCCGTGCACGGCACGACCCTGCGCACCCGCTCCAAGGAGCAGAAGGCCGCCATCGTCGCCGAAGTGCAGGACAAGGTCTGGCCCTTGATCGAGAACGGCAGCGTGCAACTGGTCATCGACCAGACCCTCCCCATGTCGGCTGCTGCCGAAGGCCACCGCCTCATGGAGGCAGGCGGCCACGTCGGCAAGATCCTGCTGCTGAACAACTGACACCCACCTCGTCGACGCCCCAGAAAGGAAGACGGAGATGACCAAGGTTCTCTTCGTGGTGTCCGCAGCCGACCGCTGGACGCTGAAGGACGGAGTGGTGCACCCCTCGGGCTTCTGGGGTGAGGAACTGGCGATGCCGCACAAGATCTTCACCGCGGCGGGGTGGGAGAGCACGATCGCCACCCCGGGTGGCACGCCCCCGACGCTGGATCAGTTCAGCATGTCCCGCACCGCGGGACGGCCGTCGAAACTGCGTGAGGTCGCCCAGTACCTGGACTCCATCCAGAGCGAGTTGAACAGTCCCAAGGCGCTGGACGAGGTCGACCCGGACGAGTTCGACGTCGTGTTCTACCCCGGCGGCCACGGCCCCATGGAGGACCTGGCCGCCGATCCCGTCTCGGGCGCACTGCTCACCCGGGTGCTTCGCTCCGGCAAGCCACTGGCCCTGCTGTGTCACGCCCCGGCCGCAGCGTTCGCGGCGAAGAACGAGGACGGATCCTGGCCGTTCGACGGCTACCGGATGACGGGCCTGTCGAATCTGGAGGAGAAGCTCACCAGCCACGGGCGCAAGGCCATCTGGCTGCTGGAGGACCGGCTGCGCCAAAGCGGCGCCGACTACGCCAAGGCACGCCTGCCGCTTCGCCCGTTCGTCGTCGTCGACCGCAACCTGTACACCGGACAGAACCCGTCGTCCTCCGAGACCCTCGCACGACGCCTCGTGGAGGACCTGAGCAAGTCGGCACGGTGACCCGCCGACCGGCCGGGCATCTGGCCGGTCGGTATCCGTTGACATCGTGCAGGCGAGCCATTCGCGCGGCTCGTCGGCATGCCGTTACAAGTTGCACGTTCCAGACAGCGCGCGAACGATGGATACCGGGCATTTCCGGCCTAGGGGTGGGACGCCAGCAGCCGCGGGTCGGCTATGGCCGTAGCAACCAACGGCACGCACGTTACTCGTGACATGGAGCCAACATGACCGCGCTTCCTCCGCCCATCACCCCCTACCTCGAGCCTGCCGCGAAGGAACTCTGCGAAGCGACCGACCCGCACCCCCGCATTTACGAGGTGCCGCCGGAGAAGGGCCGGGAGATTCTGCTCAGCCTGCAGGTCGACCCCAGCGTGCCCCGACCGGACGTCGACGAGGAGTGGGTCGACGTGGACGCCGGCGAGTGGGGCACGGTCCGCACTCGTATCATCCGGCCCAAGGGATCGACGGGACCGCTGCCGGTGGTGTTCTACATCCACGGCGCGGGCTGGGTGTTCGGCGACGACAAGACCCACGACCGTCTCTTCCGCGAACTCGCCGTCGGCGCGGGGGCCGTGGGCGTGTTTCCCGTCTACGACCGGGCCCCGGAGGCGAAGTACCCGACCCAGGTCGAGCAGAACTACGCCGTGGGCCAGTGGGTCCTGCAGCACGGCGCCGAACACGGTATGGACACCTCACGCATCGCCGTGACGGGCGAGTCGGTCGGCGGCTGCATGTCTGCGGTGTTCGCGCTGATGAACAAGGAGCGCGGCGGCATCGATCTCAAGGCGCAGTGCCTGCTCTACCCCGTCACCAACGCCGACTTCGACACCCCGTCGTACCTTCAGTTCGCCGAGGGCTACTACCTCACCCGCGATGGCATGAAGTGGTTCTGGGACGCGTACACCACCGACCCCTCGCAGCGTGCCGAGCACCACGCCTCGCCGCTCCAGGCCGGCCTCGACGACCTAAAGGGCCTGCCCACCACCCTGGTCATCACCGACGAGGCCGACGTGCTTCGCGACGAGGGTGAGCAGTACGCCAACAAACTGCGCGAGGCAGGCGTCGACGTCACCTCCGTCCGGGTCGCCGGCATGGTTCACGACTTCCTGCTCCTGGACAGCCTGCGCGACACCCGGGCCGCCAACGTCGCCCGCAAACTCGCCGTCGACTTCCTCAGGACGGCCCTTCAGGGCAGCTGACAGGTACAAGTCCGACGCTTCCGCTGCACCGGCCACGCCGGGTTCGCAGGCGCCTTTCGCGGCGCACCCGACCCGCAGGTTCCCGCCGAGGCCCCCACGCCGGCATTCCTCCGCTCATCACAGCGCCGCAGTGGACTCGGCGGCATTTGTCCTGGTCGTAGCCGTGCGGTCGGCGAACATCATGCCGGAACAGCGGCGTACGCGGCCGTGAGAGGGCAGTAACGGTGACGCGCTTACGCGGTGTTGCGGGCGGGCAGCCAGGCTCGGTAGCGGCGCAGGGCTGTGCGCTGCTTGCGCATCTCGGAGATCAGGGCCACGACCGGGTGCGTGCCGGGGCGGGGTTTGCTGCCGCGGGCGATGCGTCGCATCTGGTGGCGGACCTGGGCCATGCCGGCGGCGGAGGCGAGGGCCTTGTCGGACCAGTTCACGGCCCGCATCTGCCGGTCTGCCTCGCGGCCCTGGCGCCAGCGGTCGGGCAGGTCGGGGGTGACGGCGAGAGCGGTGCCCATCCCGATGACCGCCACGCCGTTGTCGAGGACCCGTTCGGCGGTCTCGCGGCGGCTGATGCCGCCGGTCAGCATCAGCGGCAGCGGGCTGGTCCTGACCAGGTCCTTGGCCAGGTCCAGGAAGTAGGCCTCGCGGGCCTGGGTGCGGGAGTCGGGTCGGCGGCCGGTCATCGCCGGGCTCTCGTAGCTTCCGCCGGACAGCTCGACCAGGTCGACGCCGAGCGGTGCGAGCATGTCGATCACCTGCCGGGCGTCGTCGGCGTCGAAGCCGCCGCGCTGGAAGTCGGCGGAGTTGAGTTTCACCGCGACCGCGAAGGACGGCGAGACTGCCGCCCGGACGGCCCGGACGACGTCCAGCAGCATCTGAGCCCGGTTGTCCAGTGACCCGCCCCACTGGTCGGTGCGCTTGTTGACGAGCGGCGAGAGGAACTGTGACAGCAGATATCCGTGGGCGGCGTGGACCTCCACACCGTCGAAGCCCGCCTGCTCGGCGCGCTGGGCCGTCACCGCGTACCGGGTCACGGTGGCGTGGATCTGTTCGGCGGTCATGGCGACGGGGCGGCCGAAGCGGCTGCTGTGCCTGCCCAGGTCGACACCGACGTCGGAGGGACCCCAGACGACGCCGGGCATGTCGGACGCGATCTGCCGGCCGGGATGGTTGATCTGCATCCAGATCGCCCCACCGCCGGATTTGCCAGCCTTGGCCCACTCGACGAACGGTTCGAGAGGAGCGCTCTCATCGAGTACGACGCCGGCGGGCCCCGTCAGCGCCTCGGCGTGCACCATGACGTTGCCGGTGATCAGCAGCCCGGTGCCGCCGGCGCCCCAGCGCCGGTACAGCCCGAAGAGCTCCTGGTCCGGAAGCTGGCCGTCGCCAGCCATGTTCTCCTCCATGGCCGCCTTGGCGATCCGATTGCGCAGTACCTGCCGGGAGCGCAGGGACAACGGCGAGAACAGCCCGCTGGTCATCCGAGTTCCCCTTCCAAATCTCAATCCCGTAGAATGTGTGCATCGCCTACATTAGGTCAAGGATGTAAGCGCCGTAAACATGAGAGGGTGTGTCGTATGGCACAGGCAAGCGGTTCGTATCATCACGGCGATCTGCGTGCCGCCTGCCTGCGCGCCGCGCAGGAACTGCTCGAGGAGAACGGCAGCGCCGCCCTGTCGATGCGGGCCGTGGCGCGGCGTGCGGGAGTCTCGCCGACAGCCCCCTACCGCCACTACGAGGACCGTGACGCGCTCGTGTCGGCGGTCGCCGCGGAGGGCTACCGCGAGCTCGCCGGGTCGCTGGCCGCCGCACACCCTTCGCCCGCGACTCCCGACGAACTCGCGACGGTGGCAGTCGCCTACGTGCGCTTCGCGCTTGATCACCCGGCACTGTTCCGGGCGATGTTCGCCGAGCCGTGCGATCCGAGCAGTTCCGAACGTGTCAGCGCCACCGCCGCCATCTCGGAATACGTCCGCACCATCGTCCGCACAGCCTTCCCCCAGGCAGACCCGGACGCGCTGTCGACAACGGTGTGGGCCCTCGTCCACGGCCTGGCCTTCCTTCACCTCGACGGAAAGCTCGACGCCTCCACTCCCGAGCTGGTCGACGGCCAGGTCCGTTCCGCGGTTCGGGCGCTGTTCACCGTCTCTCCTGCCATGGCGCAAGAGGTGACCGCGCAGATCTGACGGCTGAGGCTGCACCGCGGCAAGGTGAGCGAGGGAGGCTCGAACACCGGCCGGCCCGCGCATCCACCACCGGGACGGCGGAGCGGATCGCGCGATCTGAGCGGTGGGCGCGCAGGGGGCGCCCGTCGCCGACGACGTAGAAGCGCTGCTGGCGTGCCGCAGAAAGCCCCGCTTTCCTCCTTGGGCCTCGCAGAGGGTCCGGGCGCTTCCTGACCGGTCGGTCGCGGGCTCGAGCGAGCTTGTTGCCCCGCTCCGCACACGTCGCCGCCCCGGTGTGTTGACTGGAAGCGCAGCGCAATCAGCAGCAAGAAATCCGACAGTCGGTGCTCTCCAAGTGCGACCACAGGGCCTGGCCGGAGACAGTTATGCAAGTAGTTCCGCTTGCCCGGCGGTCTCGGGTGCACCGCAGTCCACGGACCTAGCTGGCCCTGCCGCCGCCATCCGTAGCACGTATGACCAGCTCAGCACCGCGAACCAGGTGTTCGCGACGGATCGCGCGTGCGGTCCAGCTCCCTTCTCGCGAGTGATCGACAGCTAACTGACCCTGTCTTGTCAGGGAATTACGAAATCGACGCGAGATCTTGCGTTCACTTGAGGTGGGTGGTTGAGTGTGCCGCACCCCACAACGCATCCGCCGTCCGGTGGTGGGGTGACCTTCCACGTTCATGCCCGAAGGGGACCACCCATGAGAAGTGCCAGGTTCCGCCGTACTCGCCGCGCCAGCGCGGTCGCCCTCGTCTCCGCGCTCACGCTGACCGCGCTCGCCGCCTGCGGCACGAGCAGCAGCGACAACGACGGTGGTGCTTCCGAGGGAGGCGGCTCGTCGGATCCGTCCGCGCCGCTGGATCCGAAGACGAAGGTGACGATCACCATCGACTGCATGCCGCCCACGGCGAAGGCGGCCGAGCTCAAGGAGTGGAAGGAGGACGTCAAGGAGTTCAACAAGACCTACCCGAACGTCACCATCGAGGGCCGCTCCACGCCGGGCCAGTGCCTGGAGCCACCACGCTTCACCGCGATGCTGAAGGCCAAGTCCCAACCGGACGTCTTCTACACGTACTTCACCGACCTGCCCCAGGTGCTCGACCACGACGGCGCCGAGGACATCACCGCGTACGTCAACGACAAGACCGTCCCGGCGCTGAAGGACATCGACCCGAACGTGCTGGGCACGCTCAAGCAGGACGGCAAGCTCTACGGCCTGCCCACCAGCAACTACACGATGGGCCTGCTGATCAACCGCAAGCTCTTCAAGGAGGCCGGCCTCGACCCCGACGCCCCGCCGCGCACCTGGGCGGAGGTCCGCACCGCCGCGAAGAAGATCGCCGGCCTCGGCGACGGCATCGCCGGATTCGGCGAGTACAGCGCGGGCAACACCGGCGGCTGGCACTTCACCGCGCAGATGTACAGCATCGGCGGCGAGATCGTGGACGCGAGCGGCAAGAAGGCCGCGTTCAACGACGAGTTGGGCAAGCAGGTCGCCGAGAACCTGCACGCCATGCGCTGGCAGGACGACAGCATGGGCAAGACCCAGCTGCTGAAGTGGGGCGACCTGCAGAAGCAGATCGCCACCGACAAGCTCGGCATGTTCCTCGCCGCACCCGACGACATCGCCTACATGGCCCAGCAACTGGGCGCGAAGTACGAGAACTTCGGCATGGGGCCGATACCCGGCGAGAAGGCCACGCTGGCCGGCGGCAACAGCTACATGATCAAGAAGGGCATCTCGTCCGACAAGGTCAAGGCCGCGATCGCCTGGCTGAACTTCAAGAACCTCACCGTGGGCAAGGGCCAGTTCGACTGGGCGCGCACCAAGGCGGACGGGCTGCCGGTCGGTGTCCCGCAGCCCAACTTCTGGCTGAACGAGTCCAAGACGCAGGACGACGCGGCCCGCGCCGAGCACGCGACGATGCCGGTGGAGAACTTCAAGACGTTCATGGACAACCCCGTCGCGGGCAAGGCCGAGCCGCCCAAGGCGCAGGAGATCTACAAGGTCCTCGACAACGTCATGTCCGGCATCCTCACCAACGAGGACGCCGACATCGACAAGCTCCTCAGCACCGCGGAGTCGCAGGTCAACCAGATCCTGGCCAACCAGTGACCGGACGGGCGGGGCGGCGTGAGGTGCCGCCCCGCCCCGCGGCCCGGCCCCGGCAACAGACACGGCAGATCAGTACCGAGGAGCATCGATGTCGGCCCCCAGCCTGACCCAGAGCACGGCGGGACCTCCCCGCCCCACCCAGCCGCGCGAGACCTCCCGCGCGGCCTCCGGCGGATCCTTCGCCAAGAACCTGCGGCGGAACCTGACGGCTCACGGCTTCCTCATCGGCGCGGTCCTCTGCTTCGCCTTCTTCTCCTGGTATCCCATGGTCAGGGAGTTCCTCCTGGCCTTCCAGAAAACGGAAGGAGGCGAGGTCACGTGGGTCGGCCTGGACAACCTGCAGACGGTCTTCAACGACCCCGCCTTCTGGCAGGCATGGCGCAACACGCTGCTGTTCACCGTCCTGGCACTCGTCCTCGGGTTCGCGGTGCCGTTCGTCGTCGCGATCGTCATCAACGAGTTCCACCACGGCAAGGGCTACCTCCGGCTGCTCGTCTACCTGCCGGTGATGCTGCCGCCGGTCGCCTCCGTGCTGCTGTTCAAGTACCTTTACGACCCCGGCTACGGGCTCCTAAACGAAATGCTCGGCTTTGTCGGCCTGCCGGAACAGCAGTGGCTGCAGGACGCGGACCTGTCCATGCTCTCCGTCGTCATCGCCTCCACCTGGATGAACATGGGCGGCGCGGCGCTCATCTACCTCGCCGCGCTCCAGGGCATCCCCGGCGAGCTGTACGAGGCCGCCGAACTCGACGGGGCCGGCCTGTTCCGCAAGATCTGGTACGTCACCATCCCGCAGACCCGGCTGATCCTGTCGCTGATGCTGCTCATGCAGATCATCGCGACGATGCAGGTCTTCGTCGAACCCTTCCTGCTGACCGGCGGTGCCGGACCGGAGGGCTCCACCACGACGGTCGTCTACCTGATCTACCAGTACGCCTTCAACTTCAACAACTACGGTGCCGCGGCGGCCCTCGGCCTGCTCCTGCTCGTACTCCTCGCCGGATTCTCGGCGGCGTACGTCAAGCTCAGCCGCGCCGAGAACGAGTAGGCCAGGAGAGAGACATGTCCACGCGTACGCTCATCTCGCCGGCCCAACTCGCCCGGCCCCGCGGCAAAGCCCTGTACTGGACCGTGTTCACGGTGGTCGTCGGCGGCTTCACGCTGGTCTTCCTCGGGCCGCTGTACTGGCTGATCTCCAGCGGCTTCAAGGACGCTCAGGAAGTGATCCAGACCCCGCCGACGCTGGTGCCCGATTCCTTCGAGCCCGAGAACTACCAGCAGGCCTGGGACGTCATGGACCTCGCCGGACTGCTGGGCAACACCCTCTACTACGCGTTCGGCGCACTCGCCTTCCAACTCGTCCTGGACGTGGCGGCCGCCTACTCGCTGTCCAAGCTCCGCCCGATCTTCGGCAAGGCGATCCTGGGCATGATGCTGGCGACGCTGATGATCCCGGCGACGGTGCTCGTCGTACCGCAGTACCTGACCGTGCTGGACGTCCCGATCGTCGAGCGGAACCTGCTGAACACCCCGTGGGCGATCTGGCTGCCCTCGGTGACCAACGCCTTCAACATCTTCCTGCTGAAGCGGTTCTTCGACTCGATCCCCAAGGAACTGCTGGACGCCGCCGCGATGGACGGAGCCAGCCCGATGCGCACCCTGTGGTCGATCGTGCTGCCCATCTCCCGGCCCATCCTCGGCGTGGTGTCGATCTTCGCGGTGGTCGGGGTCTGGAAAGACTTCCTGTGGCCCATGCTCACCCTGCCCGACCCGGCCAAGCAGACCTTGAACGTCGGGATCTACTCCCTGTCCAACGGCGTACCGGTGAACGTGCTGATCGCCGCGCTGACGATCGCCTCCCTGCCCACCCTGCTGATCTTCCTGCTGTTCCAGCGGAACATCATGAGCGGCCTTACCGCGGGCGGCCTCAAGGGCTGACCGCCCCGCCGATCGCCCCTGCCCGATCGCCCCGCCCGACCGCCCCGCCCGAGGCTCCCGCGCTCGACCTCTCCACCCCTTCAGCCTTCGCCGCCGGCCCGTCCGACGCCCCGCCATCCGGGCCGGCGGCGAAGATCCACCCTGCCCGAAAGGACCGCCCCGTGGCAGCCCCCACCCCGCACCGCACCGACGACTGGTGGCGCGACGCCGTCATCTACCAGGTGTACCCGCGCAGTTTCGCCGACGGCGACGGCGACGGCACCGGGGACCTCGCGGGCGTGCGCGCCCGACTGCCCTACCTCGCCCAACTCGGCGTCGACGCCGTCTGGTTCACCCCCTGGTACCTCTCGCCCCTGGTCGACGGCGGCTACGACGTGGCCGACTACCGCACCATCGACCCCGCCTTCGGCACCCTGGCTGAGGCCGAGAAGCTGATCTCCGAGGCACGCGAACTCGGCATCCGGACGATCGTCGACATCGTCCCCAACCACGTCTCCGACCAGCACCCCTGGTTCCAGGCAGCGCTCGCCGCCGGCCCCGGCAGCCCGGAACGGGAGCTCTTCCACTTCCGTCCCGGACGCGGGACGAACGGTGAACTGCCGCCCAACGACTGGCCGTCGCAATTCGCCGGCTCCACATGGACCCGCGTCCCCGACGGCGAGTGGTACCTGCACCTGTTCACCCCCGAGCAGCCCGACCTCAACTGGGCCCACCCGGCCGTCCGTCAGGAGCACGAGGACGTCCTGCGCTTCTGGTTCGAACGCGGCGTGGCGGGCGTACGCATCGACTCCGCCGCCCTGCTCACCAAGGACCCCGCCCTGCCCGACTACGTCGAGGGCGTGGACCCGTCCCCGTTCATCGACCAGGACGACATCCACGACATCTACCGGTCCTGGCGCGCCGTCGCCGACGAGTACGGCGGCGTCTTCGTCGGGGAGGTGTGGCTGCCCGACGCCGAACGCTTCGCCCGCTACCTGCGCCCCGACGAACTGCACACGGCGTTCAACTTCAACTTCCTGGCCTGCCCCTGGGACGCACAGCGGCTGCGCCGCTCCATCGACGACACCCTCGCCGAGCACGCCCCCGTCGGAGCTCCGGCCACCTGGGTTCTGTGCAACCACGACGTGACCCGCACCGTGACCCGCTACGGCCGCGCGGCCACCGCCTTCGACTTCGCCGACAAACGCTTCGGCACCCCCACCGACCTGGACCTCGGCACCCGGCGCGCCCGCGCGGCGGCCCTGCTCACCCTCGCCCTGCCCGGCTCCGTCTACCTCTACCAGGGCGAGGAACTGGGCCTGCCCGAGGCGGACATCCCGCTGGACCGCATCGAGGACCCGATGCACTTCCGCTCCGGCGGCACGGATCCCGGCCGCGACGGCTGCCGCGTCCCCCTGCCCTGGCAGGCCGAGGCACCGTTCTTCGGGTTCGGGACGCAGGACGCCGAGCCCTGGCTGCCCCAGCCCGCCGACTGGGCCCGCTACGCGGTCGACCGGCAGAGCGGCGACCCCGACTCGATGCTGACCCTCTACCGCCAGGCACTGCACCTGCGCCGCACCGAGCCCGGCTTCGGCGACGGGCCGATGACCTGGCTGAGCGCCCCCGAGGAGGTCCTCGCCTTCGGCCGAACGGAGGGCCTCGTCTGCGTCGTCAACCTCTCCGAGGCGCCCGCCGTCCTCCCGCCGCACGAACGGCTCCTCCTGGCCAGCGGCCCGCTGCACGCCGACCACACGCTGCCGAAGGACACCGCGGTGTGGCTGCGCGCCTGACCCGCCGACCGCCCTGTCCGCGCCGCGCGGGCAGGGCACCGCACCCGGCACCGCCCGCCCTCCCTGCGCCACGTCCTCCTTCCCTCCCCGACAGAAGCGAGCCCCGATGTCCCCACGTCGCGCCCGCACCACCGCGAGAACCGGCGCCCTCGCCGGCGCCCTTCTCCTTCTGGGCACCGCGTTCGACGCCACGGCCGCAGCCGAGCCGCCCTCCGCGCGGACCCGGCCCGCCGTCACCCGCGCCGCACTCGATCCCGGGCTCGTATCCGGACGCGGCGCCGAGGTGCCCTTCGACGAACAGGAAGCGGAGAACGCCACGACGAACGGCCGCATCATCGGCCCGGACCGCACCGCATACACCCTGGCCTCCGAGGCATCGGGGCGCACGGCGGTCCGGCTCACGCCCGGTCAGCACGTCGAGTTCGTGCTCCCGCGCGCCGCGAACGCCCTCACGGTGCGCTACAGCATCCCCGACGCCCCGCAGGGCGGCGGCATCACGGCGCCCCTCGACGTCAGCGTCGACGGCCGGCATCGCAAGACGATGACCCTCACCTCGCAGTACTCCTGGCTGTACAACCAGTACCCGTTCACCAACGACCCGCAGGCCGACCTCCTGCACCCGGACTGGTGGCTCACCGAGTGCGCCTGCGTCCCGGCCGACACCTCACCGGCACCTCAGATCACCAAGCCCTTCCGCCCGACCCACTTCTACGACGAGCAACGCCTTCTGCTCGGCCGTACCTACGGCGCGGGCGAGCGCGTACGGCTGACGGTTCCGGCGGGCAGCCGGGCGGCCTGGACGGTGATCGATCTGCTCGACTCCGAACTGGTCGCGCCCCCGCGTGCCGTTCGCGGCGGCGTCGACGTCCGCGCCTTCGGGGCCGATCCCACCGGCCGCCGTGATGCCGCGCCCGCCATCGAGCGCGCCATCGCCGTCGCCCGCCGCACCGATCGCCCGGTCTACCTGGCACCCGGCACCTATCAGGTCAACCGGCACATCGTCGTCGACGACGTGACGATCACCGGGGCGGGAAGCTGGCACACGATCCTCAAGGGCCGCCAGGTCACCCTGGAGCAGCCCGCGCCCGACGGCTCACGCCATACCGGAGTCGGCCTGTACGGCAAGAGCGCGGCGAGCGGCGGCAGCCGCGATGTGCACCTGTCCGGCTTCGCCATCGAGGGTGATGTCCGCGAACGGATCGACGACGACCAGGTCAACGCCATCGGTGGCGCGATGAGCGACTCCACCGTCCGCGGCCTGTATCTGCACCGCACCAAGGTGGGGCTGTGGTTCGACGGCCCGATGTCGAACGTCGAGGTCACCGACAACGTCATCACCGACCAGATCGCCGACGGGCTGAACTTCCATACCGGCGTCACCGCTTCCCGCGTCCACAACAACTTCGTCCGCAACACCGGCGACGACGCACTGGCCATGTGGTCGCAGGCGACCGCCGACGCGGACAACGTCATCTCCCGCAACACCGTCCAGTCCCCGACCCTCGCCAACGGCATCGCCGTATACGGCGGCCGGGACAACACCGTCAGCGGCAACCTGGTGGCCGACCCCGTCCGCGAGGGCAGCGCCCTGCACGCGGGCGCCCGCTTCGGCGCCGAGCCGTTCTCCGGCACCCTCCGCTTCACCGACAACACCACGGTGCGGGCCGGCACCTTCGAGCTGAACTGGAGAATCGGGCTCGGCGCCCTGTGGCTGTACGCCCTGGACGGGAGCATCGACGCCGACGTACGGGTCACCGGCGACCACTATCTCGATTCCACCTACAACGCGATCATGCTGGTCAGCGAGTACGGGGTGAAGGACCGGTACGGCATCCCGGCGGTCCACTTCAAGGACATCCGGGTCGACGGCACCGGCACGTCGGTGGTCAGTGCCCGGGTGCAGGGTTCCGCGACGTTCGAGAACGTGGACGCCCGCAATGTCGGTGCGGTCGGGGTGAACAACTGCGGGTCGTTCAACTTCCCGCCGACCGGGTCGGAGTTCAGCCTCAGCGACCGTGGCGGCAACGACGGCGGCTGGCTCACCGAGCGGCTGCTGCCCAACACGATCACCTGTGACGACCGGCCACCGGTGGTGGCGCCGCCGGCTCCGTCGCCCTGGTGACAGGGACGCTGGAGGGCTCTCGCCCCGCGTACTGGCTTGCGCCCGTTTACGCGGGGCGGACAACGAGGAACGGCGTCCTGGGGCCAGGTGAGGTCCATCTGGGGGCCTTCGGGCACCGAGAAAGGAGGAGAGGCGGCCGCAACAACTTGCGGGTTTTGCGTTACGCTTGCATACATGACGCGACGACTGGCCCAGGTGGCGAAGAAGGTGGGGGTCAGCGAGGCCACGGTCAGCCGTGTTCTCAATGGCAAGCCCGGTGTCTCCGAAGCGACACGGCAGTCCGTGCTCACGGCGCTGGACGTGCTCGGATACGAGCGCCCGACGCAGCTGCGCGGTGAGCGCGCCCGGCTCGTCGGCCTGGTGCTGCCGGAACTGCAGAACCCGATCTTCCCGGCGTTCGCGGAGATCATCGGGGGCGCGCTCGCGCAGCAGGGGCTCACCCCGGTGCTCTGCACGCAGACCAAGGGCGGGGTGGCCGAGGCCGATTACGTCGACCTGCTGCTCCAGCAGCAGGTCTCCGGTGTGGTCTTCGCCGGTGGTCTGTTCGCGCAGGCCGACGCGCCGCACGAGCACTATCACCTGCTGGCGGAGCGGAAGGTGCCGGTCGTCCTGGTCAACGCGTCGATCGAGGGTCTGGACTTCCCGTGTGTCGCCTGCGACGACGCGGTCGCCGTCGAGCAGGCCTGGCGCCACCTGGCCTCGCTCGGCCATGAGCGGATCGGCCTGGTCGTCGGCCCGGCCGACCACGTCCCCTCGCGCCGCAAGCTGGACGCCGCCCGGGTGGCCGCGAAGGCCATGGGCATGGCGCTGCCCGAGGAGTTCGTGCAGCGGTCGATCTTCTCGCTGGAAGGCGGACAGGCCGCGACCGCGCGGCTGCTGGAGCAGGGCGTCACCGGCATCGTGTGCGGAAGCGACCCGCTCGCACTCGGCGCCATCAGGGCTGCCCGCCGACGCGGGCTCGCCGTCCCGGCGGACGTGTCGGTCGTGGGCTTCGACGACTCGGCGTTCATGACGTGCACCGAGCCGCCGCTGTCGACCGTGCGCCAGCCCATCGAGGCGATGGGCCGCGCGGCGGTGGACCTGCTGTGCGCGCAGATCCAGGGCTCCCACTCCCACCCGGGGGAGCTTCTGTTCGAGCCCGAACTCGTCGTCCGCGGGTCGACCGCGCCGCCTCCGGCGCGGTGATCGTGCCCGCCTGACGGACCCCGGCTCCAGCCAACGGCACCGGTGTCACAGCCGCTCAACGCGGCTTCGACACCGGTGCCGTTGGCGTTTCCGGGCTTGCTGACTGTCATGACCCGGACGGAACCGTTGACAAACTCGTCACACAGTAGAAACCTCTCACTCCAGCGATGCAAACAAGTCACAAAGTTGCTCAAGAATTTGGCTTTGCGTCGCAGTTCCTTGTCGGAGTCATGCTGGGCTCCCGGCGCATGACCTTGTCAGCTCGCTCACCGGGCCCATCACGGATGTCCACGTCCAGGCGGACCGGCAGGCAGAGCTGGGGACGTGCCGCGCCCACATCGCGGAAGGGCCACCATGAGAGGCACACGCACGGGCAGGCGATGGGGGGTCGGTCTGCTGGCAGCGGGCCTGCTCTCCGTCGGACTGCTGCCCGTCCCCGCACACGCGGCGGACGAAGATCCCAACCTCGCGCTCGGCAGAGCGGCGACGGCCGGCGGAGCGCACGGCGGCTACCCGGCCACGAACGTCACCGACGGCAGCCAGCAGTCGTACTGGGAGGGCCCGGTGGGCTCCTTCCCCCAGTGGGTGCAGGTGGACCTGGGCGCCCAGGTCCACCTGGACCGCGTCGCACTGAAACTTCCCACCGGCTGGGAGCAGCGCTCCCAGTCCCTGTCCGTCCTCGGCAGCGCCAACGGCGACTCCTTCACCACGCTCGCCGCAGCCCAGGCCCGCACCTTCGCCCCGTCGCAGGCGAACACCGTCACCATCGACCTGCCCTCCGCCACCGCCCGCTACGTCCGGGTGCAGGTGGCCTCCAACTCGGGCTGGAACGCGGCCCAGTTGTCCGAGCTGGAGATCTACGGCGAAGGCGGCGCCGTCGACCCGCCCCCGCAGGGCACCAACCTGGCGCGGAACAAGCCGATCGAGGCGACCTCCTCGACGCAGAACTACGTGGCGACCAACGCCAACGACGACAGCCTCACCACCTACTGGGAGTCGGCGGGCTTCCCCGCGAACCTGACCGTGAAGCTCGGCGCCGACGCGGACATCGAGGCCGTGGCCGTCAAGCTGAACCCGGATCAGATATGGGCGGCGCGCAAGCAGTCCCTGGAGGTCCTCGGACGCGCGCAGGGGGCCTCCGCCTTCACCACACTCAAAGCCCGCGCCGAGTACACCTTCAGCCCGTCCTCGGGCCAGAACTCCGTCGTGATCCCGGTGACGGGTCGCGTCGCGGACGTGCGACTGGCCTTCCACTCCAACACCGGCGCTCCCGGCGCGCAGGTGGCGGAGTTCCAGGTGATCGGCGCGGCGGCACCGCACCCCGACTTCGTCGTCACCGACCTGACCTGGTCCCCGGCCTCCCCGTCCGAGAAGGACGAGGTGACGGTCGACGCCACCGTCCGCAACGCCGGGACCGCGAACGCCCCCGCGACGACGGTGAACGTCAGCGTCGAGGGTGCCGTCGCGGGCTCCGCTCCGGTTGCCGCCCTCCCAGC
This sequence comes from Streptomyces sp. NPDC003635, assembly GCF_053587635.1. Taxonomy (NCBI): domain Bacteria; kingdom Bacillati; phylum Actinomycetota; class Actinomycetes; order Kitasatosporales; family Streptomycetaceae; genus Streptomyces; species Streptomyces sp. NPDC003635. Next base: position 86,448 of record NZ_JBSFOK010000030.1, on the reverse strand, counting down.
CGGATCGTCCGCCACCGTCTCCGTCCCCGTCGGCAAACGCCCGACTGGTTCCTACACCGTCTCCGCGGCCGTCGACCCGACCGACACCGTCGCCGAGCTGGACAACACCAACAACAGCCGGACGGCCGACAGGAAGCTGACCGTCTCCCAGGCGCCGGGCCCGGACCTGAGGGTCACCGGCATCACCAGCAACCCCGCCTCGCCCGCGGTCGGTTCGAACGTCTCCTTCACCGTGGCCGTCAACAACCGCGGCACCACGTCCGTCCCGGCCGGCACCGTCACCCGGCTCACCGTCGGCGACACCACCCTCCAGGGCACGGCCGGCACCATCGCCGCCGGCGACACGGTCACCGTCACCCTCGACGGCACCTGGAAGGCCACCAGCGGCGGCGCCACCCTGACCGCCACGGCCGACGCCACCCAGACGGTCACCGAGACCGACGAGAACAACAACGTCTTCGCCCGCTCCCTCGTCGTAGGACGCGGCGCCGCCGTCCCCTACACCGCGTACGAGGCCGAGGACGGCACCTACGACGGAACCCTCCTCAGTGCCGACAAGCAGCGCACCTTCGGGCACACCAACTTCGCCACCGAGTCCTCCGGCCGCAAGTCGGTACGGCTTGACTCCACCGGCGACCACGTGGAGTTCACCTCCACCAGCGCCGCCAACTCCATCGTCGTGCGCAACTCGATCCCGGACGCGGCCGGCGGCGGCGGACGCGAGGCCACGCTCAGCCTGTACGCCGACGGCGAGTTCGTCCGCAAGCTGACGCTCTCGTCCAAGCACAGCTGGCTGTACGGCAGCACCGACGACCCCGAGGGCCTGACCAACAACCCGGGTGGTGACGCACGCAGGCTCTTCGACGAGTCCCACGCGCTGCTGACCGAGACCTACCCGGCGGGCACGAAGTTCCGTCTGCAGCGGGACGCGGGCGACTCCGCCGCCTTCTACATCGTCGACCTGATCGACCTGGAGCAGGTCGCCGCCCCGGCCCCCAAGCCCGCCTCGTGCACCTCCATCACCGAGTACGGGGCCGTGCCCAACGACGGCATCGACGACGCCGACGCCATCCAGCGTGCCGTCACCGCCGACCAGAAGGGCGAGATCGACTGCGTCTGGATCCCGGCAGGCCAGTGGCGGCAGGAGAAGAAGATCCTGACCGACGACCCGCAGAACCGGGGCCAGTACAACCAGGTCGGCATCCGGGACGTCACCGTCCGCGGCGCCGGCATGTGGCACTCGCAGCTGTACTCGCTGACCCCGCCGCACCAGGCCGGCGGCATCAACCACCCGCACGAGGGCAACTTCGGCTTCGACATCGACGACAACACCAAGATCTCCGACATCGCCATCTTCGGCTCCGGCACCATCCGCGGGGGCGACGGGGGAGCGGAGGGCGGTGTCGCGCTCAACGGCCGCTTCGGCAAGGACACCAAGATCACGAACGTGTGGATCGAGCACGCCAACGTGGGTGCCTGGGTCGGCCGTGACTACTCCAACATCCCCGAGCTGTGGGGGCCCGGAGACCGGGTCGAGTTCAGCGGCGTCCGCATCCGCAACACCTACGCCGACGGCGTCAACTTCGCTAACGGCACCCGCAACTCCACCGTCTACAACTCCTCGTTCCGCAACACCGGCGACGACGCCCTGGCCGTATGGGCCAGCAAGTACGTCAAGGACACCTCGGTCGACATCGGCCACGACAACCACTTCCGTAACAACACCATCCAGCTGCCCTGGCGCGCCAACGGCATCGCCGTGTACGGCGGTTACGGCAACACCATCGAGAACAACCTGGTCTCCGACACCATGAACTACCCGGGGATCATGCTCGCCACCGACCACGATCCACTGCCCTTCTCCGGACAGACCCTCATCGCCAACAACGGCCTGTACCGCACGGGCGGGGCGTTCTGGAACGAGGACCAGGAGTTCGGCGCGATCACGCTCTTCGCGCAGGGACCCAACATCCCCGGGGTCACCATCCGCGACACCGACATCCACGACTCGACCTATGACGGCATCCAGTTCAAGACGGGTGGCGGCGCGATGCCGGACGTGAAGGTCAGCAACGTCCGCATCGACAAGTCGGTCAACGGCTGCGGCGTCCTGGCCATGAGCGGCGCCCGCGGCAGCGCCACCCTCACCGACGTCACCATCACCAACTCGGCCGAGGACGACGTCTGCGTCGAGCCCGGCTCGCAGTTCGTCATCAACCGCACCTGACCCACCCGACCGGAACCGGTGCGGCGGCCCGCTCTCCCGGGCCGCCGCACCACCGCAGCGACCGGCAAGCGACGGATCCGCACCCTTCCCCGAGTCGCCTCGCGCGCCGCGCGGCACGCGACGGAAGAGAGAGAACCGATGAAGACCCCCACCAGAAGATCCCGGTGCCTGAGCGCCGTGATCGTGACCAGCCTGCTGGCGCTGGGCGGACCTGTGATGTCCGCCCAGGCCGCCGGCGGACCGAACATCGCGCTCGGCGACACCGCGTCGGCGAGCAGCTCCCACGCCGAGTACGGCGCCGCCAACATCACCGACGGCAACCAGGGGACGTACTGGCAGAGTTCCGGATCGAACCTGCCCCAGTGGGTGCAGGCCGACCTCGGTACCGCCACCCGTGTGGACGAGGTCGTCCTCAAGCTGCCCGCGGGCTGGGAGAGCCGCAACCAGACCCTCTCCGTCCAGGGCAGCGCCGACGGCACCAGTTTCAGCACCCTCAAGAGCTCCGCCACCTACACCTTCAGCCCCGGGTCGGCCAACACCGTCACCGTGTCCTTCCCGGCCACCCAGACGCGGTTCGTCCGCGTCGACATCACCGCCAACACCGGCTGGCAGGCGGCCCAGCTCTCCGAACTCGAGGTGCACGCGGCCGACGGCGGCTCCGCCAACCTCGCCGCCGGACGCACCCTGACCGCCAGCAGCCACACCGAGGTGTACGCGGTGGGCAACGCCAACGACGGAAACCGGGCCAGCTACTGGGAGAGCGCCAACAACGCGTTCCCGCAGTGGCTCCAGGCCGACCTCGGCAGCTCCCGGGCCGTCAACCGCGTCGTGCTGAAAATCCCGGCCGGGTGGGGGAGCCGCAGCCAGACCCTGAAGATCCAGGGCAGCACCAACGGCACCACCTTCACCGACCTGACGTCCTCGCAGGCCCATGCCTTCAACGCCGCCAACGACAACACCGCCACCCTCACCCTCGACGCGGCCACGACCCGCTACGTCCGCGTCCTGGTCACCGCCAACACCGTCCAGCCCGCCGCCCAGATATCCGAGCTGGAGATCTACGGCCCGGCGACCGGCGACACCGAAGCCCCCACCGCGCCCTCGGAACTGGCCTACACCCAGCCCACCACCGGCCAGATCCGCCTGACCTGGAAGGCCGCCAGCGACAACACGGGCGTCACCGCGTACGACATCTACGCCAACGGCGACCTGCTGACCAGCGTCGCCGGAAACGTCACCGTCTTCACCGACAACCGCCCGGCCAACCAGACCGTGTCCTACCGCGTACGAGCCAGGGACGCGGCCGGCAACCAGTCCGGCGACTCCAACACCGTCACCCGGGTCGGCGACGCCGGTGACAGCCAGGCCCCGACCGCCCCGTCGAACCTCGCGTTCACCGAGGCCGAGCCGGGCAGGGTCAAGCTGACCTGGACCGCCTCGACCGACAACGTCGGTGTGAGCGGCTACGACATCTACGCCAACAACGTCCTGCGCGAGAGCGTGGCCGGCAACGTCACCACGTACACCGACACCCAGCCGACGACCAGCACCGTCACCTATGTCGTGCGGGCCAAGGACGCGGCCGGCAACAAGTCCGGTGACAGCAACAGCGTGACCCGCACCGGCAGCGGCGGCACCGGCTCCAACCTCGCCGTGGGCAAGCCGATCGAGGCGTCCTCCACGGTGCACACCTTCGTCGCCGCCAACGCCAACGACAACAGCACCTCCACCTACTGGGAGGGCGCCGGCGGCAGCTACCCCCAGACCCTCACCGTCAAGCTGGGCGCCAACGCCGACCTGGAACGGCTCGTGCTCAAGCTGAACCCGGACACCGCCTGGTCCGCCCGATCCCAGACGATCGAGGTCCTCGGCCGGGAACAGAAGGCCACCGCCTTCACCACCCTGGTGGCCGCGAAGAACTACGACTTCAGCCCCGGCAGCGCCAACACCGTCACCATTCCCGTCACGGACCGGGTGGCCGACGTACGGCTGAAGTTCACCGCCAACACCGGCGCACCCGCAGGCCAGCTCGCCGAGTTCCAGGTCGTCGGCGTGCCCGCCCCCAACCCGGACCTCGTCGTCACGGGACTGACCACGTCACCGGCCGCACCCGTGGAGTCGGACTCCATCACGGTGGCCGCCACCGTCCGCAACGACGGCCCGGCGACCGCTCCCGCCAGCAAGGTCGCGGTGCGCCTGGGCGGCACCAAGGTCGCCACCGCCGAGGTCGGCACCCTCGCACCCGGTGCCCAGAGCACGGTCCAGGCCTCCATCGGCGCCCGGGACGCGGGCTCCTACGAGCTCAGCGCGGTCGCGGACGAGCCGAACGACGTCATCGAGCAGAACGAGACCAACAACACCTACACCAGGCCCACCGCACTGGTGGTCAAGCCGGTCGCCAGCTCGGACCTGGTTGCCGGCACCGTGACCACCAACCCCTCCAGCCCCAGCGCCGGCGACACCGTCACCTTCAAGGTGCCGGTGAAGAACCAGGGGACCGAGGCCAGCGCCTCCGGCAGCCACGCCGTCACCCTCACCCTCACCGACGACAGCGGGGCCACGGTCAAGACCCTGACGGGCGCCCACACCGGCACCATCGCCGCCGGTGCCACCGCCGAGGTGAGCCTCGGCCCCTGGACCGCGGCCAACGGCTCCTACACGGTGAAGACCGTCATCGCCGACGACGCCAACGAAGTCCCCGTCAAGCGGGAGAACAACACCTCCACCCAGTCGCTCTTCGTCGGCCGCGGCGCCAACATGCCCTACACCACCTACGAGGCGGAGGACGCCACCGTCGGCGGCGGCGCGAAGGTGGTCGGCCCCAACCGGACCATCGGCGACATCGCCGGTGAGGCCTCCGGCCGCAAGGCCGTGACCCTCGACGCGACCGGAGAGTACGTCGAGTTCACCACCCGCGCCGAGACGAACACCCTCGTCACCCGCTTCTCCATCCCGGACGCTGCGGGCGGCGGCGGCATCAACTCCACCATCAACGTCTACGTCGACGGCGTCTTCAAGAAGGCCCTCCCGCTGACGTCGAAGTACGCCTGGCTGTACGGTGCGGAGGCCTCTCCCGGCAACGACCCCGGCTCGGGCGCGCCCCGGCACATCTACGACGAGGCGCACCTGTTGCTGGGCGAGACCGTCCCGGCCGGCAGCAAGATCCGCCTGCAGAAGGACGCCACCAACGGCGCCGCCCACTACGCCTTCGACTTCATCGACCTGGAGAAGGTCGCCCCGGTCGCCAACCCGGATCCCGCGGCCTACGCGGTCCCGGCGGGCTTCACCCACCAGGACGTGCAGAACGCGCTCGACCGGGTCCGGATGGACACCACCGGCCGGCTCGTCGGCGTCTACCTGCCGCCCGGCGACTACCAGACGTCGAGCAAGTTCCAGGTGTACGGCAAGGCCGTCAAGGTCGTCGGCGCCGGGCCCTGGTACACCACGTTCCACGCCCCCTCCACGCAGGACAACACCGACGTGGGCTTCCGTGCCGAGGCGAGCGCCAAGGGCTCCCTGTTCAAGGGCTTCGCCTACTTCGGCAACTACACCTCGCGCATCGACGGGCCGGGCAAGGTGTTCGACTTCTCCAACGTGTCCGACATCGTCATCGACGACATCTGGAACGAACACATGGTGTGCCTGTACTGGGGCGCCAACACCGACCGGATGACGATCCGCAACTCCCGGATCCGGAACATGTTCGCCGACGGCGTCAACATGACCAACGGCTCCACGGACAACCTGGTCGCCAACAACGACGCCCGGGCCACCGGAGACGACAGCTTCGCGCTGTTCTCGGCGATCGACGCGGGCGGCGCGGACATGAAGAACAACGTCTACGAGAACCTGACCACCACGCTGACCTGGCGGGCCGCGGGCATCGCCGTGTACGGCGGCTACCACAACACCTTCCGCAACATCCACATCGCCGACACGCTCGTCTACTCCGGGATCACCATCTCGTCGCTGGACTTCGGCTACCCGATGAACGGCTTCGGCACCGACCCCACGACCTTCGAGAACATCTCGATCGTCCGGGCGGGCGGCCACTTCTGGGGCAACCAGACCTTCCCCGGCATCTGGCTGTTCTCGGCATCGAAGGTCTTCCAGGGAATCCGCATCAACAACGTGGACATCGTCTCGCCCACGTACAGCGGCATCATGTTCCAGACGAAGTACAACGGCAGCCAGCCGGAGAACCCCGTCAAGGACACGATCCTCTCCGACATCTCCATCACCGGTGCCAAGCGCAGCGGTGACGCCTGGGACGCCAAGTCCGGCATGGGCATCTGGGCCAACGAGATGCCCGAACCGGGTCAGGGCCCGGCCGTCGGCGAGGCGACCATCAACTGCCTGCGGATGAGCGACAACGACGAGAACATCCGCAACACCACCACCACCTTCAAGCTCAACATCAACCCCTGCTGACACACCACCACCGGGACCAGCGCCTGCCTTCACGGCAGACGCTGGTCCCTCGCACGTCCAGGCCCGCCGGAGACGCGATCAACTCAGGCACGCGCGGGCGAAGTCCACGGAGGTGGTGAAGCAGTGCTCGACATCTTCGTCCGGCAGGCCCGCCCAGACGTGGTCGGCGCCGGGGACGGGACGGAAGTCGACGTGCGCGCCCGCCTCGCGCAGGGCCGCGGCGAGCTGCTCGCCCTGGGCGAGGGGGATGAGGACGTCGTCGGTGCCGTGGAGGATGAGGAACGGCGGCGCGTCGGCGGTGACATGGCTGACCGGGCTGGCCGCACGGGCTCGCTCGGGGGCCGTGGCGATGGCCGCGCCGATCAGCAGGGCCTCGCGGGTGGTGGGGTCGGCGGGATCGTAGGCGCCGGGGCGGGACTGGTCGGGCAGTGTGGTCAGGTCGGTGGGCCCGTACCAGGCGACGCAGCCGCTCACCGGAGTGGTCAGGGCCAGCAGGGCGGCCAGGTGGGCTCCGGCGGACTCGCCCCAGGTCACAGTCCTGGCGGGGTCCAGGCCGAGTTCGTCGGCGCGGGCGTTCAGCCAGGCCAGGGCGGCCGTGACGTCCTCCAGCTGAGCGGGGTGGACGGCTTCGCCGGTGAGCCGGTAGTCGAGGCTGGCGACGGCGAACCCGGCCCGGGCCAGGCGGGCGAACGGGCTGGGACTCCAGTGCCGGAAGCGCGGTCCCATCTCGGTACGGGTGCCCGTGCGCCAGCCGCCGCCGTGAAGGTAGACGATGACCGGCAACGGGCCGTGCCGCTCGTCGGGCAGCCACAGGTCGAGTTCCAGCGGGCGGATGCCGCCGGCCGGGGCGGAGTAGACGGCGCCGCGCAGCAGGCGTACTCCCGGGGCGGGGTGCGCGGCGGGCGGCAGCGGCAGTTGGGCGGGGGCGGGGGAGGCGAGCAGGGCGGCGAGCTCGGGCGGCAGCGGCATGGAGGTTCTTTCCGAACGAGACGGGCGGAGGTGAGGGCCCACCGCAAGGTGAGGTGCGGTCGGTGCCGGGGTGCGGGTCAATGGGGTGCTGGCGGCAGGCAGGTGCAGCGGGGTGCGTGCTCCGGGGCGGCCGCGTGCGGGGGTTGGGGAGCGGTCGGCCGGGCGCGTCGGCGGGCCATCCGTGCGCCGAGTGCGGTGGCCGCTCGTTCCCCGAGGCCGATGCCCAGCAAGCCGGTCAGCCCGAGCAGGGCCGGAGCGGGGGCGGTGATGCCGAAGGCCCGGTAGAGGGTGCCCATCGCCAGCCCTGCGGCGAGGGAGATCACGAGGCGGCGGCCGTACGCGGCCGACCGCGCCCGGTGTGCGGCCGTCACAGCATCTCCAGAAGGTTCTGCCCGAGCAGCAGGCCGAGCAGGCCGGCCAGCGCGACGGGCGGGGGAGCCGGGGCTTTGACCCGCAGCGCCGCGTACAGGACGCCGGCCAGGGTTCCGGCCACCAGCGCTTGCACGTACGCCACCCTGGTCAGCCTTCGGTGCGCCACTGGTGATCGGGCAGGAAGCGTACGTCGTACTGCTGCGGGACGGTGCCGAACTTGTGCGGCTCGGGCACGTACGGCCGGGCCGGCAGGCCGAGTTCCTCGGTGGGGGTGCCGAGGTTCTCGAAGAACCGCTCGAAGGTCCCGCCCGGGCCCGCGGCGACACCGACGATCCGGCTGTGGTGGCGCTCGATGCGGTAGGCGTGCGGGCAGTTCTTGGGTACGAATCCGAAGTCGCCCGCGGTGAGCAGCTTTTCGTACTGCTCGCCCTGGAGGTCCTCGACGAAGAGGCGGACGGCGCCGTCGGTGACGTAGAAGACCTCGTGGGTGTCGGCGTGGGAGTGGGCGGGGATGAGGTCGCCCTGGGGGCCTTCGACGGTGAAGAAGTTGAAGGCGTTCTCGGTCTGCTCGCCGCCGGCGTAGACGGTGACCAGGTCGGTGAACAGGTGGGCGCGGTCGCCCATGCCCTTCTCGATGAAGTACGGCTTGCCCGGCTCGGCGGGGATGCGTGAGCGGGACCGGTAGCGGGTGGCGAACTCCATGGTCATGGGAAACCTCCGGCACGACGATAAACGTGAATGTCAGGCTACCTGACGTTCAGGGTTGGTGGGGCTTTCCGAGATGGAGCAGGGCCGCCGGGATCGGGGTCGTGGGCTGGCTGTCGCTATGCTCGGCATCCCGTCCCACCGAGGAGCCATGACCACGCCCGCGCCGAACCTGCCCCAGCTGCTCACCGAGGCCAAGCGGTGGTTCGACGACGCGTTGTTCGCCAGCATGGAGGCTGCGGGAGAGCAGCCGGTGACGGTCGCGCAGGCAGCCGTCTTCGCCACCCTGGACGAGCAGGGCACCACGATCTCCGAACTCGCCCGCCGGATCGGCGTCACCCGGCAGACCGTCCACCAGGCCGTCCACGGCCTCATCGGCATGGGGCTGCTGGAACAGTTCCCCGATCCCGCTTCCGCCCGCAGTCGCCTGATCCGCCCCACCGCTGAAGGCGCACGCGTCCACCGACGCGCCCAGGCGGCGCTCGCCGTGATCGAGCAAGTCCTGGCCGAACGCCTCGGCAGGGCCGCCGTCACAGCGCTGCGGGAGGCCCTGACCGAGCCGTGGGGGGAGCCCCCGTTGGTGGAGGCTCCCTGACGGGCGGGGCCTGCGCCGAACCGCACCGCCTCCCGCGGCCGCTCACCGGTTCTGCGCCGGCCAGGGAACGCTGTAGGTGTGAGTCCCCGCACCCACACGTGTGGAGTCCGCTCCGGGCAGGTGAATGTCGGCCTCCGTGCCCGGTGGGATCTCGACCGTCAGGGAGAAGACGGTGCCGTGAATGTGCCACTCGCTGCTGATCAGCCCATGGGGTGAGTCATGGCGCGCCGACGCGGAGGTCAGGCCGCCGGGATGCGGAGCGATGACGAAGCGCCGGTATCCGGCCTCCGCCGGGCCCGGTGCCGCGGGGAGGCGGATCCCGGCGATGTACTGGTGGAGGAAGGAGACGACCGCGCCCTTGCTGTAGTGGTTGTACGACATCTTGGGACGACCCCGGTCGTCAACACCCTGCCAGTCCTCCCAGATGGTCGTCGCGCCCCGGTCGATCATGCCGAGCCAGGAGGGCGGGGTGGACTGCCGGAGCAGGGCGTCGGCGAGGTCGTGGTGACCGTGGTCGGCCAGCACGGGGAGCAGAAGGCCGGTGCTCAGGAAGCCGGTGCTCAGGTGCGTCCCGGCCGCGCGTACGAGGGAGGCGAGCCGGTCCGCGGCGCGGGCGCGCATGTCGTCCGGGACGAGTCCGAAGGCGAGGGCGCGGACGAGCGTGGCCTGGGTGTCGGGGACGCTGACGGCCGCGTCGGCGTGCTGCCCGGCGAGGAGGTACTCGGTCTGCCATGCCGTACGGGCGCCGTCGGCGATGCGGCGGTAGCGCAACGCGTCCTCGCGCCGCTCGAGGAGAGCCGCGGTCCGGGCGAGCAGGTCGGCCGAACGGTGCAGGTAGGCGGTGGCGACGTCACCGCGGTCCCGGCCGGGGGCGAGGTCGGGGGCGACGCCGGGTTCGAGCCACTCGCCGAAGTGGAAGCCGGTGTCCCACAAGAACTCCTCGTGCGGTGCGGCGGTGGGGCGGGCGGCGGCGCGGTCCGGGTGGCGGCGGGTGCGGGCCTGGCGTGCGGCGAAGTCGACCCAGGCGCACATGGACGGGAACTGATCGCGCAGCAGGTCCAGGTCACCGTAGGCGCGCCACATTTCCCAGGGGACGATCACGGCGGCGTCACCCCAGCCCGCTGAGCCGATCATGCCGCCCTCCGCCGACGCCCGGCGGGTGGCCTCGTCGGCGGGATCAGGCACGAAGTTGGGCACCCGGCCGTCGGCCCACTGGTCGGCGGCCAGGTCGCGCAGCCACTTGGCGGTGAAGCCGGAGACGTCGTAGAGGAAGGCGGCGGTCGGGGCGAAGACCTGCCAGTCGCCGGTCCACGCCGCTCGCTCCCGCTGGGGGCAGTCGGTGGGTACGTCGCACACGTTGCCGCGCAGGCTCCACAGGGCCGCCTCGTGAAGGCGGTTGAGCCGGTCGTCGCTGCTGGTGAACCATCCGGTGCGGGGGAGATCCGTATGGACGACGATGCCGGTGACGTCGTCGGTGGTCAGCGGACCGGGATGGCCCTCAACCCGCACGTAGCGGAAACCGTGGGTGGTGTGGCGCGGCTCGAACGCCTCGGCGGGGCGGCCCGCGGAGGTGACCGTGTCGATCTGGCCCGCAGGCAGGGGCTCGTGCGTGGCCCAGTCGAAGGCCCGGATGTTGTCGGTGGTGACGTCGCCGCGAACGTCGAGGGCCTCGCCGTGGACCAGGGTGAGCCGGGTGCCGGCCGGGCCTGTATTGCTCAGTCGGAGCCAACCGTTGATGTTCTGTCCGAGGTCCACCAGATGGCGCCCGGACTCCAGCAAGGTCACCGAGACCGGGCGGATCTCCGCGACGCGGCGCACGGGCGGGGCCAGCGGGCCGGTCAGCCGGGTGAAGTCGTCGTAGAGGCCGCCGGAGGCGACACGAGCCCTCTCCCAGAGCGCGTCGTCGAAGCGTGCCGTCGACCAGCGTGGGTCATGGGCACCCAGCTCGGTGTGCTGGCCGTCCATCAGGTCCGCCGCCCGGATGGCACCGGGAGTGCTGCGCCAGCCGGGACCGGTGGCCAGCACGCTGAGGGTGCCGTCCTCGTGGGTGACGGCGAGCTGGGCGAGGAGGGCGGTCCGCACGCCGAAGCCGTCCGCCTCGCGCGCGAAACCGTGGCGCCCGCGGAACCAGCCGTCGGAGAGTACGGCAGCTATGGCGTTGTCGCCTCGGACCAGCAGGTCGGTGACGTCGTAGGTCTGCACCTGCAGGCGGGAGCGGTAGGCGGTGAAGCCGGGAGTGAGTTCGGCGTCCCCGACGCGGTGGCCGTTGAGGAATGCTTCGTAGACGCCGTGGGCGGTGACGTACAGGCGTGCCGTGCGGACGGCCTTGTCCAAGGTGAAGCCGTGGCGCAGCAAGTGGGCGGGGCGCTGACCGGCCGGGGCGCGGTCCGCCTCGGCCGGTTCGATCCAGCGGGCCTGCCAATCGCGCGGCTCCAGCAGGCCGGTCTCCCACCAGGAGGGCTCCGACCAGTCGCTCTCGCCGAGGTCGGTCCACACCTTGACCCGCCATGCGACGCGGGTGGCCGACGCCGGTGGGGGACCGGCGTAGCGGATGTAGGTGTTGGCCGTGGAGTCCAGCCGGCCGGTGTCCCAGTCACCGGCCTGGATCCGGTACGCGAGCTGGGTGCGGGACGCGTGCGGCGGTTTCCAGGACAGGCGGGGTCGGGCGACGTCGATGCCCAGGGGCCGGTCGAGGTGTTCGACACGGAGGTGGTGGGGGCGGGCGCTGGGCAACGGGTTTCCTCTCGGGGCTGGGACCGTCGGTGGGCGTCGGGGCGCTCAGTCAGTTGTGAGTGCGGGGGAGTTGGTGGGGCGAACGTTGCCTGCCGTGGCGTCGGCGGGGCGGGGCAGCCGCGGAATGGCGAAGGAGATCAGCAGCCCCACGGCGACGATCGCGGCCATGACCAGATAGGCGTGGGTGAAGGCCCGGTCGTGATAGAAGGCGGTGCCGTCGAGCACGGTGGAGTCCGCCGCCAGGACCGTGTAGAGCATCTGGTTGGTGAGGGCGAGGAAGACCTGGGTGAGCAGCGCGGACATGCCGTTGGCGGCCGCCTGCTCCTCGGCGGAGACCACCGACACGATCATGGCTTGCTGTCCGGCCATGAGGATGCCGCCGCCGAGTCCCATGACGACGCCGGTGATGATGATCTGCGCGGCGTCCCGGTGGTAGTAGGCGGCGAGGACGAGCCCCGCGGCGAGGACGGTGAGGCCGACGTACCAGACAGCGCGTGGACTCACGGTTCGTACGGCGCGGCCCACGCCGATCCCGGCGGCGAAGGTGACCAGTCCGGCAGGGATGCCGACGACGGCGGTGTGCGTGGTGGACCAGCCCAGTCCGTCGGAGACATGCGGGATGGGCGGGAACAGCGCGAGGAAGATCAGGATCGCCTGCGAGGCGAAGAAGGCCGCCTGCGGCACGGAAGAGCCGAGCAGCACCGTGGCAAGAGAGCGGCGCCGCAGCATGCGCAGGTCCAGAACCGGTTCGGCGACCCGCAGTTCGACGGCGACGAACGCGGCCAGAGCGGCCGTACCGGCGAGGCAGGCGGCGAGGACCTCCGGTGAACCCCATCCCCAGTCGCCGCCCTGGCCGATGCCGAAGACCACCAGGGCCAGTCCACCGCCGAGCAACAGGGCACCTGCCCAGTCCAGGCGCCCGGAGGCGGCACGCCGCGGGGTCTCGGGGACGGCCAGTAGCGCCCCGAGGGCGAGGACAGTGGAGACGACCAGGAACCACAGAGCGCCGCGCCAGCCGAAGACGTCCAGCAGCCAGCCCGACAGCAGGGGCGCCAGCAGGCTGAGGACGCCGACCGATCCGGCGACGGTGCCAAGGGCCATGGCGACCTTGCGCGGCGGGAACAGGTCACGGACCGCCGCCAGGACCAGCACCGCGACCGGGCCGTATAGGCCGCCGACGACCCGTCCGAGGACCATCACCGGATACGTGGGCGCCACCACGGTGATCAGGTCGCCCACCAGTCCCGCCGCGGCCAGGACGAGCATCACCCGCCGCTTGCCGTACATCTCACCGAGCCGCACCGCGAACGGCGTGGCCACGATCGTGGCCAGGGTGAACGACACGCTGAACCAGGCGATCTGCGTGGTGTGGAAGTGCTGCGCGATCTGCGGCTGGGCGTTCGCGGCGATGATGCCGGCCACGACGAGCAGCTGACCGGGCCAGACGAGGGCTGCCAGCCGGCCCAGTTCCGCGGCGCTCCAACGGGTCGTGCCGGCGGCGGCACGCGGGGGGCCGGCCGCGGGGGCGGAGCCGGGGGCGGGCAGCCGCGCCGGGTTGAGCGGAGGGTTCATGGTCGCTCCGGGGAGAGGTCGGCGCGTCGTTACGCCGAGGTTTCGACCGATGATGCGAGCCAAAAACCTAGTGCGCTAGGTTTTTGGAAAGTGATCCACGCCACAAAGCCCTGGGTGTGCCGGTCCCCGCCACCTCCCCGTCCGGGTCCGGTGGTTACGGTGAGCCGTATGACCAGCAGCACCCGAGGCCGCCGTGGCAGCTACTCGGTCGGCATCGCCCGACGGCAGAAGATCGTGGAGGCGGCCGCCCAACGGTTCGCGCAGGAGGGCTACCACCGCACCGCGCTCACCCGCGTCGCGGAGGACGTGGGCATCACCGAGGGCGGGCTGCTGCATCACTTCCGCAGCAAGAAGCATCTGCTGCTGGCCGTCATGGAGCACCGGTTCACCGCCGAGGCGGAGTGGTGGGAGGCTCTGCCCGCCGACGCGGGCGGCCGGGACATCCTCCGGGCCATGGTCGCTGCCACCGAACGCCACCTAGCCGAGCCCGGCCTCATCGAGCTGTTCGTTCTCACCTCGGCCGAGGCCGCCGACCCCTCCAGCGCTGCACACGCCCTCTTCGCCGAGCGCTACCAGCGCGCCGTCGACGAACTCTCCCAGCTGCTGGACCGCGCCGTGGACAACGGCACACTGCGGGAAGACACCGACCGCCAGGCCGTCGCCCGCGAGTGCATCGCCGTCAGCGACGGCCTGCAGCTCCAATGGGTCATCTCCGGCGGCACCCTGGACCTGGTCGAAGCCGTCCGCACCCACGCCGACCGCATCGCCCGCTCGATCCTGACCGACAGCGGCGGCCTCTGAGCAGCTGACGGGGGCCTGGCACCAGTAGGACGGGAAAATTCGTCCGATGATCGAACAGGCACTGCCGCCGTGATCTGCGCCGCGCTGAGCTGCTCGAACGGGGCGGTCGGGTGGCTGCGGCACGCCTGGCACGGGAGCTGCCGCACTGCATCGATTTCGGGCGCGTGTCCGTTCCGGGCGGGCCATGGAGGCCGCCGGACCCCTTCCACCGACCGGGCCGCCGCCGGGGCTGAGTGCGGAGAGCCGGGGGAGGCGCCGGCCCCGGGATTCGTGCCGTGGTCGGTTTGCGCGCAGCATGGAAGAGACGGCCCCCAACAGGCGTCCCACGGGCGTGCTGGGAAGGGAGCTTCGGCATGGGTGCGGACAAACCGATCCCGGACGCGGATCGCCCGGCAAGGGTGCTGCCGCCCGGCGGGCTGCTCGACCTGCTCGGAGTGGCCGCGGTGGTGGTGGACACCCGCGGGCGGATCGTCTTCTGGAGCCCGCAGGCCGACGAGGTGTTCGGCTACAGCGCGCAGGAGGCGCTGGGCCAGTACGCCGGGCGGCTGATGGTGCACGAAGAGCACCGCGATCTGGTGATCAGGCTGTTCGCCGAGGTGATGGAAAGCGGGGCAAGCTGGGCCGGGGCCTTCCCGATCCGGCACAAGGACGGCAGCACGCGCCTGGTGGAGTTCCGCAACATGCGGCTCCTGGACGACCTCGGCGACGTCTACGCCCTCGGTATCGCCGCCGACCAGTCCAGGCTGCAGCGAGTCGAGACGGACGTGGCCCTGTCCGAGCGGCTGGTGTCCCAGGCGCCCATCGGCATCGCTCTGCTGGACACCAGCCTGCGCTACCTCCTGATCAACGCCGCCCTGGAACACATCAACGGTCTGCCCGCCGCCGATCACCTCGGCCGCCACCCCCGCGACATCCTGCCGCACATCGACATGGACACCATCGAGTCCGCCCTTCGGCAGGTGCTTCTCACCGGCACCCCGCTGATCGATCAGTACACCGTCGGCCGCACCCCGGCCGACCCGGACCACGACCACGCCTGGTCGGTGTCGTGCTACCGGCTCGAAAGCCCCAGCGGACGGGTGATCGGCGCGGCCATCACGGTCATCGATGTCACCGAACGCCACGAGGCAGCGCTCGAAGCCGATCGTGCCCGTCGCCGTGTCGCGCTGATAGCGGACGCGTCCGCCCGGATCGGCACCACCCTGGAGGTCGAGCAGACGGCCAAGGAACTGGTCGAGGTGTCCGTGCCCGTCCTTGCGGACATGGCCACCGTCGACGTCCTCGACGCGGTGCTCGCCTTCCGCCGCGCCGGTGACTCCCATGAGGGCCCGGAACTGTTCCGTGCCATGGCCGTCGCCTCCGCCGACTCCACCGGGGAGGCACTCTCCGCCGCTGACAAGGTCGGCGACCTCGCCATGTACGCGGGGGACCGGCTGATCACCCAGTGCGTTCACACGGGGCGGCCCGTCGTCGTGGCCCACGCCGGACAGGACGATCTACAGCGCGTCGCCCGCAACCCCGAGTCCGCCGCGGCCTTCGCCCGAGCCGGCGTGCACTCCTATCTCGCGGTGCCGCTGATCGCCCGCAACGAGGTTCTCGGCGCATTCGACCTGATGCGCGCGGGCAACCCGCTTCCCTTCGACGACCACGACGTCGTCCTCGCCGTCGAACTGGCCGCCCGCGCTGCCGTGGCCATCGACAACGCCCGCTGGCACCAGAGCGTGCGCAACACCGCCGAGACCCTGCAACGCAGTCTCCTGCCAGGCCGCCCGCCCGACCTCATCGGGCTTGAGGTCGCGTCGTACTACCAGCCCGCCCAGGCCTCGCAGGAGATCGGCGGCGACTGGTACGACGTCATCCCCCTCGGGGACGACAAGACCGCCCTCGTCGTCGGTGACGTCATGGGCAACGGCATCGACGCCGCCGCCACCATGGGGCGCCTGCGCACCGCCACCTGCGCCTACGCCGACCTCAACCTCCCCCCTGAGGAGGTCCTCCTCCACCTCGACAAGATCACACAGGGGCTCGAGCACTACATCGCCACCTGCCTCTACGCGGTCTACGACCCCCACCGGCGCCAGTGCCACATAGCCAACGCCGGACACCTCCCGCCCGTCCTCGACCCCACCGGACGGCCCGCCGAACTGCTCGACCTGCCTACCGGCGCCCCCCTCGGCGTCGGCGGCGTCACCTTCCGCACCACCTCCTTCACCCTCTACCCGGGCGACCGGCTCCTCCTCTACACCGACGGGCTCGTCGAAACCCGCCATCACCCCATCGACGAGCGCCTGGACACCCTGCTGCGCACCCTCGGCCAAGAACGCCACCCCCTGGAGACCACCTGCCAGTGGCTGCTGCGCGCCCTGCGGCATCCGGACGACCACGACGACGTCGCCCTCCTCATCGCCCAGACCACAGCGACGCCTCCTGCCTGACACGCACCGCTGCTCCTCTCGGGCGGCGCCGGCCCGGTTCGGACGCACCCGCCACCGAGTCGGGAGGCGGCGGTCTTGCCCGGGCGGCTCAGTTCCCGCGCCCTGCCATCGCCTCTCGGTGGCTGCGGACCAGTGCCGCGTACGCCTTCGCGCTCGGCTTCGGTCGGCGCTGGAAGGTCACGCGGTCGACCGTGTGCAGGCCGAGCTGGGCGCCGTACCCGAAGATCCACTCGAAGTTGTCCATGAGTGTCCAGTGGCAGTAGCCCAGGACGGGCGTGCCCGCGCTCACCTCGCGCGAGAGTTCCCGGACGGCGGCGGGGATGAAGTCGGCCCGCTGGGTGTCGTCCGGTGTCTGGATGCCGTGCTCGGTGACGAGGACCGGCACCCGGGAGACCTCGTGGGCGTAGCGCACCGCGCCGGCGAGCGAGCCGGGCGCGATGACGGTGCCCATGCCGTTGCGCGGTCCGTCGACGGCTACCTCGCCGTCGGGACCGTGGACGATCCGCTCGTAGTTCTGCACGCCGATGAAGTCGTCCTGGCGTGCCTCGCGCAGCCAGTGGTCGTACACGGCGGCACGCCTGGCGTCCCGACGGTCCTCGCCGCCGGGCAGGGCCACTTCGTCGGAGATGGCGATCGAGACGCCGACGGGAAGATCGGCGCGGCGCGCCTTGATCGCCTCACGGGCCGCGCGGTGGGCACGGGTGAACGCCGCCTGGAAGTCGCCTTGGAGGTCGGCCGGGATGACGTTCGCGCTGGCGTAGGTGTCGCTGCCGGCGGCGCGTGCGGCGGCGGCCAGCATCTCGTTCTTGAGCGCCTCGGCCGCGGCCGGAAGCTTCGCACCGGCCTGGAGCAGCTGCTCGAGGTTGGGTTCGTTGAGGGTGACGCCGTACGCGATGCGGTCGCCGAAGCGCGCCATGACGCGGTCGCACTGGTCGGCGAAGCGGGCCGGGGCATCGGCCGCGGTCCAGGAGCCGTCGGCGGCGAACCAGTGCGGTGCGGTGAAGTGGTTGAACGTCACGATGGGCGCGAGACCGCGTTCGAGGCAGCCGTCGACCCGGCGTTCGTAGTGGTCGAGGGCGTCCTGGTCGACGAGGCCGCGCTCGGGTTCGACGCGGGCCCATTCGACCGAGAACCGGAAGGCGTTGAGACCGAGCCCGGCGGCCAGGTCGAGGTCGCCGGCCCAGTTCTCGTAGCCGCGGCAGGCCTCTCCGCTCGGCTCGCGGAACAGGGAGGGGACGGTGTGCTCCAGGAACCAGGTGTCACTGGCGCGGTTGTCGCCCTCGTTCTGGTGTCCCGCGGTGGCGACGCCCCACAGGAAGGTGTCGGGCAGGTCGATGTGTGTCATACGTGTTCCTTGCGCTGAACAGGTGTGCGGTGCAGGGGGTGTGCCGCCGAGCCGGGCGGGTGTTGTCCGGTGGCTGCGGGCAACGGGGTGTGGAAGGCGTGACGGCCGGGGCCGACTTCCACGTGCTCCGCACCCGGCAGGTCGACCAGGGCGGTGACGTGGGGCGGCACGAGGAGGTCGACGTGGAGCGTGTTCCCGACGATGCGCCAGGCTGTCTCGGCCCGGCCGTGGGGGGTGTCGTGCTGGGCCTTGGCCCAGCTGAGGCCGCCGCCGGGGCGGGGGCGGACGAGGAGGCGGCGGTAGCCGGGCTCGGCGGGTGCCAGCCCGGCGACGGTGCGGTGGATCCAGTCGGCGATCGCGCCGAGGGCGTAGTGGTTGAAGGAAGTCATCTCGCCGGGGTTGACGCTGCCGTCGGCCAGCATGCTGTCCCAGCGTTCCCACACGGTGGTGGCGCCCATGTCGACCTGGTAGAGCCACGACGGGCAGGACCGCTGGGTGAGCAGGCGGTAGGCGGTGCCCACGTGTCCGGTCTCGGTCAGCGCGTCGCACACCACAGGAGTGCCGAGGAAACCCGTGCCGATGCGATGCCCGCCCTCGGCCACCAGGTCCGCCAGCCGGCGTCCGGCCGCCGCGCGCTCCGCGTCGTCCTCCAGGAGCCGGAAGCACAGGGCCAGGGCGTAGGCGGTCTGCGTGTTCTCCGTCAGGCGTCCACCGCCGCAGTGGAAGCGGGCGCGGAAGGCGTCGCGGACGGCGTCGGCCAGGGCGTGGCGGCGCACGGCCTCGCTCTCGTCGTCCAGGACCTCGGCGGTGCGGGCCAGCAGCCGGGCGGTGTGCGCGAAGTACGCGGTGGCGACCAGGGCGGACGAGGTCATCGCGCGCCCGGGGGCGTCCGCCGGGGCGGCCGGGTCCAGCCAGTCACCGAACTGGAAGCCCTCGCCCCAGATCCGCGCCGGTCCGGCGAGGCGCTCGACGGCGTCCACCCAGGCCCGCATGGAGGGGTACTGGGCGCGCAGCACCTCGGTGTCGCCGTAGCGCTCGTACAGCACCCAGGGAACGATGACGGCCGCGTCGCACCAGCCGGCCATCGGCGGGTTGCCGGGTGGCAGTGGCACCGGGGTGATGACCGGGATGTCGGGGCTGAACACCGGCGGGACGCCACACTCGTCCGCCTGCTGGTCGGCGGCGAGGTCGCGCAGCCAGGAGCGCAGGAAGTCGCGGACGTCGTGGAGGAAGGCCGCGGTGGGGGCGAAGACCTGGACATCGCCGGTCCAGCCGAGCCGTTCGTCGCGTTGCGGGCAGTCGGTGGGCACGTCGACGAAGTTGCCGCGCATGCCCCACACCACGTTCTCGTGCAGGCGGTTCAAGGAGGTGTCGGAGCAGGAGAACCAGCCGGTGCGCCGCAGGTCGCTGTGGAGGACCTCGGCGGTGACATCGGCGGGATCGAGGTCGCCGGGCCAGCCCTCGATGTCGGCGTAGCGAAAACCGTGGAAGGTGAAGCGGGGCTCCCACTGTTCGCCCGCCGGATCGCCGCGCAGGACGTAGCGGTCGGTGGCGGTGGCGTGCCGCAGGGGACGCGTGCAGAGGTCGCCGTCCTGGAGAACCTCGGCGTGGCGCAGGGTGACGGTACGGCCGGCCGCGCCGCGGACCCGGATGCGCAGCCGTCCGACGAGGTTCTGGCCGAAGTCGAGGATCGTGCGGCCGGTGGGGGAGGTGGTCACGGCGAGAGGTGTGACGCGTTCGGCGCGGCGTACCGGCGGGCTGTCCGCCGGGAAGAGGGCGGCGGTGTCGAAGGCGAGGATGTCGACCGGCTGCCAGGCCGAGTCGTCGAAGCCGGCCTCGCTGAAGCCTGGCTGTTCGAGGCGGGCGTCGTACTCCTCGCCCTCGTACAGGCCGGTGGCGAGGATCGGGCCCGGGCTCCAGCGCCAGCCGTCCCCCGTGGTCGCGGTCTCGGCGGTGCCGTCGGCGTACACGATGCGCAGTTCGGCAAGCAGCCCGGTGCGATCGCCGTAGATGTCCCGGGTGCCGCCGTTGAATCCGAGCAGCCCCCGGTACCAGCCGTCGGCCAGGTGGGCGCCCCAGGCGTTGGCGCCCTCGCGGATCAGGGGGGTGACGTCGAAGGACTGGTAGCGGTGGCGGTGGCGGTAACTCGTCCAGCCGGGGGCCAGGACGTGGTCGCCGACGAGGGTGCCGTTGAGCTCCAGTTCGTAGACGCCGAGCGCGGTGACCAGGAGCCGGGCCGACCGCACGGGAGCCCGAGCCGTGAATTCCCCGCGCAGCAGCGCGGCCGGGCGGGGTCCTTCGGCGGGGGTGTCGAGGCGGGGGCTGACGACGTGCGCGGTCCAGTGGTGATGCATGGCGGCCTTTCTCAGCGCCGGAGGTGAGCAGGCACGATCATGCGGCGAATGCTTAGTGATTACTAGGCATTAGAGCATGTGACCCGCGCCACAGCCTTTGCGATGTATGGCGCGAGCATGACAAGAATGTTTCCGCTGCTCACCGGAAGTCCCGGCGAAGATTCTGACTACAGTCCCTGCCCGTCCGTGGAAATGGCCCGCAGGAGGCGGTCGAGGTGGCCGCGCATGACGGCGACCAGGTCGAAGGAACGCCCCCCGGCCAGCCACTGCTGCATCAGCCCGGCATCCAGGGCGGCGCACTCCCGGGCGATGCTCTCGTGGTCCAGCTCCGGCAGTAGCTCGCCGCTGCGGCTGCCGGTCCGCAGCCGGTCGGCGAGCTCCGCCACGCCCTTCTCCTGCCAGGTGGAGAAGTGCGCGTGGGCCGGGTGGTCGGGCGCGGTGGCCTCGGCGGTGAGGACGACGGCGAGTTCGACCATGCCGGGCATGGTCAGCGTCTCGGTGGTGTCCTCCAGGTGGCAGCGGAAGGCGTCCCGTACCGAGTCCGAGACGCGCTCCCACCTGATGTCCATGCGCTCGTGCCAGAACTCGACCACCGCGAGCAGCAGCTGCTGCTTGTCGCGGAAGTAGTGCAGGAGCCCGGCGTCGGTGACACCGGCGTCGCGCGCGATGCGGGCCAGCGAGGTCTTCCGGTAGCCGTCCTGGCCGAAGCGGAGCAGGGCCGCCTCCAGGATCTGCGTCCGCCGCGCCCGGCCCGCCGTGTAGTGGCCGCGCGGCCCCCTGGGTGTCGCCATGCCAGAACAGTACCGGTGGCGGGCGTGGCGGTGGTCGTCCGCGGACTGCCCGTGGTTGTGCTGTGTGACGTGGGTCACTACCCGGATACCTAGCGAGCGCTAGGTGTTCGGGTCATCATCGACGTCACGCGACGACGGGTTGCCGCGCGGTCACCTCCACATGAGATGCGTGTGACGAAAAACCCCCTCCCGCGTACACCCCCCGCGCTTCTCTCTCCTCCCTCGGCACCTCCGTGAAAGGAGGGCTGGCATGACGCCGCTGTCATCAAGCCCCTCAGTCGACCGCGCAGCCAAGGCCCCCGTGGACGGGCGGTGGACTCCCCGCCTCGTGCTGCTGCTGATCGCACTCGCCTGGCCGACCCAGTTGCTGGCCGCAGGCGGCATCCTCGGCGCCAACGCCACCGCCGGCGTCGCCCAGGCCTTCCACACCACCCAGGTGGTTTGGTTCGGACTGACCCTCACGCTGGTGTCCACCCTGCTCACCCCCTTCGTGATCAAGCTGGGAGACCTCTACGGCAAGAAGCGCGTCATGCTCGCCATGACCGCCCTGGGCGCACTCGGCGAAGCCCTCGCGGCCCTCGCCGGCAGCTTCTGGCTCGTGCTCGCGGGCCGGGCCGTGGCCGGGTGCTACGGACCGTTCGGCGCCCTGTCGTTCGCGGCGATACGCGACGTCTTCCCGCCCCGGCTGGTCAAGCCGGCCAGCGGCATCATGGGCAGCAGCGTGGGACTGGTCGCCCTCTTCTCACCCTTCCTCGCAGGCTGGCTCGTCGACCACTGGGGCTACCGCGGCGTGCTGTGGTTCCTCGCCGCCGCCACCGCACTCGCCTTCGCCCTCATCGCGTTCCTGGTCCCGGAGACACCGCGGTACGCCGCCGGCTCCGGCTTCGACTGGCTGGGCGGTCTCGTCCTCGGCGGCGGCCTGACCTCCGTGGTGTACGCCGTCGGCCAGGCGCAGAGCTGGGGCTGGACGGACCTGCGGACCCTCGGCTGGCTCCTGGCCGGCGCGATCGCCCTGACCGCCTTCTTCTTCGTGGAGCGCGCCAGCGACCATCCCATCCTCGACCTCGCCGTGCTGCGTCGTCGCCCGGTCGCCCTCGCCCTCACCGCGGGCGGCCTCGCCCAGACCGTCGCTTTCACGATGCCCGGTCTGGCCATCCTGCTCGCCCTGTATCCCCACATCCCCGGCGTCTCGGCCGGCCTGGGCTGGACGGCACACCACAACGCCGTCGTCAGCGTCAGCTGGAACCTCGTGATGTTCGGCACCGGCCTACTCATCAGCCGCTTCCTGCGCCGGTTCGACGTGCGCAGAATCTGGTGCGTCGGCCTGACGGTGATGGCCGTCGGCTACGGCCTTGTCGGCGCCTTCCACGGCAACGAACTCCAGCTCATGGTGACCTCCTGCATCGCCAACGTCGGCGCGGGCATCGTCGTCGCCGGAGCCCCGGCACTCGTGGTCGGCGTGGTCTCCCGCGACGAGCAGGGTCTGGGCAGCGGCATGCTCAACATGCTCATCAGCCTGTTCGGAGCGCTCGTCACCGCCGGCGCCTACGCCATCCTCGCCGCGGACAGCACGATCGTCGACGGCACCGCCTTCTACCTCGACACCGGCTACACCTGGATCTTCTGGCTCGGAGCCCTGGTCACCGTGGCGGCCCTGCTGCTGTCCCTGTTCATCCCGCCCCTGCGCGACCCGGAGCACGAGGACGCCCGGCCCGCCGAGCCGCAACCGGTCTGACCTGCCCCACCTCAGCGAGCAGGAGCGGGAGTTGGAAACTGCCCCCGCGGTGTGCACCGCGGGGGCAGCGGGTGGCGTTCGGGTCCGGTCAATCCAGCGGTTGGATCCAGATGTTGCGGTAGCGGACCTTGCTGCCGTGGTCCTGCAGGCGGATCGCCCCCGTCGTCGCCGTCTCCGGCGCGCCGCCGCCCGTGGGGGAGGTGATGGCGACATCGTCGTGCACGGTCTTGCCGTTCCACACCAGGCTGACCCGGGCGTCGGCGGTCTTGTCGCCCGCCTCGTCGTAGCGGGCCGCGCGGAAGACGATGTCGTACGACTGCCAGGTCTCCGGTGGCAGCGCCGCGTTGACGTCCGCCGCCTTGCGGCTGTAGATCGACGCGGCCTCGTTGTTCGCCAGGTTCGTGACGCCGTACGAGTCCAGGATCTGGATCTCATAGCGGTCCTGGAGGTAGACGCCACTGTTGGCGCGGTCCTGGCCCGTCACGTCCGGCGGCAGGTTCGGCAGCCGGAACTCCACGTGCAGCCGGAAGTCGCGGTAGGCGGTCTTGGTGCGCAGATCGCCGCAGCAGACCTCCATGCCGCCGTCCGCCAGCAGCGGCCACTGGGCCGCCCGGCCCGAGGTGTGCTGCCACAGCGAGCGGTCCTCGCCGTCGAACAGGGTGACGCGCTCACCGGACTTGTGGACCGTGATGAGGTCCAGGTTGACGTGCCCGTCGTCGCCGGGGTCGTGGCGGTAGGCGATGGTGTTGGTCCCGGCTCGCAGGGTGAGCTTCTCCGTCTGGGTGGACCAGGTCTCACAGTCGCCCGTGCTGAGCAGTCGGGTCTGTTTCACCTTCTCGCCGTTGACCGCGACGCTGATCGCCTTGGTTCCGGCGAAGGGGTTGGGGCCGTTGGAGTAGCGCAGGCCCACGTCGTACGAGCCGCTCCTGGGGACCTTGACGGTGAAGTTCGTCGTCGCGCCTTGCGTGCCGTAGCCGTCGACGAACGACGCGCCCGAGAAGCCGCCGTGGTCGGTGTTGGTGCCTGCCCCGCCGCTGAGCGCGGCCTCCTCCGCCTCGTACAGCGTCTTCGGTGGGTGGGCGCTGGTGAGGTTGTTGAGGGTGTACCAGGCCTCGGTGCTCCACAGCGACTCGCCCGAGGCCGAGCTGAAGGGGCGCGGCGAGCGGACATGAACGACGTGTCCGGGCTTGAGGCCGGCGAGGGCGAGCCGCACCTTCTTACCGTTGCGGGAGAGTGAAGCGGAGCGGACCGTCAGGGGCTCCTCGTCCACCTTGGGTCCGCCGTAGGCCGGGGTGGGGACGTAGCGCCACTGCTTGACCCGGTAGCGTTCCGCCAGTTTGTCGGCGGTCTCCTGGGACAGCGGCTGGGTGTACTCCAGCTCGAATCCGCCCTCGACGGCCCGCATGGACAGGATGTCGAACGCCTTCCCGTCGTTGGGTGTGAGCTTCTGCAGGCCGTACGTCAGCTTGCCCTCCTGCCCCCAGTTGCCGCCCGCGCCGAGACCACCGGCGTAGATGGCGCCGTCCGGTCCGCGGCTGATGCGGGTGACGCCGGCCTCCAGGCCCTGGGTGTGGCGGAACACGGCACCTTGGTACTGGCCCTTGACCTTCTCCAGATACGCCCGCTGGAGTCCGCCGTAGGTGACGTCGCCGAAGAGCATCTGGCCCGCGTAGCGGCCCTTGGTGACGTAGAGCGGGGTGCTGGGGGAGTTGGCGATCTCGTTCTGCGGAAGCCACAGGACGGGCTGGGTGACGGGGTTCGCGTCGAACGGGCCGTCAGGGTTGGTGTAGTGGTTGAAGAAGCGGTCCTGCTTGATGTGCACCAGCTTGGAGGCCGGCAGCCAGCCGCCCTGGTTGTCGGTGGCGAAGAGGTCGCCCCCGGGGCCGAAGCCGATGCCGTTGGGGGTGCGCAGACCGCCGGCGATGTAGGAGACCTTGCCGGTCTTGCGGTTGACCTTGATGGTGGTGCCCCGGTTGGCCGCCGGCTGCGGATCGGTGGTGGCGCCGCCGTAGTTGATGGCCACGGACAGGTTGAGGTAGAAGAAGCCGTCCCTGTAGAGCAGTCCGAACGCGAACTCGTGGAAGTTGCCGCCGTACGGCCAGGTGGCCACCGTGCGCGTGTCGTCGATGACGTCGTCGCCGTCGGTGTCCGTCAGCTCGGTCAACTCGTGCTTCTGCGAGACGTAGAGCTTACCGCCGACGTACTTGATCCCCATGGGTTCCTTGAGCCCGGAGGCGATCTTCTTCGCGGTCACCTTGTCGGGGCCGGTGGTGCCGGTGACGTTGTCCAGCAGGTACACCTCGCCCGCCGTGGTCTGCGAGCCGCCCCACGTGGTCACCGCGAGGCGCTGGTCGGGCAGCCAGTCCATCGCGGTGACCTGCGGCTCGAAGCCCGCTGGGCGCAGGTTTGTCAGGTCGTAGTCGGGGTGGACCTCGGTCAGGGGCAGACCGTCCCCCGGGGTGTCGAAGGCGCCCTCGCACTCCTTGCGGCCGGGCGCCGTCACCCGTACCACGTCCGCCTCCGTGCTGAGCACCGAGTTGGGCACCAGGGCGAAGTCGGAGGCACCGGGCGGCTGCCAGGCCAGGGTGACCTGCTGCCCGCCGCCGCGCTCGAAGTGGTCGATGCGCAGCGAGTGGTAGCCGGTGGTCAACTCGACCGTCCCGTCCTTGGGCTCCGCGCCGTGCAGCCCGTCGTGGTCGATGACGAGCCGGTCGTCGATCAGCAGTTGTGAGCCGTCGTCGCTGGTGAGCCGGAAGGTGTACGTGCCGTCCTGCGGCACGTTGATGTTGGCGGTCACCTGGCTGACGAAGTTGGACTCGAAGCCGAAGTCCTCGGCCGTGGAGAAATCGATGGTCGGCTTCAGCTTGTCGACGTTCGGGGTCTGGCCCGGTTTGAGCGTGCAGAGTTCGTCGAGCGGGACCTGCACGTCGAAGACGCGCAGGGTGACCCCTGGTTCCTGCGGGGGGAGTTCGGCGGCGACCTGCCCCGGATCCGCGCTCGCCGGTCCGGTGGTCAGGCCCAGCGCTGCGGTGCAGCAGACCAGGGTGGCTGTCAGGGTACGGCGCAGACCGCGTCTTCGCCGGGGCCGTGTGCTCATGCGTTCTCCTCACGGCTCGTACCGCGTACGGAGCCGGGCTGCGGGTGTCGGGGGCAGCGGGGGTGGAGCGAATGCCGTGGCGCGCGGGACACGTTAGGAGACTTCTTCTGCGGCGTCCATATCTTTGTACACATGCAGTACAAAGAGCGGTTCTGGCGGGACGAAGTGCCGGGCAGGGATGCCCGTCCAGAGGTGAATGACCGTCAGCTTTGAAGAAGTTCAGCGGCCTTGAAGTCCTGCTGCCTGTGCTCGGGCACATGTACCGCCCGTACGGCTGCACCGGCCTCCTGACACCGCAGAGGGGGCATCGCAGCAGACTCGCCCCGGGCGAGAAACCGAACGGGAGGCGAATGGCCACTGTGGCCTGCGACTTCGATGCCTCTCCGCCTCTCCGCCTCCCCGCCCCCGCGGCACCCCGGCGCCCGCACGGCGTGAGCTACTCGCCCGGCGGCCGCAGAACCCGCCGCCAGGTCCGCCGGGGACCCACGGCGACGCGAAAGCGAACGCACTGCATGCCTCGTTCACCCACCCGAGAAGGTCATTGCCGATGTCTTCGCCCAGGCGGACGCCCGACCCGACCACCATCGAAGCTGGAGCATCCTGGTCGACGGCACCCGCCACCAAGTGGCCTGGAAAGCGTGCGCGGCGTCAACAGGCAGGCAGCGAGACGGAGACCGAGACAGTGCCGGCGGTTCGGTGCTCAAACCAAGGCTGCGAGCGTATCCCGGTATGTGTCCTGCGATCCGCTGGGTTCAGGTGGGCACGCGAAACAGACACACGCCTGCCCGCACGAGCTTCTGACCTCCGGACCCTTGCTTGGGAAGCCGCGGGCACTTGAGGGCCGCTTGGACGCTGACCTGGGTGAACGGCTCGGGGCGGCCTGCCCGTGCCCGCCTGAATTCACCGCGATTCCCCATTGGTCCCGCAAAATCCGGTGCACTTGTAATGCGGCCGCGCTGGACTCCATAGGCACAACCTGCGGCTCCGCCGTTCTTCAGGATTCAGATGGCTCATGGGCGGATGGTGAGCTTGCTGAACTGCATTGCTGTAAAGGGCCGGCGCTGACAGGTCTGTAGGGGTCTGGCCTCTGGTACCGCCACCGCCAGCTTCTCGTCCTGTGTGTTCGCACCTGAGCCAGCTGGTGTCCCCAGGTAAGCACAGCCGGCGTTCCATATGCCCGAGCAGCGAGCTCATTTATCCGACACTCAAGGCTGTGTAGCTGATCGCCTAGCGAACGCATAGCGAGGTTCCCCTGGCGCCACCACCCCAGTGCCGCAACTGCCACGAGTAAGGCGGCGTACGGCAGGGGCTTGCTGAAGGAGAGGCCGTCAGCGGCGGTCATGATCGCCGCAACAACGCCCACGATGGCGGCGATCTGCCAACGCTCAGCTACTCGCTGCGTGACCTCCGCGCGTAGCGCCCTGTATTCCTCCAGGAGCAGCTGGATCACTCGGTCTTCGGCACCAGGCAAGCAGCCTTCCGTACCATCTTCCACCGCTCCGCCTCCACGTCAGCGACGCTCAGTCTCGTGCGCTGTACTTCCCCTCTTACGCCCGTGCTGAATCGGGAACCAACGCCGATGAATGAGACGGAAACTGAGACGGTCCACAGCAGTTCGACCTCTCACGACAGTGGGGCTATTAACCAGTCCTGCCATGAATCGGTGAGTTCGTGCCGACCGAGTCCGTGTCTGGCGGTCAGGGCCGTGACGTCGACACGTTGGCACGCAGATGGACAAGCACCAGCTGGGACGCTCGATGCATCCTCGTACCTTGGGGGGCGGCGCCCTTGCTGTCGTAGGGGTCGGCTAGGTTGCGGGGATGACTGCGATGGATCCGCTCGTGCCGGCTCTTGCCGGGCTGGTTGCCGACGCGCTCTGGTTCCTCGACAGCTGCGGTGACGACGAGGTCAGATCGCGTCCCATGAAGTGGTGTAGTCGGGCAGGGTCCCGGAACGCGCGGGTGTCTGCCCGGGGCGTGCATCCGCTGACGGTGCGTGCTCCCTGAACAAGGGCAGGCCATCGCGCAAGTCTCCCTGGTGAACGGGCAGTTCAACCGGAGGAGCACGCGATGGCCTTGTCCCAGTCTGAGCTGATGCGGCTGCTGGAGTCACTACGTCGGGCCGATGGAGTTGAAGCAATCAGGGTGGTGTGCGAGCGCATCCTGCAGGAGCTGATCGAGGCCGAAGCCGCCGAGGTGATCGGTGCCGCGCCGCGCGAGCACACCGAGACGCGCACGACCTGGCGCAACGGCCACCGAGAGAGGCTGCTGACCACGCAGGCCGGTGACCTGGATCTGAAGATCCCGAAGGTGCGGAGCGGGTCGTTCTTCCCCTCGCTGCTGGAACGTCGGCGGCGGATCGACCGGGCACTGTTCGCCGTGGTGATGGAGGCATACGTGCACGGGGTCTCGACCCGCTCGGTCGATGACCTGGTCAAAGCACTCGGTGCGGACAGCGGGATCTCCAAGTCCGAGGTCTCCCGCATCTGCGGCGAACTGGACGAGGAACTGACCGCGTTCAAGGAACGGCCGCTGGATCACACCGTCTTCCCCTACGTCTTCCTGGACGCCACCTACTGCAAGGCGCGGGTGAATCACCGGATCGCCTCGCAGGCCGTGGTCATCGCGACCGGGATCTCCGCCACCGGTCACCGGGAGATCCTCGGGCTGATGGTCGGCGACAGTGAGTCGAAGCCGTTCTGGACGAAGTTCCTGCGCTCGCTGCGGGCCCGTGGCCTGGAGAACGTCCAGCTGGTCATCTCCGACAGCCACAGCGGTCTGGTGGCCGCGATCCGCACCGTTTTCCTCGGCGCGGCTTGGCAAAGGTGCCGGGTTCACTTCGTCCGGGACGTGTTCTCGGTGATCGAGAGGGGCTCCGGGGAGATGGTCGCTGCCACCATCCGCACTATCTTCGCGCAGACCACCGGCGAGGCCGTCCGCGTCCAGCTGAACGTGGTCGCCGACATGCTCGGACGGCAGTTCCCGCAGGTCAAGAAGATGCTGCTGGAGGCGGCGACGGACATCACGGCGTTCGCCGACTTCCCGCCGGCGCACTGGAAGAAGATCTGGTCGACCAACCCGCTGGAGCGGCTGAACCGGGAGATCAAACGACGGGCCGACGTCGTCCAGGTCTTTCCCAACCCGGCCGCCCTGGACCGGCTCGCCGCCGCGGTGCTGGCCGAACTCCACGACGAGTGGCAGGTCTTTGACCGCCGCTACCTGTCGGAAGCCTCCATGGCCGAGCTCTCCACCACCAAGCCAACCGAACCCGAACCCGAACCGCAGGTCACCCCACAACCGGAACCGAAACAGCTGCCCTGACTACACCACCCCGCGGGACATGACCCGAGGTCAATCCCGACTCCGCGGTGAAGATGATGGAAAGCGTGGGCGGAGAACTGCTGCGGCTGCCTCTGGACCAGCGCGACCGTCTCTTGCAGGTGCTCACCGACCTGGCTGAAGCAGAGCCCCATCCTGCGCGACGGGAGTTCTTGCAGTCGTTACCCTTCGCCTGCGGCCTGATCGAGGAAGGGGAAGGCTAATACTTCAGCTGTAGATCATGATCTTGCTCGCGAATGGGACCGCTGTGAGAGGCCTATAGACGCTGAGGTGGCCGTCTCCGCAGATCACTTGCTGGGGCGGGTGACAGCGATGTCGATGGCGCCGGCGTCTGGCCCCGGCGAGTCCACTGCGACGCGCACGTTGAACTCGCCGCGGTCGCCCACTCGATGCACGAAGCGGGTCAGTTGCTCGACATCGCCGACTGCGATGCGGCCGTCAGGCAGCAGCAGGGAGCCGTCGAAGACCGTGGTGAATGCCGGGTCGGGCTCTTCGGCCTGCGGCACTTGGGGCTGTGTGAAGAGGCGCACTTTGATGAGTCCCCTCTGCGCTCGCACCCGAACAGCCACGTGGGTGTCGCAGCTGGCTGCGGGGGCAGCCTCCAGAGCGAGGGAGAGTGGAACCCAGTCGGTCGCTCCCAGGTGCAGCACAGGGTGATTCACGTAGATGTCGACTCCGGCGACCTGCACAGTGCTCCTCATGCTCGCAAATAGGTGCGGCCACCGTTGATCATCGGCGTGTGTAGACAAACGATCATGCGGTGGCCGCAGGGCACAGAGTAGACCCTGCCCGCTGGCAGGAGGCGTTCGAGGCCCTTATGGCCGCATAGCCGACGGGTTTCGCCCGGGGGTTGATTCCTGGCGCCGGGCCGGGCGGCTGGTGCTCGGGCTGCTGTCGGACCTGCCGCGCAAGAACTGCTGGAGCATCGCCGAGTGGGCTGGGGACGCGACCCCGCACGGCATGCAGCATCTGCAGTGCCGGGCCTCCTGGGACGCCGACGCGGTGCGTGACCACGTCCGCGACTACGTGGTGGAGCAGTTGCACGACGACCAGGCAGTCCTCGTGGTCGACGAGACCGGCGACCTGAGGAAGGGCACCCAGACCGTTGGGGTCCAGCGTCAATACACCGGTACCGCGGGCCGGGTCGAAAACGCCCAGGTCGCCGTCTACCTCGTCTACGCGGGAGGGCGCGGGCACGCGGCGGTGGACCGTGAGTTGTTTATCCCGCGCTCCTGGACGCGCGACCCGGATCGCTGCCGGACCGCAGGGCTGGGCGAGGACACCGCCGGCTTTTTTGGTCAGGGGCAATGGGCTCGCGCGCATGGTGGTCGTCGTTGAGTCCTTGACCATTGTCGTGCCGCCTCGGACGGCCCAGATAGACAGCGCGGCGACCCATTGGGCGGCCTACACGCTGATGGGCAACTCTTGGGCTCGATGGCGTGCTTGGGCCCGTAGCTCCTTCAGTCGATTGTGAAATGCGTTGTGGCGGTTCTGATCGAGATTCAACGGCAGGTCAAGCTGAGAGATGAGCTGCGCCTCCATGTCCCACGGTTCGCTCTGCTCGATCCAGCACACTCGCGCGTTGTCCGCCATCCACTGGCTCAAGCTGGCTTCGCCGGACTTGCCGAAGGTCATCCGCTTACCGCTGCCCACGCGGCGCAGCTCAAATCCGAGTAGACACCCGAGAGTGAGCCGCAGAGTCGAGCCAGCCGCGTTGCCCCGGAAGTGATAGCGCACCCGCTTGCGCAGGTTCTGCGTGCTGGTTCGGTTCGCCATATACCGCGGGGCTATTCCGACGTAGAGGAGGCGTCCAGCGGGCAGGCCCAGGTGGGGCGACTGCTTGAAGTGCCACCCGTAAACCCCTGCCCTCGCCGGGACAGGACTTGGGCGCACCAAGACCTCCTGCGCCGACCACAGCCGGTCGGGAGTGACGAGAGCAGTAGCTTCCATGAACCCTCCAGGCGTGCCACAGGTGATCGTCGCACACTACTGGCTGACGCTGACAGAACGCCCCTGGTCTGCATAGCTGCGTAACAGCAGCTTGGGAAGCTGGGGGCGTCGAAAAGCCTGTTGCAGGTGCTGACCTGTTTGTACGGCCGATTGCTGGGCCCCCTTGGGAGCTCGGCTGCCTTATCGTGACTACCCGCCGTCCCCCGCTCGATCTGGCGCGCTTGTGGTGCGGTCACTGTCGGCGTAGGGATTAACGAACCGGGCGAGGGCACCTCAGAGGTGTTCCTTGGCTGCTCTGACGAGTCGGCTGATGTCGTCACGGGTCCGCACCCTGACATCGTCAAGTTCCGTCCTGCTGTCTGGCTTGGTCAGCGCCGTAACGTCTGCGAGTACGTCCTCAGCGGATCGGCTCAGCGTCTCGTCATCGGTGAGCATCTGAACGCGGAACAGTGCCTCTTGGGCGTTGGAGCGTAGGTCGTAGGCGCGGATCCGCACTGTGTCGGGGTCTTCCGGTGGCGGCTGTTCGTGCTCGCAGAACCAGAGGTGAACGAGGCAGCGGCGGTAGTTGAGCAACGCCCCGGCGTAGGAGGAGTAGGCATCGAGTCGTTCCTGCCGGAGCTTCTCGCGGCGGGTGAACTGGTGGCTCCTGTCGGCGGTGCGCTGCTGGAACGCCAGGGTGATCCCCGAACCAAGCAGCGTTCCCAGGACGGCTATGCCGCTGGCAATGATGGTCTCCACACCCCAAGCTGATCACGCATCGCCCGCCTCCACGGGCAGTAATCCACGTCCTACGTACTTTCCCACTGTGGTGGTGCTCCCAGGAGCCTCGAACGGGGGACTTGCTGCCTCATGGGGCCCGGCGGCCGGAGCGCGCACGAACCGGACCCCTTCTCCCGCTTTCTCAGCCTTCCACGCCGGTGGCGCCATGGGCCGCTCCCACCGGCTTCGACTCCGGGGAGCCGCGTTGGCGCAGGTAGATCGACAGCACGGCCATCGAGGCGACGGCGAGCAGTTCGGACTGCCAGTTCTGCAGGGTGCGGTTCCAGAAGTCGGCCGCGCTGATGTAGTCGGCCCAGCTCAGCGGGGCCTGGAGTTGCCGCAGCCGCTGTTCGTTGTAGGCGGCCACGCCTGTGATGGACTGAACCACCCAGGAGAGCAGGAAGATCGTCCCCATGGTCAGCAGGAGCGAATGCGAGTACACCGCGCGACGCCATCCGCCGACCTTGGCCCACTTGGGCGAGCCCTCCTTGGCGTATGCGCCGACCAGTTGGTCCTCGTCGGACTCGGTGCCGCCCTTGTGC
The DNA here is from genome assembly GCF_053587635.1 of Streptomyces sp. NPDC003635. Taxonomy (NCBI): domain Bacteria; kingdom Bacillati; phylum Actinomycetota; class Actinomycetes; order Kitasatosporales; family Streptomycetaceae; genus Streptomyces; species Streptomyces sp. NPDC003635. The sequence goes on along the minus strand of NZ_JBSFOK010000030.1, from coordinate 53,697 downwards.
AGTTCCTTGGACTCAGGGGATCCGCGTTGCAGCAGCCATACGGTGACGCCCACGTAGAGGAAGAACTGCAGGTATTCCGACTGCCAGTTCTCGGCGACGTCGACTGCGAAGTCGGATGTGGTCACGTACTCGCCGAGAGAGATCTGCTGAAGCTGGTCGGCGGCCAGTTGGTTGTTGAAGTCGGCGTGACCCGCGATCGCCTGGCCGACCAGAGCCAGCAGGAACGCGACGGTGAAGAAGAGACCGAGCCCGTTGTCTCGCAGGAAGCCCCGCGGGCCCCGGGCTGCGGGCGGGGTGTTCCGGGACGCGTGATGGTTCATTGGTGCATCAGTCCCAGGACCGTCATGTAGGCGAGCCCTACCGTGATGATCGCGACGATCACGGCGAACATGATCCTCACAGTCTCACCCGCCCTTGATCCGGCACCGGTACGGCTCGTTCGGCTGGGGTGCGCAGTCGGCTGCGACGACCTTCCAGCCTGCGGCGAAGCGGGAAAGGAACAGAGTGTCCGAGGAGAGCACCACTCGTGCCTGATTTCCGTACAGGTCTGTCCGCTGTACGGGACCCCCCGGGGGAGGAGAATCCTGGCTCACCGCGGTCGCACAGGGGCTGCCTGCCGACTCCTCGAGCTCCTCCACGGTCGCGGGCGCGAGAAGAGCGCACACCCTGTCGTATGCCCCGTCATCGATAGCCTTCTCGAACGTGGTGGCGGCGGTGTGAACGTCGTCGCGCCGTTCCGTCACGGTGCCGCAGCCGCCGAGGACGCCGACTGCCAGCACGGCACACGCCGCTACTCCACGTCTTCGCCCGGCCATCGGTCCTCCTCCCACGGCAGTACACCGCAATGAGTCCGACGCCGGCGGCTACCGCGCCCGGGTTTCCCTCACCCGGCCGAGCCGTCGTCGAAGATCTCCAGGTCTGCGAAGGGCCGGGTGTGGCGTGTGTGCTTCGGATGGGTGGTCGAGGGCACTCGTGGCACTGAATGGGATACGAGGTGAGGGAGGTGTCCCCAGATGTCGAATCCACAGCAGCCTGAACAGCGACGCAGCGGCAAAGGCGCTGCGACACCCCAGAACGTCGCCGAACTCAAGGCCAGGCAGGCGCAGGCGAGGGGTGGCGAGGCCCACGGCACGGACAAAGGTGACAAGGGCGGTGGCGAAGGAGGAGGGGTGCCCCCGGACCAACGATCGGAGCACCCGTGATCACGGCCTGAGTGCCCATCGTGGCCCGGTGGGCTTCAACGGGGATGCCTGACCACAGTCCGTGTGAGATCGGTGCGAGGAAGGAGAGGCGCCATGCCGGCTGGATCCAGCTCCAAGCGGGAGCGCCAGTACGAACACGTCAAGGAGAGTGCGCAGGATCGCGGAGAGTCCACGAAGCGGGCCAAGGAGATCGCCGCACGCACGGTCAACAAGGAACGGGCCAGGTCAGGCGAGTCGAAGTCCGCGAGCAAGACCTCGACCCGGGACTCGAAGTCGGCGTCCCAACGCGGTGGGCAGCGCTCACACAGCGGCTCGCAGGGACCGACCAAGGACCAGCTGTACCAGGAGGCCAAGAAGCGTGACATCCAGGGAAGGTCCTCGATGAGCAAGAAGGAGCTGGAGAACGCACTGGGCCGCTGACCGGCCGTTCGGCCCGATGCAGGCCCGGGGGAGAAGTACGCCCACAGCCTGCGCGGGCCGGCCGCCGTCTGCCCGTTACGGCCGTCTGTTGTAGGACGCTTCCCAGCATACGAAGGCCAGGCGGCGCGATACCGCAGGAGTGATCTTCATTTGCGGTAGGGTCGCGCTCTCGGCGCTCTTCTTGCGGCGCCCCGCCCCCGGAGTGCTTCGAACAGCTGGTCCAAGGCCTGGGCGCCCGGTCTTGCGTTCGGGTATCTTCCGCCGCGCGGCACCCCTCGTGCCGTCGCGGCCTTCGGCTTGTTCGAGGCTGGTCTCCAGGACGTCATCCAGGGGAGAAGGTCCGTCGCCTGTCGTGCCTCCTCGATGAGGGCAACCTCTTCGCCCTCGGCTTTTGCCTTCACCAGTTCCCGCGCCTTGACCTGCAGGTGTCGCGGTGGAGTCACTGACGTGGGTGGCCCGAACCTGATCGAAGTGGATCTTGTCCAGTTCGTCCGGCTCGACGAGGGCGTATTTGCTCATGGCGGCCTCGTAGGCCATGGCGATGTCCTCCCACACCACTTCTCTGCCGGTACGCGCTGACCCCGCCGACGGAGGTGGTCACGCCAGTGGCGGTCACCGCGCTTCGGGGCCTCGGCCGCACCGCTCCTCCCGTCGGGCCATGGCGCAGGTCATGGAAGCGGCGCAGCCGCCCCCAGCGACTGGGGGCGCGGGGCGCGCCGACCAATTCGCCCTTTGCGGAATGGCGTTGGCGTTCCCTGCCTGGGCCGCTGTAGTGACTCCATGAAGCCCTTCGCGAAGCGTCTGACTGACGCGGCGGCGACCCGCGCGAGAAACGAAAGGGCTGCTTGATCAGTCGGCCTGCGTGAGTTGAAACAGACTCCGCAGCCCGCTCGCGCCGCACTTGCGGCCGATTCCCTAACTGGTCTAGGCCTTAATTGGTCTACACCCTTGACTGGTACAGACCAACGCGGTTGAGTGTTCCGCAGACAGCCCCCCACCACGGCCGCCCCACGCCCTGTCCGGTCCACAAGCGCGTGCGGAGTGGGCTCCGCTGCGTCCTGCTCCGGCGTACGGCCGTGCCCTGCAGAGGAGTTGATTACGTGTCGAGACGTCGTGTCTCCGCAGTCCTGGCAGCCCTCGCCCTCGCCGGTACCGCCCCGGTGCTGCTCCCGGCCACGAACGCCGCCGCCGCGGCCTGCTCCAGCTACCCCAGCTGGGTGGCCGGCAGGTCGTACAACGCCGGTGACGTCGTCCGCTATACCGACGGCAAGGCGTACATCGCCGAGCACGCCAACCCGGGTTACGACCCGGTCATCAGTACCTGGTACTGGGAGCCGTACGCCTGTGACAGCGGGCCGGGCACGCCGAACGCGCGCTTCGTCGTGACGGAGGCGCAGTTCAACCAGATGTTCCCCAACCGGAATTCCTTCTACAGCTACAGCGGGCTCACCGCCGCCCTGAGTGCCTACCCCGGGTTCGCGAACACGGGCAGCGATACCGTGAAGAGGCAGGAGGCCGCGGCCTTCCTCGCCAACGTCAGCCACGAGACCGGCGGTCTGGTGCATGTGGTGGAGCAGAACACCGCCAACTACCCGCACTATTGCGACTGGAGCCGCCCGTACGGCTGCCCGGCCGGCCAGGCCGCCTACTACGGACGCGGTCCGATTCAGCTGAGCTGGAACTTCAACTACAAGGCGGCGGGCGACGCGCTCGGCATCGACCTGCTGGGCAACCCGTGGCTGGTGCAGAACGACTCGGCCGTCGCGTGGAAGACGGCTCTGTGGTACTGGAACACCCAGACCGGACCCGGCACCATGACCCCCCACAACGCCATGGTCAACAGCGCTGGTTTCGGCCAGACGATCCGCAGCATCAACGGCTCCCTGGAATGCGACGGCAAGAACCCTGCGCAGGTCCAGAGCCGCGTGAACAACTATCAGCGGTTCACGCAGATCCTCGGCACGACTCCTGGCGGCAACCTCTACTGCTGACGGGACCTTCCCGGTGCGGCGTCTGCGGGATGTCATGGTCCTGATCGGCTCGGGCCTGGCATCCCCTACGCGCTCACACCCGCACAGGCAGCCCTGACCCGCCCTGCGTCTCTTCACCCTGATGATCCGTGCATCATCCACGGGCACTCCGATGGGGGCCTATCTTTCGCCGCTCCGGCCGCTTCGGCGCGGCAAGCCGACAGGCCCTGCCACGAACGGCCTGCGCCTGCCTGCGTGATGCGACTCCGCACAAGCGCCGGCCACCTCCGTGCGCGATGCTGCCGGTGTCGGCGTCTCAACCACCGGCGACTCTGCCGGTCATGGCCTTGATCCTTTTGTTGTCCGCCGACCGGGGTCTCCGCAAGGGGCTGGCCTTCCTGGTGGCCGGGTTTGCATGCCTCATGCTGGTCATCGTCGGCGTACTGCTGTTCACCAACGGATCACCACCCAGAAAGCACACCGCCCCGTCGACCGCCGCCTTGTGGCGCCTGGCTGGGCAAGCTCCGCAACGCCTCCCTGTGGTCGGCCGCGGGCATGGCGGTTGTGTTGCAGCCGTGGGGTCTCGTCGCGGCAGGGGGTGCGACCGCGTTGAACGCCGACCTTTCGGAGGTGCGCACGTGGTTGACCCTCTTGCTCTACGGCCTTCTGGCCTCTTCCAGCGTTCTGTTGATCGAGTTGTACGCGGCCTTCCGGCCCGAGCGGGCCGACGCCGCACTCCAGGCTCTGTTCCGCACGATCACGGTGCACCAGGACCTGGCCGTGGCCGTGCTGTCGCTGGCGGTGGGTCTCTGGCTGACCGTCAGGAGCATCTTCGAGCTCACGTGAAGTGCCGCCCGTAGGTGGCCCGCGGTTGGTTGCAAGGGCTGTGGGCCCGTCGCAAAGGAGAGACTCGATGAAAGACCGCATGAGCCCGCCGGGATGCGGAATCAGGCCGTGACCGGGACAGCCGGCCAGTCAAGGGGAGGACTGCCCGCCGATGCCCTGCGAGTCGGCCTGTTGTGCGACGGCCCGGCGGGCCGGGTCGGTGAAGGCCCGTTCGACCGACTCCTGCAGCAGCGTCGACTGTCTGCGCACGGCAAGGTGTTGCTGCGGCGGCAAGGCCTCGAGCAGGCCGTCGAGCAAGGCCCGGAGCCTGCGGCAGACCTGGACCGACGAACGTCCGTAGTCGAGGATCTCGCAGACGGCCAGCTGAAGGTAGTTGTCCCAGTTGCGCCCCGGTAGCACGAGCCGGGCTGTGCCCTGGCCGTCGGCCAGCGCGTAACGGCCCGGCAGAGGTGTCCTGCCCACCGTGTGCAGAAGCCTCTCGATGTAGTTGGTCACCTGGACGGCGGTCGTGGGGTCGTTCACGGCCGGGGACAGTGCCCGGATCGCGATGTCGACGAGGACCCGCAGCGCGAAAGCGGGGTCTTGTTCGATGGTGCGTTCGGCCCCGAGTGCGATGAGCCCGTTCACCGTCGCCGGGTCCGGTTCGGAGGTGCCCCCGTGGACCTCCACCAGCACGGTGCCGGGCGGAACGAAGTCTCCCACCAGCCGGGTGACGACGAAGACGCAGTCGTGTCGCGCCGCCTCCGCGACAAGACCGGGCACATGGAAGGCCTGGACGGCGCCTCCCCGCTCGGTACGGATGCGCATGCGTGCCCCTTCCGGGGGCAGGGCGGGCGGGGCCTGGTGGGGAGCCGCGTCCCGGATGGCAGCCGCGCTGCTGGTGAAGACGGACTCTCCCATGCCCGCGACGAGCTCGGCGATGGCCACGGGCCGCAGACTGTGGGTGAACCGGTTGAGGTAGATGAGTAGGAGCACCAGGCTCACGGCCACTGCCGCGCCCGCCAGGGTGACCCCGAGATCGGGGACCGAGTGGGATTCGACGCTGCGCAGCAGCGAGAAGGCGAACGCGAACGTCCCCGTGAAGGTCGCCAGTACCGCCTTTTGCAGCCGGTCGCGGTACCACAGCCGCATGTACCGGGGCGAGAGCATGCCCGTGGCCTGCTGCACCACCAGTACGCCGATGGTGACGACGAAACCGAGCAACGCCACCATCGCGCCCACGATGGCGGTGAGCACCCCGCTCGCGGTCGTGGCGGAGTAGTGCCAGCCACCCGGCATCCACTCCGCCTCGTCGGCGGCGAGGGCGAGCTCGGCGAGGAGGACGCCCAGGACAAGGCCGAGCAGCGGCAGGATCCACAGGCTTGCCTTGATGTACTGCCGCAGCCGGAATCTGGCAGCCCAGGAAGTCATGACGTCCACGTCACGCCCCTTCACCAAAGGCCGGGTGCTCGCGCTACGTCGCAGAGCCGGTTCCGTCGTCTCGCCCACCGTCACCTCACGCTAGGCCGATTTCCGCGCCGACGCAGCGGCAGGCACCGCCGTCACCTGGTGCGATGGCCTTGCCAGGACGGACCGGCCTCGGCGACCTAAGCTGATCGGGTGTCGCCCCGTTCGTGTGATCGGCCGCGCGAGGCAGCTCTGCGCGTGGCCGGCCAGGGCTGAAAGAGGTCCGCGATGGACGACTATCCCCTGATCGAGGACCACGGGCTGATCGGTGATCTGCAGACTGCGGCCCTGGTGACGATCGATGCGACGATCGACTGGTTCTGCTGTCCGCGCTTCGACTCGCCCAGCGTCTTCGGCGCGCTCCTCGACCGGACCAAGGGCGGCCACTTCACTGTGCGGCCGGCCGCGGACACGTACACCACCCGACAGCTCTACCATCCCGACACCGCCGTTCTGGTGACCCGCTTCATGACCGAGGCCGGGGCGGGGGAGGTCGTCGACTTCATGCCGGTGACCGGAACGACGGCGACCGACCGGCACCGTCTGGTGCGCATGCTGCGCTGCGTACGCGGCAGCATGACGTTCCAAGGAGAGATCGCCCCGCGGTTCGACTACGGCCGTAAGCCGCACGAGCTGCACCTGACCGAGCACGGGGCCGTTTTCACGTCCGAGGACCTGAGCCTGGCCGTCCACCCTGTCCGAGAGCCGCAGGACCAACGGCTGCTGAACATCCTCTCGGCCGACGACAACGACGTGCGTTTCTCCCTGACTCTGCAGGCGGGTCAGCAGCGCGGACTGATCATGGAATCCGCGCCGGAGGGTCCGCCGCAGGAGATCCGCGTGGAGGAGTTCGACAGTCTCTTTCACCAGACGGTCCGTTACTGGCGCTCGTGGCTGGGACAGTCCACCTACACCGGCCGCTGGCGGGAGGCCGTGGAACGCTCGGCCATCGCGCTGAAGCTCATGACGTACGCGCCGTCCGGCGCGCTGGTCGCCGCTCCCACGACGGGACTTCCCGAGCAGCTGGGCGGGGAGCGCAACTGGGACTACCGGTTCACCTGGATCCGGGACGCGTCGTTCTCGGTGTACGCCCTGCTGGGCCTGGGGTTTCGGGAGGAGGCCTCCGCGTTCATCAACTGGCTGCACGAACGGGTCAAGGAGAAGGTGGGCCAGGACAACGGTTCCGGACCACTGAACATCATGTACCGGGTCGACGGCTCCACCGACCTGGTCGAGGAGACCCTGGATCACTGGGAGGGCTATCGCGGCTCCGCCCCGGTCCGGATCGGCAACGGCGCGGCGAACCAACTCCAGTTGGACATCTACGGCGAGGCGATGGACAGCATCTACTTCGCGCACGAGCACGGCATGCATCTCGACCACGGAGGCTGGAAGGCTCTGCACACCCTGCTCGGCTGGCTGGTCGACCACTGGGACCAGCCCGGCGAAGGGCTCTGGGAGACCCGCGGCGGCCGCAAGGACTTCACCTACGGACGCGTGATGTCCTGGGTGGCCTTCGACCGCGCTTTGCGGATGGCTCAGGACGACGGTCGTCCCGCGGCCGGCGGGCGCTGGGTCGAGGCGCGGGACGCGATCTACGAGCAGGTGCTCGACCGGGGATGGGACCGCACCAAACAGGCCTTCGTGCAGCACTACGGCGATGACGTGCTGGACTCCGCCCTGCTGCGCATGCCGACGGTCGGGTTCATCATGCCGGACGACCCGATGTGGAAGTCCACCCTCAACGCGATGGAACGCGAGCTGGTCAGCGACAGCCTGGTCTACCGCTACAACCCCGAGGCGTCCCCCGACGGGCTGCGCGGCTCCGAGGGCACCTTCTCGCTGTGCACGTTCATGTATGTCGACGCCCTGGCTCGGGCCGGACGCCTCGACATGGCCCGGCTGGTACTGGAGAAGATGCTCACCTACGCCAACCACCTGGGGCTGTACTCCGAGGAGATCGACCTGACGGGGCGCCAGCTGGGCAACTTCCCCCAGGCCTTCACCCACTTGGCGCTGATCGACGCGGCGATCACCTTGGACGCGCTGCTCCGCGAGGACCGGCGGGCCCACGCCTGACCCGCGCAGCCGCAGCGGCCGCGGCGTCCGTCACCGCGGGGGAGCGGCCGGTGCGGGCCCGAGGAGAACGACCGTGTCCCCTTCCTGCGGCGTGCTCTCGCGCATCTCGGTGACGGGAACGACCTGGTGGTCGGGCGAGGATCTCGTCGGCGGTCGCTGCTTCCCTGCGCGGGGTCCGGGCGCGAGGCGAGTTCAGGACGAGGACACAAAGGTGGTGATCAGCTGTCGGGCGCCGCGCCGTCACCGGGCGCGGGGCCGGGACGGCGCAACTCGGCGTCCGTGAGCTCCTGCAGCTCCCCGTGGGCGTCCAGCCAGTACAGGAGGACGACGGCCGGCACGACGACCACCAGCGCCACCAGGGTGACGATCGCCAGCCAGGTCAGCGTGGCGGAGGAACCCGCGGCCTCGGCCACGGTCAGCGAGGTGGGCAGCAGGTAGGGCCGCTGGGCCATGCCCCACGCGATGACGGCGGACGCGACGACTCCCACCGCCGTGACGCGCAGCCACATGCCGGGCGAGCGCAACAGCAGCCAGGCGGTGGCGAGCGCGGCCACCCCGGCCGCCAGGGCGAAGAACAGCCCCAGGCCGCGGGTGAGGCCGTGCCAGACGTATGGGGCATCCTCATGGGTGACCCATACGGTGGCCACGGCCAGGACACTGAGCACGGCCAGACTGCCCAGCGCCCGCCGCCGGAAGTAGCCGACCAGGTCCGGCGCGTCGAACCGGCGGGCGTCGCCGACGAGGAACACGGCCCCGAGAAACGCCGTGGTCGCGACGGCGACCAGGCCGAAGACGATCGAGGTCGCGCTGGTCCAGACGTCCGCCGAGGCCTCGGTACCGGGTGCCACCCGCTCCGAGGCGACTCCGCCGACCGCGGCACCCAGGAAGAACGGCGTCAGGAGGGAGGCCATCGCGAACACGGCACCGTACAAGCGCCGTCCGGCCAGCCGCCGGGTGGGTTTGCGCAGCGCGAAACCGGCGCCCCGCAGGACCATGCCGATGACGGCCAGGGCCAGTGGGAGCCACATCGCGGAGAACACGGTCTGGAACAGGAGGGGGAATCCGGTCCACATGATGACCAGGACGAAGATCAGCCAGACGTTGTTCACCTCCCAGACGGGAGCCATGGCGTGGTCGATGAGCCTGCGTGGACGCCTGCCGCGCTCCGTCCCGCCGGCCGTCAGGTCCCAGAACCCGGCCCCGTAGTCCGTGCCGCCCGCGCAGGCGTACGCCGTCACGGCCAGCAACAGCACTACGGCGATGAGGTCGGCGGTCACCGGCCCTCACCCCCGGCTCCGGGGCCGGCCGCGGGTACGTCGCCTGCGGGAAGGGAACCGCGCGGCCCGTAGGGGATGTCCGCCTCCGGCGTGAGGGTGCCCGCCCGGGCCTGCTGCGCATCGGCGAGCCGCCAGCGCGTCCGCATCTTCAGCAGGACGACGAGGAAGGAGCCGAAGAGGACGACGTAGACCGCCATCACCACCCCGAGCATGATCCACAGGGTGGTGGAGCGGGTCGAGGTGACGGCCTCGGCGACTCGCATGTTCTGGTAGACGATCCAGGGCTGGCGTCCCACCTCGGTGGCGATCCAACCGCATTCGACCGCGAGGACGGAGGCGACACCGGCACACGCCGCGGCTCGGTAGAACCACGGTGAGGCGGGCAGGCGGCGGTGGCGCAGCCAGACGAACCCATACCACAGGGCGAGCAGCACCAGGACCGACCCGATCAGGACCATGATGTCGAAGGCCCAGTGGGCGATGGTCGCCTGGACGGCGGTGGGGCGCTGGTCGGCCGGGACGGAGGTCAGCCCCACCACCTTGGTGTTCGGGCTGAACCCGGCCAGGATCGAATCCAGCAGTGGGATCCTGATGCCGCCCGAGACGGTGCCGTTCTCGTTCAGCCGACCGAAGAGATACTCCGGCACGCGGGTGTCGGTCTCCCAGACGATCTCCATCGCGGCGAACTTCACCGGCTGCTTGTGGAACACCGAGCGGGCGATGGAGTCACCCAGGACGAACTGCACCGGAGCGGCGACGGCGGCGATGGTGAACGGCACCATGAAGCCGAGCCGGTGGTAGTGGTCCCGGCGGCCGCGCAGCCAGCCCATGGCGTAGACACCGGCCACCATGAAGCCCGCGGTCAGCACCATGGCCACGACGAAGTGCCAGTACTGCGGCCCGAACATCGGTGTGAAGATCGCCTTCCAGACGTTCACGTCGACCGGGTTGCCCTCGGAGTCGAGGGAGAAGCCCCGCGGCGTGTTCATCCAGGAATTGGCGGCCAGGATGCCGAACGCTCCCAGCAGGGCGGCAAACGGCAGCGGCAGGGCGAGGAGGAAATGCGTCCGCGGCTTCAGCCGCCGCCATCCGTAGAGGTAGATGGCGATGAGGACGGCCTCCAGGAAGAAGGCCCAGGCCTCGACGCCGAATCCGACGCCGAAGACGTCACCCCAGCGTCCCATCAGTCCGGGCCAGAGCAGCCCGAACTCGAAGGAGAGGACCGTGCCGGTGACGATGCCGAGCGCGAACTGCACCGCCATGACAGCCGACCAGCGTCGTGCCAGGAGCAGTGCCGTGGCGTCCCCGCGGCGCAGTCCGCGGTAGTGCATGACCAGCGTGATCATGGGAAAGGCCACGCCGAGGGGGACGAGGATGATGTGGGAGGCCAGCGTGAAGGCCATGAGTTCCCGGGCCGGCAGGAGCTGGGCCGGGGCGTCCGCCAGTAGGTGGAGCGAGGTGGGCATGCGCGGCTTCGCCGTTCGTTCGGGTGAAGGGCCGACAGAGGGTCATCCGCCGGTGGCGAAGCCGGGGAACAGGGTCATGCCGCCGTCGACGTAGAGGGTGGTTCCCACCACGTAGTCCATGAGGTCGGAGGCGAGGGCCACGACGGCGTTCGCGATGTCGTCGGGGTCGCCGATCCGGTCGTAGGGGATGAGTCCGAGCAGGTCCTTCCGCGCCTTGGGGGTCTCCCAGGCGGCGCGGTTGATCGGCGTCTTGATGGCGCCCGGGGCGACCGCGTTCACGCGGATCTTCTCCGGCGCGAGTTCCTGGGCCAGGGTCTGCATCAACATGTGCACGCCGCCCTTGGAGGACGCGTAGTTCACGTGCCCCGCCCAGGGGATGATCTGGTGCACCGAACTCATGCAGATGATCTTCCCTGCGGACCGGGACACCTCGGGCACCACGCCCCGGCGCCGGAACTCCTTGGCCGCCTCCCGGGCGCACAGGAACTGGCCGGTGAGATTGACGTCCAGGACCTTCTGCCACTGCGCGAGTGTCATCTCGGTGAACGGGGAGTCGCGCTGCAGGCCGGCGTTGGCCACGAGCACGTCGATCGTGCCGAACTCCTTGACCATCCGGTCCGTCATGGCGACGACCTGGTCCTCCTGGGAGACATCGGCCTCGTACGCCGCCGAGCGCACCCCGAACGAGGCGATCTCCTCGGCCACTTCCTCAGCGGCCTCACGCCCCGCCACGTAGTTCACGACCACGTCGGCTCCGGCCCGGCCCAGGCCGATGGCCGTGGCCTTGCCGATGCCCGAGTTGGCGCCGGTGACCAACGCCTTCTGACCGTGCAGCAAGCGCGCCGGGATCACGCCCTGCGACGCGCCCACAGTGGAATCCATGCCGTACTGCCTCCTCGCTGCGGGGGTGCCCTGAGGCCGAATCGGCTCGGCCGGGCAGGGTCACGCAATCAGCCGACAGAGCGGACGGCATCTCCTCCGGCATAGCTTTGGGCCGTTGGGCCGACAACGTTCGTCCGGACGGATCAAGGTCCGCCCGCCGCTGTCAGCCGAGCCGGGCCACGAGGTGATCGCCCACCCGCAGGGCATTGGCGATGGCCGTCAAGGACGGGTTGACCGCACCGATGCTCGGGAAGAAGCTCGTGTCGACGACGTACAGGTTGTCCAGGTCATGTGCCTTGCAGTTCACATCCAGCGCCGAGTCGGCCGGGTCGGTGCCGAAGCGCACGGTGCCCGCCTGGTGGGCTGTCGCTCCGATGGGCATGCCCTTGTGCAAGTAGATGCTGTGGGACAGCAGATGGTGCTCGTGCATGCCCAAGTGGCCCAACATTCCCTGGAGTTTGTGCCGCAGGCGGTTCAGGCCTTCGACGTTGTTGGTCTCATCGAGGGTGAGCCGGATACGAGCGTCACCGTCGAGGGTGACCCGGTTGTCCGCCAGCGGCAGGTCCTCACCGCACAGCCAGAAGTCGACGGCGTGATGGGCCAGTACCTCGAACGGCATGTCGGGTGCCACCGCACCGGCCCACCGGGGAGCCTCGCCGTGGATCTGCTCGGCGTCCGACTTGCCGAGCATCTGGATGCCGCCCAGCGGATAGTCCCAGTCGTCCGCGCCGAGGTACCAGTCGTTCAGGGCCAGGGTCTTTTGGAACTGTGTGCTGTTGGGCTCCTTCGACACCGCCATCAGGGCCAGGTTGTTGTGGCGCATGTAGAACCGGCCCACCACATCGGAGCGGTTGGCCAGGCCCCTGGGGTGGTGTTCGTTCGCCGAGGCCAGCAGCAGCGCCGCGGAGTTGACCGCGCCGCAGGAGACGACCACCACATCCGCGGTGAACCGGACTTCGGCGCCGTCGGGCAGCCGGCCCACCACCGCGCTGACCCTTCGCCCGCGCTCATCGGTCTCCAGTCGCACCACCCGCGTGTGCGTGACCAGCTCGACATTGGGGTGCTCCAGGGCGGGTTCGACACAGATCACCTCCGCGTCGGACTTGCCGCGCACCAGACACGGAAAGCCGTCGACCCGGTTGCAGCGGATGCAGACGCTGGAGTGTGTGGGCCGCCCCCCGTTCTCCTGGCTCAGGTTGACGCCGATCGGCAGGTGGAACGGATGCAGGCCACGCTTTTCCAGGTCGTCGCTCAACTGCTGGATCCGCGGCTCGTGTTCCACGGGCGGATGGGCGTACTGCGCACTCACCGGGCCTTCGCCGGGATCCTCACCGTGCCGTCCGTGGACGCGGTAGAGGTGCTCCGCCTGCGTGTAGTAGGGCTCCAGATCCTCGTACCGGATCGGCCAGGCGGGAGAGACACCGCCGTGATGACGCAGCTCGCCGAAGTCCTCGGGCCGCAGCCGGAACAGGGCCGCTCCAAAGAACTTGGTGTTTCCACCGACGTAGTAGTTCACCTCGGGCGGGAACTCGGTGCCGTTCTTGTCGAGCCAGAACTCGGGCGCCCGGTACTTTCCCTTGACGAACACGGCCGTGGAGTCCCAGTTGTCGCGTTCACGCGGCAGATAGCCGCCGCGCTCGATGAGAAGGACGCGTTTGCCCGACGGGGCGAGGCGATGGGCGAGCGTGCCGCCGCCGGCTCCGGTGCCGATGATGACGACGTCGTAGTGCGGGGCGTCACCCACGGCGACCACCGTCCTTGGATCGTGGCCCCAGCCTGGTGTCCGTCACCTGAACACCCCCTGGAATGAGGCTCAGCAGTCCACCCTTTCGAAGCTAACCGCGTTCTGCCCGGGCGGCGACCGGAGCGGCCTGTCCGCTGCGCGCGACGTTGTCACAGGATCGCGATGGGGTTCACGGGTGACCCCGTGGCTCCGGCCAGCCGCAGCGGACCGACCACACACAGGAAACTCCAGCGGCCGGCCCGCACGCAGTGAGGGACCAGATCGTCGAACTGCAGATAGTCCATGAGATGGATGCCCAGAGCATGGATGGCCAGGACATGTACGGGGAAGGCGACGTCCGGCACAGCGCTGGGTGCCGTGTCGTTGTTGCCGTCCCCGCCCAGGACCGCGACCTCCCGCTCGGCCAGGAACTCCACGGCCCCGGGGTGCAGGCCCGCCCGCGCCTCGGCGCTGTGCCACGGGCCGAGTTCCGTGCGCCGCAGACGATGTCCCACCCTGACGAACAACAGGTCCCCGGGGCCGACGCGGACACCCTGGGTGATTTCGGCAGCCCTCAGATCGGCCAAGGTCACATGGTCACCCGGTTCCAGCCAGGGCACGCCGCGCAGACGCGGGATGTCCAGCAGGACACCCCGGCCGGCAAGGCCGTTGCGGACCAGGTCGACGGAGAGCTGATCGGCGCCGTCGGCCGTCACGCAGGAGGCGGGCAGCCCGCCGTAGAGCTCTGCGTCGAACACGACGTGGCACAGGGCATCGAGATGGCTGTCCGCGTCGCCGTGCACGTTCATGGCGAAACGGTCCGTGGCGAAGTGCAGCCCCTCCGAGTCGAGATCGCCCGGGCTGGGACCGGTCATCCGATGCACCGCAGGTTCGGGTGCGTCGGGGCCCCGCACGGTCTCGATCGGGGCCGCCAGCGACACCGTACGGCCGCTGCGGACTTCCGCGGCGGCCGCCGCTACCCGTTCCGGAGTCAGGTGCCGCAGCGCGCCGCACCGGCCCCCCGTCGTCTCCTGCGCCGACCGGCCCCGCAGGCGGTCGTAGAGCGCCCGGAAAGCGGGCGCGCTCATGTCGCTCGCTGTCGGCTCCACCAGCGGTGTCACGCATTCCTCCAGGGGCTCAGTCCCCACCGCAGCACGTGGGTCGCGCCGGGCTCCAGCACGGTGAGGTCCGTGCCGCTGCGGAAGGCGTCCGGCGGGCAGGACATCGCCTCCACGGCGACCCCACGGCGCCGCCGCTGGGGTTCGCCCAGGGTGTCGCCGGTATACACCTGCACCCACCGGACGCCCTCACCGAGCCGGACATCGACACCGCACGAGCCGTCCGGATGCGCCAGCCGCACGATCGCCCGCTCATCGGCGCCCCGGTCGAGGCCGGTGAAAGCCGTGTCGAGGCGGAGATCGCCGATGGGCCGGCCGACGCGGAAGTCGTACGGGGTGCCGTCGACCGGCTCCCGGCCGACGGGCAGTCCCCGGTGGTCGGTACGCAGCAGATACCGGGCGGGCACGGTCAGCACGGCGCTGTCCACGAGGTCGGTGCCGACCGTCAGATAGGGGTGCTGGCCCACACCGTACGGCGCGGGCTCCGTACCGGTGTTCGTGGCGCGGACGCAGGTGCTGAGCCCTTCAGGGCCCAGCCGGTACTCGACCTGGACATCAAGAAGGAACGGATACCCCGGCTGCGGGCACAGGGTCGTCCCCAGCAGCACCGAGTCACCGGTGCGGGCGAGCGGCTTCCACAAGGCCCAGCGCAGCAGCCCGTGGATCGCGTTGCCCCTCTCCACCTCGTTCAGAGGCAGTTGCAGACTCCTGCCACCGAACCGGTAGCGTCCCTCGCCCACGCGATTGGGCCAGGGCACGAGCAGTTGCCCCCGTCCGCCTGTGATGGCCGACCCCGCGGGGACGCCGTCCAGCAGCGGTCGGCCGTGCGCCACGTAGTCATGCAAGGCTCCGCCCAGTTCGACGATCACCGCGCTCTGATCGCCGTGGACCAACCGCCATGACGCGCCCGTGGCGCTGGTGGACGCGGGAGGTCTGGCAGGCGCCTGAGTGTGCAGGGCCCGGTCCGCGTCCGGCCCGGCTGCGGCCGTCCCGCCGCCGGATGGCGAGCGGATCCGGGAGAGCACCGCCGCGACGACGGCTTCCGGAGACTGGTCGATCTCCACCACCAGCGGATGCTCGTCGGGCTCCGGTTCCTGGAGGGCAAGAAGCTGGCTGTCCAACAGGTCGGCCGGGAAGAAGTGGCCATGCCGCGCGGCCAGTCGGGATCTCAGCAGGTCGCGCGAGCCGTGCAGGTACACCAGCAGAACCTCGGGTCGCCCGGCCAGCAGCTTGTCCCGGTAGTCCCGTTTGAGCGCCGAACAGGTGACCACCGCTCGCCGATCGGCCGCGATCGCCTGGTCCATCCACGTGCGGATCGCCGTGAGCCAGGGCCCCCGGTCACTGTCCGTAAGGGCGTGCCCGGCAGCCATCTTGGCGCGGTTGGCCTCGGAGTGGAACTCGTCCGCGTCCCGGTACGCCCAGCCCAGGCGCTGAGCGAGGAGACGCCCCACCGTCGACTTGCCCGCCCCGGCCACGCCGACGACGAGCACCAGCCGTGGCAGCTCCCGCGGTGCGTTGTCAAGGGTCACGTGGAGCCGGTCCCGGCCTCAGTCCCGCAACGGCCCGGGAGCCACGCACAGTGCCCAGATGACGAGGGCGTCCAGGGCGATGAACACCAGTGCCCACCACGGCTGGTGGGGAAGCCACAGGAAGTTGGCGATCATGCTGAGTCCGGCCAGCAGCACGCCGACGATCCTGGCCCAAACGGCGCCCTTGAACAGGGCGAAACCGGCGAGCATGATGACGATGCCCAGGATGAGATGGACCCAGCCCCAGCCGGTCAGGCTGAACTCGAAGACATAATTGCGTGTAGCCAGGAACACGTCGTCCTCGGCTATGGCCGCTATGCCTCCGAGCAGCATCATGATGCCGCTGAAGATCATGACGACTGCGGCGAACACCAGCAGACCGCTGCCGTGAGTGTGCTCTCGTCGGCCTGGGGCTTGCGTGTGGGTTGTCATGTCAGGCGCCTCCTCGTCATAGCCCTGACGGCGTTCGTCCGCAGGACCGGATACTTCCAATCTGACTCCGGTGATCCCTCGACGCATGTCGGCAGGACGGGGAGGTACGGGACGCCGCGGCATCCGGCCTGGAGGGGACGTTTCCCTCCCAGGTCAACGGCCTGTGGTCGGCATCGCCGGCACCCCGGCCGCGTTCGGTGAACCGAAGAAGGCCCCGGCGCGGCCAGTGGGACGCGGAGCGGTCTTCTCGGCGTCTCCTGGCCCCATTACGCGGCGGACGTGCCCAGCCGCCTCCCGGCCGGCCCTGTCCCGATTTCATGCGCTGTCAGTGCCGAGCGCCACACTGGGACCTCACCGACCAACAGGAGGCCATGAGTGGCGTTCAGGGCCGTGCACGCCGACTGGGGAACCGTCTTCGCCCACCTTCCGGACCTCGGATGCGGGCAAGGCTGGGAAGCGGTGTGGAAGACCCGCCCGCCCGCACCGCTGACCTGCGCCGAGTGCGGCCACGCGATGTGCGCGAAGACCTCCCGCGCCGGGTTACGGTTCTTCGCCCACACCCCCGGCGCCCCCGCCTGCGCGCTCGCCCTGGAGTCCGTCGCCCACCACCTGCTGAAGCTGGAACTGGCGAACGCCGCGCGAGACGCCGGTGCCCACGCCGAGCTCGAAGCCCGCGGCCCCGACGGCACATGGCGAGCGGACGTGCTGGCCACCGACCCCGCCGGTGCCTGGGCCATGGCGCTCGAAGCCCAACTCGCACCGATCACCGAAGCCGACCTCGCCGCACGCACCGAGAAGATGGCTGCCGACGCTGTCCCCGCCATATGGTTCAGCGACCGGCCGCGCCCGCCGTGGCTCGGCACCAGCCCTTCCGCGCGGCTGGAGCGGACGGAGGGTGCCCGGCACCTCGCCATCGCCGAGGGGCTGGTCAAGTTCACCGGGTCCGGCTGGAGTTCCGTCCCCGCCTCCCTGCCCCAGTTCCTCACATGGGCATTCAGCGGCCGCATCGTCACGCACGCTCCGCGGACGCCGCTGCTGTACCCGCAGCGCACCCTTGCCACGGTGTGGACGGCGCCGCAGTACATCGCCGCGGAGACCGCTCACTTGGAGGAAGAGAAGCGCCGGCGGCGCATCCAGGAAGCCCGCATGGCGCGGCAGCAGGCCGCGAAGGACAAGAGGCGGGAGGAGATACGCGCCCGGAACGCCCTCACCCGGGCCAAGGCCTTGGCCGAGGCCACCGCCGCCGAACAGGCCGCGCGCGCTCAACCGCCTGGCACGACCTGTCAAGTGGCCCGTGTCTTCCGCCCCGGCGTCGACCGGGCCTTGGCCAAGCTCGCCGACGAGCAAGGCATCGTGGCAACCGTCGGTTTCAGCACGGGCGACACGCGGTATGCCGGCGGGGTTCCTCTCGTCGACGAGCACGGCGTTCCCGTCGCCGTCTTCGACCCTGACCCGCGACGCGTGCGCGGAGAGGCGTTCCTGCTCCTGGCCGGACTTCCGCTGATCTTCCCCAGCGAGGCCGCTCAGCGCCGTTTCGAGAACGCGGCGAACATCAAGAAGAAGCACCGCCCGCTCGACGGCTATCGCACCGACTACATCGACAGCCCTCCGGCCGGGGAGGCTCGCGCCTGGGGTGGCCGCTCCTGCATCTGCAACCATCCGCGGCTCGTCGCGCAGATCCACAACGCGCAGTATCCGGCCGAACCCAGCGACCACATGGGTCCGGCCACCGCGGTCTTCCGCGCCCGGTGTCGCGCGTGCGGCGGCACGTATGACAAGCCATGGCGCCGAACCGGCAACACACCCCTCACGACTCGGGTGTGCGGGGGAGTAGGCGATGTCACACTTCGGGGTCGTGGAGGCGGTCATCAGCAGGGCTGTGACGATGCCCCAGCCGAAGGCGGCGAGGCCCCATCTTGAAGTCGACGAGCAGGTTTGGCGGTGAGAAAATGAAGGGGAGTGGAAGCGCCACGTCGAACAACGCACGGCATGCGACTTTCCGATGGCGCCACTCCGCATCAAGGGGGCTCTCAATCCGATCCGCTGAGGAGGAGCTACCGATGGCTGTCGACGTTCGCGGACATTGGGCCGCTCACCAGACAAACGGCGCCGACGTGTACTTCAACCTGGACCAGAGCGGAGAACGTGTTTTCGGAGACGCGTTCCACAACAGCAACCACGGCGACTGTGACGGATTCGTCCAAGGTGACGACGTCGTCATCACAGTCACCTGGAGCGGCGAGTCCCGCGGAAGGTACACCGGGCATCTGGGCCTGGACAAGCGTCTGTCCGGCTACACCGTCGATCTCAACAATCCGACGTCGCAGGCGAACTGGTTCTCTGATCCCCTCCCACTGATGGTGTGACGATCGGGGCCGCGGTGACCGGATGCCCTCGCACAACTCGGCCGCGGGTATGAACCACGGCGGTTCCCGCCGGTGGCGTCGGTCTGCCCGGCTGCTGTCAGCGCATTCACTGGTGCATCGGACGCTTCTGATGTGGCACTTGCTGTGCCATGGAGTGGATTGGCAGGGCGACAGGGGCGGTGCGGCGCCACAGCGGGGCTGCCGTGCGGGCGGTGCGGCGGGCGTGGACGGAACCGGGCCGTGAACGCGATCTGACGGTGCAGGCCGGCAAGGCAGCGCTGGCCGCGTGTCTGGCGTGGGCCGTGGCGGGGTGGTGGTTGCAGGCGCCGATGGCCTTCGTCGCTCCGTGGGTGGCCGTGGTGCTGGTTGAGTCGACGGTGTACCGGTCGCTCGCGCACGGTCTGCAACAGCTCGCGGCGATAGCTGTGGGAACGGTGGTAGCGACGGGCGTCGCGCTGCTGTTGGACAGCACGATGGTCACGATGGTCGTCGTGCTTCCGGCCGTGCTGCTGCTGGCGCAGTGGCAGCGCCTGGGCAGCCAGGGCGTCTACGCCGCCACCGGCGCCCTGTTCGTCCTGACCGGCGGACAGGTCTCCGTGGCGTCGTCGGGCGCGCGTATCGCGGAGGCGGTCTTCGGAGCGGTGGTCGGCATCACGGTCAACGCGGTGATCCGACCCCCCGTGTACCTGCGTGACACCCGCGCCGCCCTGACGGACGCCGCCCGCGAGGCGCAGGAAATCCTGGAAGCGGTGGCTGCGGGGCTGGACGACGGTGAGTGGGGCGGTCATGTGGCCGGCGAGTGGCATGAGCGCGCGCTGCGGCTGGGACGCCTGGTCGATCAGGCCCGTTCCTCGATCGGCTGGAGCCGCGAAAGCATGCGGGGCAATCACCGCGGGCGCGGTACGGGTGCCGTATCCCCGCCCGGCAAGGCATACGACGATGCGCTGGCTGTGCTGGACCATGTCGCCGTGCACACCGCAGGCGTGACCCGCACCGTGCTGGAGACCGTAAACCACAACGACAGTGAAGCCCGTCCCGGCCCGCAGATCACCGGGCCCTACGCCGACTTCCTGCACCACACCGCACGCGCGATCGGTCTCTACAGCCAGACCCGGTTCGCCGGAACCGGTACGGATCGGTCTACCGACGGGGACCTGAGGGAGGCGGTGCAGGACCTGCGCCACAGCCTGGACAAGCTCCGCGGGAGGCTGCCCGGCACCGTGCAGGACGATCCGGATGCACTGGCGACGCATGGCGCGCTGCTGGCCCAGGCCCGCCGTCTGGCCGATCAACTCGTCCCCGACTGACACCCCCCGGGGGCACCATTGCGGCGGAAGGTTTGTTGCAGGAGGGCGCAGGCGCTGACCATCGCGGCCTGGGCGAGCGGTTATCCGTACGTAGGGGCCGCAACGGTCCACGGCCGTCACGACCCCCGGCGCTTTCTGCCCCCCTGCCCCGCTGGCTGCCCGATCAGTTCGTGCGGGACCGAAGCGGCGCGGGCAGAGGGCTCCGGAGGTTCTTACCCGTCCGCCGGCTGGGCTGCTCCGGCTCCGAATGCTTCCGCCGTTCCGCCCTCGGCCTGCTGTGAGGCGGGGGTGTCCACGAAGCTGTAGGGCGGCAGCGGGCCGTTGACTCGCAGCTCCAAGTGAGGGTGCTCCTGACGGAGTGCGTCGACCGCGGCCAGGAAACGCTCCGCTGAACCGCGGTCCACCAGGAAGGAGAGGTTGGCCAGCCAACCGGTGCTCTGCGGCCCGGGGCTGACCGCCTCGGCCGTCGGCTCCAGCGCCTGCTGGAGCAGCTCCGCGTCGGTCGCCTCGCGTGCCTGAACGGCAGCAGCCACCATCTCTCCCAGCCGGACGTTTTGCTCAGGCGTCCCGCCGCCGGCCTCCCGGTTCGCCTCCGCCAGGGACCGGATCTCGTCGCTGTCCGCCATCACCAGGCGGAGGACGGCCTCCTCGTTGTGGTTGGCCTTGACGTTGTACTCCGCTGTTCCGTCCAGCGTGCGCAGCCGCTCCAGGAAGTGCTCCGCACGTTCGGCGAGCACAGCGGTCACCGTGTCGTCGTCCGGGGAGACACTGCCGAACCGCATCGGCAGAACCACGCCCTGCGCTCCGGCTTCCGCCAGTACCCGCTGGTGAGCGAGCAGGTCACGGCGCTTGGGCCGCAGCTCCTCGAGGGAGTCGCTGACGATCGCGGCCAGCTCACCCTGGCGCAGCACGCGTACCGGCTGCGGGGGGTTGCCGATGCCGTCCAAGTCCTCTTGGAGTGATGAATGCGTGGAGCCGATGATTCCGTAGACGTAGGTGCTCATCACTCATTCCCCTCTCCTGCGCCCGGCCCGGTCGCCCTGCCGTGCTCGGCCCTCGCCACGTGCCTGCTGGAAGGCTTCGGAGATCGTCTCCGCGGCCCCGGACAGAGCCCCCTTGGTCTTGCCCCGGGCACCGGACTCCGTCAGCTGCCCCGTGAGCTCGGTCAGCCCGGCCGGCTTGCGCGGCCCCGCTTCCAGATCGAGGCGGTTGCACGCCTCGGCGAAGCGCAGGTAGGTGTCGACACTGGCGACCACGATCCGTATGTCGATCTTGAGGATTTCGATCCCGACAAGGGAGACCCGGATGAACGCGTCGATCACCAGCCCTCGGTCGAGAATTAGTTCCAGAACGTCGTAGAGGCCGCTGGAACCGCCCCCGCCGCCCTGCTGTGTCGTCACGGTCATCAGACCAGCCCCTTGCCGTCTGTCTCCGCATGGTCCCGTCGGCGCTGCGTTCGCGGTGACGCAGGCTTCCTGGTGCGAGTAGCCCGTACCGCCTGCGATCAAACGCATGTACGGGTCCTCGGCGTCGCGGCGCTGCGGCGGATGCCGTCGTCCACCGGGGCGGCCGCATGCCCTCCCTTTGCGCTGGTCGTCTGCACGGCGGTGGCGAGCTTGCGTCGTACGCCCTGCACCATCCGGCACACAGGGCTCTTGTCTGCGCCAGCACCCTGTCCCGACGCCGAGCTCTCGTACTCCCGTTCCGCGATAACGCGTACCTCTCAACTATTGGCAGAGGCAACAACGACGTCGGACCGGCGGTGGGAGCAGGTGCCTTCCACCGTCGACTTGGGAATGCGCATCCGGCGCAGCAGATCGCGAGTGAGGCGCTTGTCGAGCGTGGTGTACCACGTGACATCGGGATGCCGAGAACGCAGATGCGACAGCGCCCTGGTGCCGAGCCCGCAGTCACGGAAGGGTTCGTCCAGGACGACATCGGTGATCACACCCTCAGCGCACTCATCGCACGCTCGATAGGTCACCCGCCCGACCACCTTGCGGATGTACACCAGCAGCAGACACTCCTCACCCTCACTTCCCGGCGAGGAAGTGGGCAGCAGTTCGATGCCGCGGTAGGCCAGAAGCCTGCGATGCCACCGGCCCCCACGTCGTCCTAGGCGTCGATGCCTTCCCTCGACCCTGCGCTGTGAGACGCCTTCCCGTACAGGTCGACCGCGTGCGTTGCTCGTGGCATAGATCTGATTTCCCTGCATGCCGCCGCGGGTGCCCTCAATCCTGGGGCTTCATGTCACAACGCCATGACGGCATCACTCAGGGCGCACGGCACTCACAGGAGCGTCCGGACGGCAACCGGCCCGCCGTGCGGGCTTTCTCAGCCCATCAGGGCCTCTTCGACGGTGGAGTGGCAGGGGATGAGGGCGTCGATGCCGACGAGTGCCAGGACGCGCTGGACGGATTCCCGTACGCCCGCCAGGCGCAGCCAGCCGTCAGTGTCTTCGGCGGCCCGGTGGGCGGCGATGAGCACGTTGATGCCGCTGGAGTCCATGAACGTCACACCGCGGAAGTCAGCCACCGTCCGCGGCGTCGGCGCCCCCTCCGGTGGAAGCAGAGCCTTTTCCAGGCTGTCCCGGTTGCCGTGGTCGATCTCGCCTCGCAGGACAACAATCCGGACGTCGTCGACAGCCTGATGGTCGATCAACAGACCGGGTCGTGCTGCTCCATGGGTGTCGGTCACAACTACCTCTACTGCGCTCGCTGCTGGGAATCTCATAGCCTGGCACTACGCGTGCGCAGTCACTCTGCCCCAATCCCACGGCGAGATGCACCCGGACCTTCCTTCTTCCGAGCCGGAGCGTGCATATGTGGCTGAGTGCGGGGCACACGCACACAGCCACGTGAAACAAGGGGCGACTGGAGGTGGAGCCGTGGGACCAGCCCCCGGCAGCGAGGTAAACGTCATGCCGGGCGCCGACGCGATAGAGACCGCCGTCGCCCTGGACGGTGACGGCTCCTGCATCGCCGAAGCCCGCCACCTCGCGACAAGCTTCCTCACTCGAGTCCAGACCGAGTACGGCTTGCCGGTGTCAGCGCGCGCCATGGACCTGACCCAGCTCGTCGTCAGTGAACTGGTCACCAATGCCCGCAAGTACGCCCCCGGCCCCGTACTGATGCAACTCCGCCTCGCCGGGGACCTGGTGGAAGTCGTCGTCTGGGACAGCGACCCCGTCCTGCCGGTGGCCCGCGCCGCCGACCCCGGCCGGGTCGGCCAGCACGGGCTCGAAATCGTCATGGCCATCTGCCAAGGCTTCGAAGTCCAGCGCGAGCCGGTCGGCAAGAGCATCACCGCCCGCATCGCGCTGCCCGACGACCCCGGCGGAGACATCACCGGCCGCCGCCCCTCATAGAGCCGTCCGGTCGCTCCTGGATCTGCCGCAGAACCTGTTCCGGACCCCGACGGTGTGCGCGCCCTTCTTCACGTCCCCCGTCTCGCCGACCACCAGCACCGCATCCTCGTCGATGCTCCAGCAGGTGCTCACGGCCGTCATCACGCACCCGGCCGGCATCCCACCTGGCCCGGCCCGGCATGGGCTGTATCCCGTCCGGACTCGCCTCCCCGGGTTCGAACGGCGATCCCTCGTCGGCGGGCAGGGGTCTAGGCTGGGACCGGCGGCCATCGCATGATCCTCCGTCTTCCCATGCCGATGATCACCGGTGGCCGAGCCCGTCTTCACCGCGCCTCGGTCACGACGTGCGAAGCCGGGGCCGCATCCCTTCCGTATCCGACTTGGGGCACGCGGCGTTCACCCGTCGGCCAATGCCAGGAGGACACATGCAACGCGGTGAAGTCTGGTGGGTCGACTTCGACGAGCGACGGCCGGTCGTGTTGCTGTCGGACGAGGAGTCATCGGGGTTCCAGGCGATGCAGGTCGTCGCTCCAGCGGGCGTCGACATGGGCGGCCTCGGCGTTGAAGTGGCCGTAGGACCGGTGGAAGGAGTGCCCTTCGATGGCGTGCTGCGGTTCGCGTTCCCGCGTCCGGGCTTTACTCCTTGTACATGGCTGACCACCATGGCGCGGGATGACCTGATCGAGCGGGCGGGCGTGTTGTCACCCGCGAAGCTCAGAGAGGTCGGAGAAGCCCTCAATGCCAGAGGACAGAGCACGGAGTGGACCCCGATGGCGGCTCCCAGACTCCACGAGATCAAGGATGCCCTCCGTCTCGGAGGACTCGATGAGTAGCAGACGCCTCTGCTGCCCAGCTGATGTCGTCGATGACCGACGTAGGCCCCCTCCCGCCCCACTCCAGCAGATCACGATCTACGGCTCAGGGTTGGGCAGCTGAGGGCCGTCATCTGTAGGCCCGGCTGCGCGACCATGGTCGGTACCTGGTCGAACGCAGAGCTGATGCGGTGGCCTGGCCTGCGCCAACCTTTAGGATCTGCGCATGCCAACACGACTCGTGCAGATCAACATGAAGGCTCATGACGACGCCAAGCTCGGCCAGTTCTGGGCGGAGGTGCTCGGTTGGGGTGTGGACAGCGAGGGGCCAGGGGTGACCAACCTCGAACCCGTGGGCTTCACCTACCCCGACCCCGTGGCCGTCTGCATCGACATCATCGCCCGCCCGGAACCCAAAACGGTCAAGAACCGGGTGCATGTTGATCTGGCGACCACCTCAACTGCCCATCAGGCGGAGTTGATTGCGCGTCTGCGGGATTTCGGCGCGACGCCGGCCGACGTGGGGCAAGGGGATGTTCCCTGGACGGTCATGGCCGACCCGGAAGGCAATGAGTTCTGTGTCCTGGAGCCCCGCGCGCGCTACCGGGACACCGGCCCGATTGCCGCAATTGTGGTCGACTGCACCGACCCACGGGAGATGGCACGGTTCTGGGGCGAGGCGATGGACTGGACGCCGCACGAGGTCGCCGATGACCACGCGACCATGCGTTCCGCCCAAGGTGTGGGCCCCTTCCTCGAGTTCGTCCGCACCCCCGACCCCAAGAGTGTGTGGAACCGCGTCCACCTCGACGTCAGCCCCTACCCCGATGACGACCCGGCCGCAGAGGCAGCCCGCCTGCGCGCGCTGGGCGCCACCGACCCTGATTTTGACCAGTCAGCGATTTCGTGGACGGTGCTGGCCGACCCCGAGGGCAACGAGTTCTGCCTCCTCTCGCCTCGCTGACCTGCCGCAACGTTCCGGGCGGTGCCTGGACGGTGCGAAGTGCGCGTGATGTGAGCCTGCGGCGCCGGATCCGGGGCTGACGTCCCCGCATCCGGCGCGTGCCCCTGTGCCGGACACCGGGGGCCGAGCAGGGTCCTCCGCCTCGGTCGACTATGGCGAGCGCCATAGGGTCGAGTGCGGGTTGAATCGCCTCACTGGGCTGTCCGCCGCGCACGACGACCAGCTCACGTACCGCTCCGAGGCGCACGCGCTGATCGCGGCTTTCAACCGTTCCGACTGATGGTGGCCTTCCCGTCTTTGGTCACCAGTTGCCCGCAGGAACGTGTGTCCCGCTACTCGCTGCTTGGTGGTTGGCACCGGCAGCGCCCCAGCCGCCGGGGGCGGTCCGCTCGGGACGTCGCGTGTCCGCTACCCTCCTTACCGGCCAGTAAGAAGTCTGTCCGTCAGCTTCAGACCGACGCTGTGAGGTAATCGTGGACTCCACCGCCGCCCGTACAACCGACCGCGCCGCCGACCGGTCCGCTCTCCAGCTTGCCGGGCTGCTGGCCGTGGCGGGGGTCGCGCACTTCGCCGTGCCGAAGCCCTTCGACGCGATCGTGCCGCGCGGGCTGCCCGGCCGTCCGCGGACCTGGACCCAGCTGAGCGGCGCGGCCGAACTCGCGGTCGCGGCGGCGCTCGCTGTGCCGCGCACCCGGCGCGCCGGTGGTTGGCTGGCGGCGGGGCTGTTCCTCGCGGTGCTCCCCGCCAACGTGCAGATGGCAGTGGACTGGCAGCGCCGCTCACCCGCGCTGCGTGCCGCCGCTTGGGCGCGGGTGCCGTTGCAGGTCCCGCTGGTGATGCGTTCCATGCGGGCGGCCCGAGGCGGGTCGGGGCGCGAACGCCCGACGGGAGCCTGAGGAGTTCCACGTACTGAAGGCGCCTCAGGTGCCCACCTCGCGAGCGCAGGGAGCCTCCCAGGGGCCCTGTGAAAGGGCTCCCCGGAAGGCGCTCCAACAGATCCCTCAGTCCTGGCCCGCACTACACACAGGCCCGTGGTCCTCGCAGAGAGTTTCGGTCGGCTGCGACGTCCTCAACCGAACAGCCCCGGTGGGCGTGGACCTGCCGAGGTAGCGGCGCTGGCGTCATCAAGGTGTCCCGGTCCGGCGTCATGCCATTGAGACGCTAGCCGTGGGCACCTGTTTTGCTGGATCGGCAACAGCGCTGGCAGAGCGGGGCCCGGATCGGCGACGGTGGGCCCGTGACCGAGAACCTTGGAACGGCATCGCCTGTGTCAGAGACCCCTTCGCCCATCGACGGATACGTCGGCGATCCTTCGGTGCGCGCGGAATGGGACAGCCGGTACACCGAGCGCCAACAGCTGTGGAGCGGCCGCCCCAACGGCGCCCTCGTCGCCGAGGTCGCCGGACTCACGCCTGGGCGTGTCCTCGACGTCGGCTGCGGTGAGGGCGCGGACGCGGTCTGGCTCGCGCGCGGCGGCTGGGACGTGACCGCGCTGGAGGTTTCGGGAGTCGCGCTGGAGCGGGCGGCCGGACACGCGCGGGACGCTGGTGTCGCCATTCGGTGGGTCCATGCCACGCTCACCGAAGCCGCGCTCCCGCCGGCCTCCTTCGACCTGGTCTCCGCGCAGTACCCGGCGCTGCTGCGCACCCCCGACGCCGCGGCTGAGCGGGCGCTGCTCGCCGCCGTCGCGCCGGGCGGCGTCCTGCTGCTCGTACATCACGCGGGGATGGACACACACCAGGCGCCCGACAGCGGGTTCGACCCGGCGGACTACGTCTGGCCCTCGATGGTTGCCGAGTTGCTCGACGACGACTGGGTGACAGAAGTGAATGAGCAACGGTCGCGCGTGGCCCCCGAGGGCGGGGCCGGGGCGCACCACACGGACGACGTGGTGCTGCGCGCGCGCCGACTTCGCTGACGAGTCTCGGCCGAGGTGAGGGCCGTGCGTTTTCGCTCTTCGGCACGGCTTGGCTTGCTGGGCTGACGGCGTCAGAACGGAGGCTCCACGCTCCAGGCGGCGGGCGAGGACTGCAGCGGAGTGGCCTTGTATTGGCGGAGGGCTGCCACGGCAGCGTCGATGCGGTCGAGGTCGATGAGGTATCCGGCCAGGGCATGGCTGTTTGCGGGGGCGTGGGGGTCGTAGGCCCGCTATTGCCTCCGGGCCACCGACCGCTGGAGCGTGGCGGCCGAGCAGGCGTTGTCAGTGGTGCCAGGCAGGATGACGGGCATGACAACACCAGTAGCTGTGATCACGGGTGCCGCCTCCTACGCCCAGGCGGTCGAGGACGCGGTGAAGGCGTCGGCTGCCTACTACGGGGGCGGGACGTCGGCACTGGACGACGATGCCTACGACCGGTTGACGCGAGGCATCGCCGCATGGGAGGCGGAGCATCCTGATCAGGTGCTGCCCGACTCGCCGACCGGGAAGGTAGCCGGCGGCGCCGTGGAAGGCGACGTCCCGCACACGGTGGCGATGCTGAGTCTGGACAACGTGTTCTCGCCGCAGGAGTTCACCGCCTGGACCGCATCCCTGGCCCGCCGCATCGGCCACGAGGTGGAGCGGTTCAGCGTGGAGCCGAAGCTGGACGGGCTCGCGGTCGCCGCCCGCTACACGGGCGGTCGCCTGAGACAGCTGATCACTCGCGGGGACGGGACGGCCGGGGAGGACGTCTCACACGCGATAGGCACCATCGAGGGACTGCCTAAGGAACTCGCCGAGCCGGTCACCGTGGAGGTCCGAGGCGAAGTCCTGATGACCACTGCTCAGTTCGAGCACGCCAATGAGGTGCGCACCGCGCACGGCGGGCAGCCGTTCGCCAACCCGCGCGGCGCGGCGGCGGGCACCCTGCGCGCCAGGGAGCGGGCCTACACCGTGCCGATGACGTTCTTCGGCTACGGTCTGCTGCCCCTGCCCAGCACCGAGACGGCGCACGCCGCGCGGCTGGGCGAACTCGCCCACAGCGAGCTCATGACGCAGGCCGCCACCCTCGGCATCAATACCACCGCCAGTACCGCGGTGCCCGGCATCACCGCCGACACCGTCGAGCAGGTGCTGGCCCGGGTGCAGGAGATCGCCGCGGTGCGGGCCGAGCTGCCGTTCGGGATCGACGGGATCGTCATCAAGGCCGATCTGGCGACCGACCAGCAAAGTGCGGGATCGGGGTCGCGGGCTCCGCGCTGGGCGATCGCCTACAAGCTGCCCGCCGTGGAGAAGATCACCCGACTGCTCGAGGTGGAGTGGAACGTCGGCCGTACCGGCATCATCGCCCCGCGGGCCGTCCTCGAGCCGGTCGAGATCGACGGCGCCACCATCACCTACGCCACCTTGCACAACCCGTCCGACATCACCCGCCGCGACCTGCGCCTGGGCGACCACGTCATGGTCCACCGGGCCGGCGACGTCATCCCCCGCGTCGAAGCCCCTGTCGCCCACCTGCGCACCGGTGACGAACAGCCCATCGCCTTCCCCGAGACGTGCCCGCGCTGCGGGGCCGGCATCGACACCAGCGAGCAGCGCTGGCGCTGCGAGAACGGCCGCAACTGCCACCTCGTGGCCGCCCTGTCCTACGCGGCCGGCCGCGACCAGCTCGACATCGAAGGCCTCGGCCACACCCGCGTCGTCCAGCTCGTCGGCGCCGGCCTCGTCGCCGATCTCGCCGACCTGTTCACCCTCACCCGCGAGCAGCTTCTCGGCCTGGAGCGGATGGGCGCAACCAGCACCGACAACCTCCTCACCGCCATCGCCGCCGCCAAGGGCCAACCGCTGTCGCGGGTGCTGTGCGCGCTCGGAGTCCGGGGCACCGGACGCTCCATGTCCCGCCGTATTGCCCGGCACTTCGCCACCATGGACCACCTCCGCGCCGCGGACGCCGAAGCGATGCAGCAGGTCGAGGGCATCGGCATCGAGAAGGCGCCGTCCATCGTCGCCGAACTCGCCGAACTCGGTCCGCTCATCGACAAGCTCGCCGCCGCCGGAGTGAACATGACCGAACCCGGCGCCACCCCGCCCGCCCCGGCCGACGGCGGCACAGATGGTCCCGACGAGACGACCCCGCGTGCGGTCGGAGCGCTGACCGGGATGACCGTGGTCGTCACCGGCGCGATGACCGGCCCTCTGGAAAAGCTGAGCCGCAACCAGATGAACGAGCTCATCGAACAAGCCGGGGGGCGCTCCTCCTCCAGCGTCTCCAAGAAGACCACTCTCGTCGTCGCGGGAGAGGGCGCGGGTTCCAAGCGAGCCAAGGCCGAGGAGCTCGGTATCCGCCTGGCCACCCCGAACGAGTTCGCCGCCCTGATCGCCGACCACCTCACCTGACCGACGGCTCACGGGGCAGACGTGCGGCACGCGTCAGGCCTGCTGCTACGGCCGGAGTCCCCCGCGCGAAGACAGGCTGCGTAAGATCATCGCTCGAGGGGTGGTGGCATGGGCATGAGGAATATCCGCGGGTGTGTGGCGATCGCGGCGGCGCTGCTGTTGGCCGGCTGCGGCGGCAGCTCGGACAGCCACAGCGAGAACGGCAAAGCGATGGCGCTCACGAAGGAACAGGTACGGGAAGCCCTGCCGGATGGCGAGGCCATGACCGGCTGGAAGGAGTCCGCCCGGCCCACGGCCATCGAGATGGACCAGCTCTACCGTTCGCAGGCCTGCCCCATCAAGGACAACGCAGGCTGCGAGAACTCCCGCTTCTACGGGGTCTCGACCTTCCGGGAACCCGACAATGCCGCCTACGTCTCCTTTCTGGTCATCGCGTACGACAGCGAACAGGCCGCCCGGGACGCGTACGACGTGCTCTGGGACGGCTACTACGGCAAGCGGGCGGGACAGCGGGCCAAGGCGTTCGACATCGGCGCGATCGGTGACGAGCGCGACGCCCGGTTCGGTACCTCAGGCTTCAACGGCGAGCCCGGAGCCGTGACCCAGACGCGAGTCGGCACCACGCTGCTGTGGACCGAGACGGCTTCCACGAAGAAGGCCGGCATCGACGAGGACGTCGTGCGCGAGCTGGCCGCGGTGCTCGCCGAGCGAGCCCAACAGGTCCAGAACGGGGACGCACCTTCCGCAGAGCTCGACAGCTGACGAGGGAACCCTTGTGAGGGAGGTCAGGGGGTGTCGTCGACGGGGAGATTCAGGTGAGCTGCCACGCTGGTCAGGGCTGCTCCCAGGGGGAGCTCGACACGGGTGAGGGCGTGGCGGTCGCCCCGGGTGGCGTCCCGGTTAATGATGAGCACCGGTGTGGCGGCCTGGGACGCCTGGCGGACGAACCGCAAGCCTGACATCACGGTCAGCGACGATCCCAGGACCAGCAGCGATGTCGCCTCCCGGACCAGCTGACGGCACTGCTCGACGCGCGGCGGGGGGACGCTTTCACCGAAGAAGACGACGTCCGGTTTGAGGATGCCGCCGCAGCTCACGCAGGGCATCACGCGGAAGTCGCCGACCTGTGCGTCGGTGAGGTCGGCGTCACCGTCGGGATTGATGCCGGCCGCCACCGGCTCGAAGCCCGCATTGGCCTCCTCCAGACGCAGCGCGAGGTCACGGCGCGAACTGACGGCCCCGCAGGACAGGCAGACGATCCGTTCCAGGCTGCCGTGCAGCTCGACGACGTCGCTGCTGCCCGCGGCCTGGTGCAGGCCGTCGACGTTCTGAGTGATCACACCCGAGAGCAGTCCGTGCCGCTCGAACGCGGCCACGGCCCGGTGACCGGCGTTGGGGCGGGCGCGACCGAAGGTGCGCCAGCCCAGATGGCTGCGCGCCCAGTACCGGCGGCGCGCCTGGGCACTGGCGGTGAATTCCTGGTACGTCATCGGCGTGTGCCGGCCCAGGCTTCCGCCCTCGCCCCGGTAGTCGGGGATGCCCGACTCCGTGGAAAGGCCCGCTCCGCTCAGCACCAGCACTCCGCCGGTGCTCAGGGCATCGACGACCGGCGCCAGATCCGTGGTGCCGGGCGGCAGGTCCTCGGCAGGAGCCCAGCTCAGGGTGGGGCGCATGCGCATGCCGCAAGGATACGGAATCCGTGAAGGTAGGGTCTTCCCCGGTCAGCGGCGCAGCGGCTCAGGGGGATGGGCTGCTGCCGGTCGGTCGTGCCTGCCGGCGGGGGAGTGGTCGGTGCGCTGGTGGAGATCGCGTGGACGGATCGGCGGTCGGTCCCCCGGTTTCGGCTGGGGACGACCGCCGCTTTCCGGTGGTGTCAGTGGGTGTAGACCTCGGCCCGGTCCACGCTCACGAAGGAGGCCGTGGCCTGGGCGTTGTGCTCGCCGGTCACCCTGACGCGCAAGGTGTGCCGGCCGGGGGGCAGCTTCGGGCTGACGTACTGCACGGTCTCACCTGTGCGGAGGGCGCCGTAGAAGTCGACACGTGTCTCCGCCCCGCCGTCGATGCTGATGGCGGCGATGCCGTTGCCGGTGTCGCGTACGGACAGCAGCGCGATGCGGGTGCCCGTGAAGGTGAAGGTGGCGGCGTTGCCGGGCCGGTCGCTCCAGTGATCGTCGCTCCAGAAGCACTGCGTGCCGCATCCGGTGCCGGAGTTCCAGGTGCCGGTGTAGGTCAGTGTGCCGTCGCCGCTGGATCGTCCGTCGTCGTTGATCCAGTGGTTGCCGGAGCCGGGGTCGCCGGAGGGCAGGTTCTGGGTGGCGCCCAGGGCGAGCGGGGTGCCGAGGTTGGGGCTGCCGTCGGCGTTCCAACTGATCTTCTGGGCGCGGCTGGTGCGGTCGGTGTAGGTGTACTGGGAGGTCGTCTTGGCGTGGTAGACCATCCAGTCCTGGGTGCCGTCCGGGGACTTGAAGAAGGCGTGGTGACCGGGGCCGTAGACGCCGACGGCGTCATTGCGGGAGAAGACCGCGCCGTTGCGCTGCTGCCAGTTGGCGGCCACCAGCGGGTCGGCGCCGTCGGCCAGCGACAGCATCCACAGCTGGTAGTCGGGCTTACCGGTGTCGCACGCCGAATAGGTCATCCAGGTACGGCCGTTGCGGTTGAGGAACTCCGGTCCCTCGCGTACCTCCGGGCAGCCGCCGGCCGCGTCGATCGCGACCGCGTTGCCGGAGACGGTGTAGGGGTTCGACATCGGGGCGATGTTGAGCCCGTTGTGCTGGTAGGCGTTGATGCCGCTGTAGGCGAGGTACAGCTTGCCGCTGTGGGTGAAGACGCTGGGGTCGATCGCGAAGTCGTTGGCGTGGTTGGGCGGGATGAGCGCGGACTTGAAGTGGTAGGGGCCGGTGGGGGAGTCGCCGTCGGATTCAAGGACGTAGAGGCGGTGGTGGTCGTCCACGCCGTCGTCGGCCGTGTAGTAGAGGTACCAGCGGTTGTTGAAGCGGTAGAACTCCGCCGCCCAGATGTTCTTGTTGCGGGAGTTGTCGGTGTCGGTCCAGACGGTGACCGGGTCGGAGGCGAGGAGGGTCGCCAGGGACGGCGAGCGCCACATGCGGATGCTGCCGCCCTGGGTCGTGGTCATGTAGTACGAGCCGTTGAAGTACGTCAGGTACGGGTCGGGCCCGGTGTTGAGCGGGTTGCGGAAGGTGGTGCTGGTGGCGGCCGCGGCCTGGGGCGCCGCGGTCGACGCGGGCGTGGAGACGAGGGAGAACATCACGGCCAGCAGCAGGGCGAGCAGGGCTGCGGTGCGGGCCGTGCGGGGGGATGTACTCATCGGCGACTCCGTGGGGTGGGGGTGGTGCCTGAGTGCTTTCAGCCGGTGCGCGGTCTCACTGGCCGCCGAGTCCCGTGGTGGCGACGGACTTGACGATGTGTCGCTGGAAGAACAGGAAGACGACCACCAGGGGCAGCGCGGCCAGGACGGCCGAGGCCATCGACTGGGCGTACTGGACGCCGTAGGCGTCCTTGACCGACGTGATGCCCACGGGCAGGGTCATCAGGTCGGGGTCCGAGGTGGAGACGAAGGGCCACAGGAAGTTGTTCCAGGCCCCGATGAACACGAAGATCGCGACAGCCGACAGCATCGGGCGGGACAGCGGCAGGAGCACGGACCAGAAGATGCGCAGGTGTCCGGCGCCGTCGATGCGGGCCGCTTCCTCCAACTCCCTTGGCAGGGAGTCGAAGTGCTTCTTCAGGATGAACACCATGACCGGTGCCACGGTCTGCGGCAGGATCACCGCCGCGTAGGTGTCGACGAGGTTCAGGGTCAGCATCTGCTGGAACCACGGCACGATCAGCATCTGCGGCGGCACCAGGACGGCCGCGACGGTGAGGGTGAACAGTGCCTTGCGGCCGGCGAAGCGGGTGCGGGAGAAGGCGTAGCCGGCCATCGCGGACACGGCCACCGTGATCACGGTGACGACGGCCGCGATGAGGAAGCTGTTGAACATCCACAGGGGCAGGTCTCCGCGCTCCCACACACTGCGGAACCCGTCGAAGGTGAAGCCGTGCTGCGGCCACAGCCAGTGGACGGGGTCGCTGGCGTCCTGCTCGGACTTGAACGCGGTGAGCAGTCCCCAGCCGACCGGCAGCAGCCAGAGCAGGGACAGCAGGGCCAGTACCGCGAAGGTGAGGGTGCGTGCGGTGCGGCTGTCGCCGAGGGTGAGATGGGTGCGGCGGGCTTCGGCGCGGTGTCTGCGGGCGGCCACCTCCCGGATGACCGGTGAGCGGGGTGCGGTTTTGGGGCTGCGCACGGGCAGCTCGGTGGTGGAGGTCATGTCACTTCTCCCGGCGGCGGAGGGCGGCGTACTGGGCCGCGGAGGCGAGGATGACGAGAGCGAAGAAGACGTAGCTGATCGCGGAGGCGTAGCCGAGCCGGTAGCCGGTGAAGCCGACGTCGTACATGTACTCGATGACCGGGCGGGTGGAGTTGTCGGGGCCGCCCTTGGTGAGCAGGTAGATCTGGTCGAAGACCTTCAGGGAGGCGAGGATCTGCAGCACGGTGACGACGGCGGTGATGCGGCTGAGCTGGGGCAGCGTGATGGCGAACAGGCGTCGCCAGGCGCCCGCCCCGTCGAGTGCCGCGGCCTCGTAGAGGTGGTCGGGCACGGACTGCAGGGCCGCCAGGTAGAGCAGGAAGTTGAAGCCGACGGTCCACCACAGGGTGGTGAGCACGATCGCCCACATGGCGACCGACTTGTCGCTCAGCCAGGCCACCGAGTCGAGTCCGACCGCGTTGAGGAGCTGGTTGTACAGGCCGAGGTCGCCCTGGAAGAGCCAGGCCCACACCAGCGTGACCACGCCGACGGGCAGCAGGTAGGGCGTGAAGAAGGCCAGGCGCCACATCCACTGGCCGGGCAGTCCGGTGTGGACCAGCAGCGCCATGGCGAGGGCGACGACGACGAGTGGGACGGTCGACAGGACGGTGAACCACACGGTGTGGCCGAGCGCCCGCCACATCTCGGCGTCCTGGAGGGCCTCGGAGAAGTTGTCGAGGCCGATAAAGCTCGGTGCGTGGGCCGACAGTGAGGTGTCGGTGAAACTCATCCACAGGCCCTGGACCAGGGGCCAGAGCATGAAGAGGGCGAAGAGCACGAGGAAGGGCAGGGCAAAGAGCAGGCCGGGGGAGAGGATCCGGCGCGCCGGGAGCGTCCCGCTGCGGGACGGGGCGAGGGGAGAGGACATCGTTGTGCCTCCTGCGCGGATGGTTCGCGGCCGGATCAGGCCGGGCTGGGCTTGGAAAGGAAGGTGTTGAGGCGCCGTACCATCGCGCGGGCCGCGCGGTCCGGGCTCATGTCGCCCAGGAGGGCCTGCTGGAGGACCTGGGACATGGCGTTCTGGAAGTCCGAGCCCGCTCCGGCGAACCAGGCGGCCGGGTCGAGGACGACGTGGTCGGCGGCCCCCGCGTAGTGGGACTGCGGGGTGAGCGCGGCGTATTCGCTGGTCTCGGTGACCGGTGTGTAGGCGGGGATGTGGCCGGCGGTGGCCCAGATCTGTCCGGCCTTGAGCAGCGCGGCGACGGCGCGGTGGGTGCGGTGTCGGTGGTCCTCGTCGGGGTGGTCGCGGCGCGGCAGGACGAAGGAGTGCGAGTCGGCGTAGACGGCCGGGGTGCCGAAGACGGTGGGGAAGGGGGCGGCGCCGACGTTCTTGTCGGTGGTGCGGAAGGTGCCCAGTTCCCACTCGCCGGAGAGGATCATCGCCGTCTGGTTGTTGACGAAGGAGGCGATGGCGGAGGCGTAGTCGAGGCTGCGGGGGTTGACGGCACCGTCGACGATCTTGGCCATGAAGGCGATGACCTCGGCCATCCGGTCGATGTCGACCTCGGCCGGGCCGCCTTCGGGCAGTGCGAAGCGGCCGCCGGTCTGGTGGTACAGGCCGTAGAAGAGCCGCCAGCACTGGGCGGTGTCGGTGACGTAGCCGAACGCGATGCCCTGCTTGCCGGAGGCCTTGGCGAGTTCCTTGCCGGCGGCGAGGAAGCGGTCGGGGGAGGAGAAGGCGTCGGTGTCGAGGGTGCCGTCGGCGGTGAGCAGGCCTGCCTTCTTCGCCGGTCCGGGGTGGTAGAAGACGATGAAGGGGTGGGTGTCCAGGGGGATGGCGTAGGTCTTGCCGTCGTACTGGGTGCGGGACCACACGGCGTCGGCGAAGTCGTCCGGGGCGATGCCGTATTCCGCCAGGACGTCGAGGTCCCACGGGTCCAGCAGCCCGGTGGGCGCGTACCCGGCGAGACGGGACATGTGGGAGACGGCGACGTCGGGTCCGCGGCCGCCGGCGGAGGCCATGGCGAGTTTGGTGTAGTAGGGCGTGCCCCACTCCAGGACGGTGCGCTCGACGTGTGTGCCGGGCATGTCGGGCTGGGCCTTGGCCACCATGTCGTTGAGCAGGCCGCCGTCGGCGCCGCTGAACAGGTCCCACAGTCGGACGGTGGATCCGTCGTCGGCCGCGAGGGCGGAGCCGCAGCCGGTGAGCGTGCCGGCGCCGAGGACGGCCGCGCCGGCGGCGAGTGCTGTCGTCAGGACGCGGCGTCTGGTCGGTCCGTGGCGACCGACCTGGGCGGGTGTGCCGGTCAATGGGGGTCCTTTCCGGTGGGTGGCGGTGCGGGAGGGGAGTCCGCGCGCCCGCCACCCACCACACTTACTGACTTACATCGATGTAAATCTTGGGCAGGGGAGGGTGTGCCCGCTCACAGGGAGCGGTGGTCAGGGGCTAAGGAGTGGTCTCGTAAGCCGCCGTGCGCAGCTGGGCCTCGCGCAGAGCCGCCGTGTCGGCCTTCTCGGAGCGGTCGAAGCGGTAGACGCCGTTGCGCTCCTGGAAGACGTCGGTGAGCTGGGTGTAGCAGTAGCCGAACATGCCGGGGTCGTCGAGCAGTACCCCAGTCAGGCCGCGGAAGCGTTCCACGAACTCCTCCTCGGTGCGCGGCCGTTCGCCGTAACCCCAGGAGCTCGCCGCGTCGTCACCGGCCGCGGCGGCGGCCTCCGGGTCCCACCAGATCCCGCCGAACTCGCTGCAGAAGTAGGGCTGTCCGCGATAGGGCACGGACCAGGTACGGCCCTCGGGGCCGGTGTTGACGTACGGTCGGTTCTCGGCGAGCCCGTCCATGATCTTGGCGAACGCCGCCGGGTCCTGCTCGTAGCAGTGCGAGTCGTACACGTCCGTCTCCGGCACCCGGTGCGCGTAGCCGGAGGCGTCGATGACGGGTCGGGTCGGGTCGGCCTGCTTGGTGGCCAGGAACATGCCGCGGGTGACGTCGTCCAGCACGGTGATGCGGTCGTGCAGGTTCTGGTACGTCTCGTTCAGCGGGCACCAGCCGACGATCGAGGGGTGGGAGTGGTCGCGCTCCAGCGCCTCCAGCCACTGGGTGACGTACGAGGCGTCGGGCCGCTGGTTGTCGTCGCGGACGCCGGTCTCGCAGCCCCAGTCGCCGAACTCGCCCCACACCAGGTAGCCGAGCCGGTCGGCGTGGTAGAGGAAGCGCTCCTCGAAGACCTTCTGGTGCAGGCGGGCCCCGTTGAACCCGGCCGCGATCCCCAGCTCGATGTCCCGCACCAGCGCGGCGTCGCTGGGGGCGGTCATCAGGCCGTCGGGGTAGTAGCCCTGGTCCAGGACGAGGCGCTGGAAGACCCGCTCTCCGTTGAGGAGCAGCTCCTTGCCGCGCACGGACACCGAGCGCAATCCGGCGTAGGAACGGACGGCGTCGACGACCGCTCCGTCCGGGCCGAGGACTTCGAGAACGAGGTCGTACAGGTGCGGGTCGTCCGGGGACCAGGTGCGCCGCCGTTCTTCGGGGACGGCGAGCGTCAGCCGCGGACACAGATCGAGGTCGGCGCGTCCCTCGGCGGTGACGACGGCTCCGTCGCCGTCGCTGAGCGTGGCGCGCACTCGGTGTCCGGCGACGTTCGCGGACAGCGGCAGCTCGACCAGGAAGGAGCCGGTGGCCAGTTCGGGGGTGATGCGGGGGCGGCGGAGGGCGACGGTGCGGGGGACGGGCTCGAGCCACACGGTCTGCCAGATGCCCGTGGTGCGGGTGTAGTGGCAGTGGGTGTTGGCGTACCAGGTGGCCTGCTTGCCGCGGGCCTGCACGCTGTGGCGGCTGTCCCGCGCGCGCACGACGACGGTGAGTTCCTGGCCGGCCGCGACCGCGTCGCCGAGGTCGGCGGTGAAGGGGGTGAAGCCCCCGCGGTGGCGGGCGACTTCCTGGCCGTTGGCCCACACGGTGGTGTCGTGGTCGACGGCGCCGAAGTGCAGCAGGACGCGGGCGTCGTTCCACTCGGCGGGCACGGTCACGGTGCGCCGGTACCAGACCGCCTCCAGGAAGTCCGTCTCGCCGATGCCGGACAGCTCCGACTCCGGGCAGAAGGGGACGAGGATGCGGTCGGCCAGGTCGCGGTCGGTGAGGCCGCGTTCCAGACCGGTGTCGGACCGGTCGATCTCGAACTGCCATTCGCCGTTGAGATTCAGCCAGGCGTCCCTGGTGAACTGGGGCCTGGGGTACTCGGGGCGGGGTGGCTCGTCCGGGAGGTACGAGTCGGGCATGGTGCTCCTCGTAGCGAGAGTGCAGGTCGGTGCAGGGTGTGCGGATCGTGCGGCCACATGGCACCATGCCGATTACATCGATGTAAATAGCTTCGGCGCAGATTCCGTGGGATCCGTTGGCCGGAAAGCGCTCTCCGTGATCGGTATGATCGCCGGAGTTCGGAAGGAAGGGCAGCGTGGCGGCCAGACCGAGGATCAAAGACGTGGCGCAGTACGCCGGCGTCTCGCCCAAAACCGTCTCCAACGTGATCAACAACTACGAACACGTCTCGGAACGGACCCGCACCGCCGTCCAGGAGGCCATCGACGCCCTGGGCTACCGCGTGAACATCGCCGGCCGCCAGCTCCGCCAGGGCCGCACCGGCATGATCACCCTCGCCGTGCCCGAACTCGACGTCGCCTACTTCTCCGAACTGGCCCGCCACGTCATGGAGGCCGCCGGACGCCACGGCCGCACCGTCCTGATCGACCACACGGGCGGAGAGCGCGAGCGCGAACTGGCCGCACTGCACGGATTCGACACCCAGTTCTGCGACGGAGTGATCCTCAGCCCCCTGTCCCTGCTGCCCCGCGACCTCGCCACCCGCGACCGCCGGCTCCCCCTCGTCCTGCTCGGCGAGCACCCCGCCGAAGGACACACCGACCACGTCGGCATAGACAACGTGCGCGCCGCACGCGAAGCCACCGAACACCTGCTGGCCCGGGGCCGACGCCGCATCGCGGTCATCGGCGGCACCCTGCGCGGCAGGCAGGGCACCGACCGGCTGCGCACCGACGGCTACCGTGAGGCCCTGGCCGCGGCCGGCCTGCCCTTCGAAGCCGACCTGGTGGTGCCGGTCGAGGCCTACCACTGGCGGGACGGCGCCGAAGCGGCCGCCCGCCTGGCCCGGGAAACGTCCCCACCGGACGCGCTGCTGTGCCTGAACGACAACCTCGCACTCGGCGCCCTGCGCGCCCTGCACGAAGCCGGCCTGCGTGTGCCCGGCGACCTCGATGTGATCGGGTTCGACGACATCGAGGCCTCCCGGTTCAGCGTGCCCAGCCTGAGCACCGTCGCCCCCGACAAACAGGAGATCGCCCGCCTCGCGGTCACCCTGCTCCTGGACCGCGTGGACGCCCCGGACTCATCCGCCCCGTACCGCGACGAGGTCGTCGGCCATCGGATCGTCGTCCGGGAGAGCAGCGGAGGCTGAGGCCGACCTGTACGGGGCAACCGTGACCCGGCTTCTCGGACCTCTGCCCGCTCATGTGGGCGGAGGGGATCGAACGGGACGCTGGTTCGGGTGCGCTGACTGGTGCTGATGGTGCGACGTCAGACCGCGTCGTGGTCTGACGCGGCGGCCCAGCGGCGGATGTGCGGGTCGGGATGGGTTCGCGCGGATGCGAGTGTGCTGTCGAGAAGTGTGTGCAGACGTTGCGGGTACGCCGTTCGGGAGGCGGGCAGGCTCAGCAGGACACGCTTGCGTATCCCCGGGTCAGTCGCCTCGGCGAAGACCCGCATGGATGCCTCCAGCCATGCGTCCTTGATGTCTTGTGAGTCGTCCAGAGCGGGATCACGTACCCCACCGGGTCCGTACGCTGGAGACCGACCTGCGCGCAGAGGCACATGGGCGCAGTACCAGGCCCGCACGGCGCCGGCTCGCTCGGCATCCGTGCCGGTCCGCAGACAGTCGACCGACGCCGCCATCACACGGCGGCGCCCGAACGCGTAGACCGCCGGCTCGGCGAACCAACGGCAGAAGCTGGGATCCGGGTCGTAGACGGCTGCCGCCATCAACGGAGTGAACAACTCCTCGGGCAGACACGCACGTTCGAGTAGTGGCCTACGCACCGCGTGAGCGAGCTGCCGGGGACGTCGGCCGTTCGGCTTCACGGCGACGTCCACATCCAGCAGCCGAGCCACCTCCGTCACGCGCATCCGGAATGAACGCGATTCGATGCCGCTCTGGTCGTCTACGTCGTCTTGGGACACGACCTCATTCTGGACCGGCCACGTGGGCGGCCACAGCCGCGTGGGTCCACTGATGCGCGCTCCAGTCGCGGAAGCGGTGCCGGCAAGCAGGCCGGGCCATCGCGGAGCCGGTCAACACAGTGATCGGAGATCAAGGTGAGCATGTTGTCCTTGTGATCGCCCGGGTCAGGACCCGCATCCGATCGGAGCGCCGACGGCGAAGTGCTGAATATCCGGATTCAGACGGATTTCGTTGTCGGCGGATTCCTGCGAAGGGCGAAACCATGAAGCGTCCCATTGCCTCACCCGACGAGACCCCGCCAAGGGAGGGCCCGATCGCCGAGGCTCCTTCCGAGCACGCGGACGACGGCGTATGGCGGCATCCGGACTTCTGGCTGACGCTCATCATGCTCGCCTCGCTCGTCATGGCCTGCGTCTACCTGGCCCGGACGTGAGGCGGTAGGCAGCGCACGGGCAGGGCTGGGCCAGCAGCCGCGCCAGGGGGGCGGGACGGGCTGCCGAGTCGGCTCCTGCCCAGTGCGCCGCCCCACGGCCCGTTTGCCGGTGCTCGTCGGGGACGTCGGCGAGGTGCCCGGAGGCGGCTCGGCGATGTTCTTGCGACGAGATCCGGGGGCTGCGGCGAAGATGTCCGGGCACGCGGTGGCCGTCTGCACGTGGGGCGCTCACGGGGCGGGTGTGTAGGTGTGCGCCGGGCAAGGGCGGAGGTCCACGGTCCGCCCTACGGAGCTGCGAGAGGTGTCCGCGTCGAAGGTTTGCCGCGCAAAGCTGAAAGAGCTGTCCGCGTCGAAGTCGAAGTGCCGCTGCTCACCGCAGCCGTGCCGATGAGGCACGTCGGGAACCGTCAACTGGACGGTGAACTTCCGTATGCGGGCGGCTACTTGTGTGCGTGTGGCAGCAGAGCCCGGGTAGTCGACACTTCACGTGCGAACGAAAGGAGTGACGGCTCGTGGACTCCCGGGAGAAGACCGCGAAACCCAGGCTCGGCACCTTGCAGCGAGGGACCCGTCAACGCGCCCAGTTGCGAGTCCGGCTCGCCGACATCGCATGGACCTGTCTGTGTGCCGTGCTCGCCCTGTGGGCGGCCGTGAGCTCGCTCGGAGCGGCACGCGGGACGACGGGTTGGGCTTACTGTGCGGTCGCCTGGATTCTTCTGGCCTTCGCGTGCGCCATGGTGCTCGCCGGCCACCGGCGCAGGAAGCGGCTCTGACGGCTGAAGGAGGCGGAGCATGCAACAGATCCGGGATTTCCTGGCGCGGCACCTGTGGGCGCAGCTCGCCCTGTCCATCCTGGCCGCCAGCGTGCTGGTCGCGCTGCTCTTTCCAGGGCGCTCGTTCGGGACCGTGCTGCTGCGCACGGCGGTCATGTCGGTCGGTGGGATCTGCGTCATTGTGATCGCCCGCCGCAAGGAAAAGCGAGCCGCGGGCGGGAAGACGAACGACCTCGTCTCGCTGGACCGGAAGCTGCGCACGGGTGATGTACCGCAGGACCCGCAAGAGCAGAGCGCGATGCGCGATCTGGTCGCCCAGCGGTTGCACCGCACCCGGCACCGCGTGGCCGCGCTGATCTTCCTCGCCGCGCTTTTCACCACGATCACCGTGCTGACCGCGCTCACCCAGGGACTGCGGCAGACCATCGGCATGACCTTGATCAGCGTGACGTTCATCGGGTGGATGATCTACTACAGCAACCTCCAGAACCGCCGACTGCACACGATGCGCGCGGCACT
The DNA here is from genome assembly GCF_053587635.1 of Streptomyces sp. NPDC003635. NCBI lineage: Bacteria > Bacillati > Actinomycetota > Actinomycetes > Kitasatosporales > Streptomycetaceae > Streptomyces > Streptomyces sp. NPDC003635. Next base: position 11,898 of record NZ_JBSFOK010000030.1, on the reverse strand, counting down.
TCAGGGCCGGGTCGCAGGCGGCGCCACCAGCGGCGCGTCCTCACTTCGCCCCTCGGGGTGAGACGCCAGCGCTGTACGTGAGGCGCGTGGTCCTGCGGCCGTCCGGCCGTCAGCGGGTCATCGCCGCGGTGATGGTGCGCGCGGCGGGGCGGGTGGTTCTCCAGCCGGTACGAGCGTGTGCGGGGGCCTACGAGCAGCTGCAGCGGCGGCGTACGCAGCTTTCGTGACGGTCAGCGTCGCCTCCCCACGCCGTGAGCATCGCGATGCGGGCGAGAGGCGCGAGGTCCTGCACCACACTGCTGACGCCATCGGCACCAGCAATCGTCCCCAGGACTTTGCGCGAACGCCTCGCGCGCCGCAGTAGGTACTGTTGGTGATCCGCCGAGCCGGGCCATGATCGCCCGGCAGGCCGATCAGTGGGCAGGGGCGAATCGGCCTTGTGAAGCTGCGTCGAGCCTGGAGGCCATCCGAGCGGTCGGCTCGGGCTTCGCCGTCTGCGGGCCCGCCTCGCGGGCGGTGCGTCTTTGTACATATCCGGCTAACTGTCCGATGGTGCGCACATCGTCTTCACATGTGTGCAGATGGCACGATTGAGGTAGGGCGGGGTTGCGTAGAGGAGTCCATGTGCGCGATCGTTGCCTGAAGGCAATGATCTCTTTTGAAGTGGTGAGGTGAGGGATTCGCCCAGCGGGTCCTCGATACTTGGTTTTCACCCGAGCGCAGAGCGCCGCAGACACGGAGCCGGACTTCCCATGGGGCCGTGCCCCGTACCCGGTCCTGGTCACTGATGCGGCGGGCCTCCTCGTGCAGCGCAACGACGCAGCACGGGTGCTTCTCCCCGCAGCCCGTCCCGGGATACCTCTGGCCGGGGTGGTCCCGGCCTGGCTGACCGCGGCTCACCAGGCGATGCGCTTGCCCAGGCCCAGGTCCGGGGAGGAGCCGAACGCGCCGTTGTCCGGTGTGATCGAGGGACGTCGTTTCGAGGCGCACCCCAGCGTGCGAGACGACGGCACGGTGGCGTGGTGGCTGGTGGACGACACCGATCACCAACTCGCCCGTGAAGCGCTGCACGTGGAGCGGGAGCGGACCGCGTTCCTCGCGAAGGCGTCGAGCACCCTGCTCTCCTCCCTCAACCTGGGGCGCTGCATGGACGTGACCGCGCAGTTGGCCGCCGAGAACCTCGCTGATGCGGCGCTGGCCATCGCGCCGGCCCGCGGTCACCGGCTGCCTGTGGTGACCTGCCTGCGCGGCGGCACCCCCAGCTCCTCGCAGCAAGCGGTGGACCCCGATGCCGTTCCTGGTCTGGCTGAAGCCCTGCGCGGGTTTCCGCCGGTGCCTTCCCGGTGGATCGACCCCGCTGCCGCCCCGGCCTGGATGGTCCCTGAAGGCTTCGGTCCCGTCGGAGCGATGGTGATCACGCCGCTGCCCGGGCATGGTGTCTCGGCCGGTGCGCTGGTCCTGCTGCGCAAGGAGGGCAGCGCCGCCTTCACCGAAGAGGAAGAAGTCTTCGCTCGTCTGTTCGCCGCGCGTTCGGGAGCGGCGATGTCGGCGGCCCGCCTGTACGCGGAGCAGACGGCCATCACCGAGGTGCTCATGCGGGAGCTGCTGCCCCCGGCCCTGCACCGGATCTCCGGAGTGGACTTCGCCGGCAGCTACCGCCCCTCGGCCGACCACGAGCGCGTCGGCGGGGACTTCTACGACGTGCACCCCGCCACGGTGGAGGGTGAGCCCTCCCTGGTGACGCTCGGCGACGTGTGCGGCAAGGGCCTGGAGGCCGCCGTCCTCACGGGCAAGATCCGCAACACCCTGCACGCCCTGCTGCCCCTGGCCGACGACCACCAGCGCATGCTCACGCTGCTCAACACCGCCCTGCTCACCTCCCACCACACCCGCTTCGCGACGTTGGTCCTGGCCTCCGCCGTCCGCCGGGGCGACGAGGTCCACGTACGGCTGACCAGCGCCGGTCACCCGATCCCGCTGATCGTCCGGGCGAACGGCACCGTCGAGGAAGCCGACACCAGCGGCACCCTGGTCGGAGCCCTGCCGGAGGTCCGCGCCCACAGCACCACTGTCACGCTCGCCCCTGGGGAGTCCTGCATCCTGTACACGGACGGGATCACCGAGGCCAAGGGCGGCCCGATGGGAGACGCCTTCTTCGGTGAGAAACGCCTCCAGAGCGCCCTCGCCGGCTGCGTCGGCATGCCCGCCGAGGGCATCGTGGAGCACGTCCAGATGCTCGCCTCCCAGTGGCTCGGCGACCGACGGCACGACGACATGGCCGTGGTCGCCATCTCCGCACCCCGCACCCGTCACCTGAGCGCGGTGAACGCCCCTTCTCGGGGTAACCGCACCGCATGAGCACCAGCAGCCCACCCCGCCTCCCAGGCCACACCAGCCTGCCAGAGCTGTCCGAGCAGCTCTGGACCGCCGTGGCCGCCGGAGACGAGACCGCCGCCACCGACGTCGTCCTGCGCGCCCTGGATGAGGGCACCGACCCGGAGTCCGTCCTGTTGGACGTGATCGCGGCGGTCCAGGGCAGGGTCGGTGAGGAGTGGGCCGCGAACAGGATCAGCGTCGCGCAGGAGCACACCGCCACGGCCATCAATGAACGCGTCGTCGCCGCGCTCGCCCGGCACCCGGCCTCCCGCACCACCGCCTACCGGGGCCGGATCACGGTGGCCTGCGTGGACGGTGAATGGCACGCGCTGCCCGCGCGGCTGGTGGCCGAGGTGCTGAAACTGCGTGGCTGGCAGGTGGACTACCTCGGCGCGCAGGTCCCCTCACCCCATCTGATCGCCCACCTGCACATCACCAAGGCCGACGCGGTCGCGCTGTCCAGCTCGATCGCCACCAGGCTGCCCACCGCCCACGCGGCGATCACCGCGTGCCAGGCCATCGGCGTTCCTGTCCTCGTCGGCGGCGCCGCGTTCGGACCCGACGGCCGCTACGCGAAGCTGCTCGGTGCACAAGCCTGGGCTCCGGACGCCCGGAGCGCGGCAGACCGGCTCGCCGAGGGGCCGCTGCCGCAACCGCAGTCCGATCACCAGCAGATCGATGACCTGCCCCACCTGGCCGACCAGGAGTACACACTGGTCGCCCGCAGCAGCGGCTCCCTGGTGCGGACCGTCTTCCTCGCCCTGCAGGACGCCTTCCCCGCCATGCGCGCCTACGACGACACGCAGCGCGACCGCACGGCGGAAGACCTCGCACACATCGTGGACTTCCTCCTCACCTCCCTCTACCTCGGCGACGAAGACCTCTTTGTGTCGTTCATCGCCTGGACCGCCCAGATCCTCCGAGCACGCGGGGTGCCCGTACTGTCCTTGCCTCCAGCCCTCAAACTCTTCGCCCGCGAACTCCAGGACTTTCCCCGGGCGGTCCGCACGCTTCAGCGCGGAGTCGAAGCCCTCACCGCTGACCAACCCACCACTGGATCACCCGCATGACCACCCTGCCCCCCGCACTCGAGCTCACCACGATCGACACCCAGGACACGGTCCGCATAGAGATCACCGGCGATCTCGACCACGACACCGCCGACCTCCTCCTGGACGAGGTCACCGCCCAGCTCACGGAGCGGCCGGGCCTGAAAGACCTGCACCTGCACTGCGCCGCGGTCGGCGTCGTCGATTCGATGGGACTGTCAGCCCTCTTGATGATCGGCCGCCGCGCGGCAGCGGCCGGAGCGCGTCTGCACCTGGACGACCGGCCCGCGAAACTGACCCGGCTCCTCAACATCACCGGGACGCTGGACTACTTCACGGCCGCGACCCCCACCGGTGTCTCGACCTCGCACCAGAACACGGCGCCACCCGTCACGATGGCGGCGCAGGCGCAGACGGCCCGCTCCTCCGGACCGGACGCCACCGCCTGAACCACGCGCGGTCGGCCACCGGCTGGAACAGGCCACGGGCTGGAGCAGGGCGCCGACCCACCCGGCCCGGCTCACCAGGCCACACAGCCCACCTGCCTGCCAGGTCGCGCCCAGGTTGAACGCGGCCTGTGTCACCGCAACCCGAGCGGTGGCTATGATCGCGCCACGAGAAGGGTGGGCGATGAAACGCGGGCTTCTTGCAGGTGTCGGCGTCGTGCTGTTGGCCGTGACAGCGTGCACGTCGGCCGGCTCCGCACCGGGTTCCCCCTCCCCGGCCGCGTCCTCACGCGCTGCTTCCCGCTCTCCGGAACCACCCGAACCCGGCCCTGCCACGCCGTTGGGGGCGGCGAGGGTCGCCCCGGGTGATGCCAAACTCATCGAGGCGGTGCTGAGTATGGATGCCTTCTCCGAGGACAAGACCGTGCCCGCCCCATCCGAGGCCATCATCCTGCGGCGCCGCGAGCCTGTAGGCAGCGGCGATGTGGCGTGGCTGCCGGACGCCAACACCTACTGCCTGACGGCGATCCGCGAGCGGGCGGCGGACCGGCAGTGCTTCGGGCTCGCGGAGCAACGCGTGGCGCAGGGTTACGTGCACGTGGGCAGAAGCATGCCGCACGGGCTCTCGCACCAGGGAGGGCCGCGCCAGATGTGGCTTACGGTCAGCGTCGTCGAGAACAGCAGGGGCCCGTTCGCCTTCGTGGGCGGTACGCCGAAGCACGCGACCCCGGTCCAGGAAGCCACGGTGAAGTTCGCCTCGGGCAGGACCATGACGTTTCTGACGTACGAATTCCCTGAAGCCGTGGACATACCGACGGACGCGGAGATCTGCAACGCCAGCCGAGTTGTCTGCTTCAACGCTTTCACGCCGAGCTGAGGAGGCGTCAGCGGAGGGAGAAGGCGGCTCCCTCCGCCGCAGTCGGGCGACCGGTCGCGGCGGCCGGCCACCCGGGCCGGCACGATCGAGTCACCCATCCCCAGAGCGCCCGGGCGCGAGACGGGTCAGCCGGCGGTCGAGGTTTCTTGTGGCGCCGCCGCTCGCCGGAAACCATGACTCCGTTCGACCTTCGCCACATGGAGCGTGTAGCTCTCGTACCACTCGGCTCGACCGCGCTGTTGTGCGGCCCGGTGCTCGCTGTGGGTCCGCCACTGGGTGAGAGCGTCGGCGTCTCGGAAGTAGGCGACGCTGATGCCCAGCCCGCCGGGAGTCTGCGCGCTGTCCATTCCCAGATAACCGGGGATGTCCTTTACCAGTCCCTCCAAGCGGGCGTTGGTCTCGCTGTAGCCGCTCTGGTCCTGGCTGCGGACCGTGGAGAAGACGGCGACGTAGTACGGCGGTTCAAATGCCCTGACAGGCGCGACAGTTGCATCGGATCGATTGCTCATGACGGAGACCGTAGGGCCCGGTCTCAGTCGGCATCCAGCGTCTTTCCTGTACGGGATCCAGAAGGGATCCATCTCTTTACCGAAGCGGCCCGAACCCGCAACCGGCGCCCGGCACCGGCACCGCCTCATCCACCGCGGTGCCGGAGGAGGGGTGCGGGGGCGATGCTGGCTGAGGCACCGAGCACCTCGCCATCCTTGCCTTGCGGCGGGCGCCGGGCGTCGGCGAGCCGGCTCTTGAGCTCTCCATCGCCAGACTGTTCAAGTCTTCGAACATGGCGGCCTGTTGCTGGGTGACGAAGTGATCCGGCTGGCCCCGATGCCTTGGACGTCGGTGAGACCACCGACGGCGAGCCGGGTCCGGAGCGACTCCAGCAGTCGGCCTCGTCCTCGGTGTCGGTCTGCTTGATGATGAGTCCGTGGTGGGGCTTGTCGTACTCCCCGAAGAGCTCGGCCTGCTCCTGTCCGACGGTCTTCAAGAGGTCCGCGGTGACAGTGGCTTCACGTCCGCGCCGTCGGCGGACTCGCCAGGAGGATCTCCGCAGGCGGGTGAGCCGGCTGCAGGCCCAGGGCGATCGTCCGAGGCTGACCGTGGCTCTCCGGGCTGCTCGGGCGCTGTGCGGGGGAAGCCTCCGTGGCCGCGAAGAGGTGAAGGTACCTGAGAGCGCTCTCAAATCCTGAGGGGAGCGTGCCCGCTCATCGGGTGATCAGTCAAGACTCGAAGGCATAACGGGCGCAACTCGGAGCCCAACTGCCGTCTGTGTCAAATCTATTGACGCCGACGTTACCTGGACCTTACGTTTCCGGCCATCTGAGAGCGCTCTCGAAGCGTTCCGGACACACACGGTGAGACCCCACTACCCGTCGTGATGACTCGAGGTACCCCTTCATGCCATCCACCCGCAACAGACCGGCCACCGTGCTGGTCCTGGCCGCCGCCCTCGCCGCCGCCGGACTCGGTCCGGCCGCGACCCCGGCCGCCGCCGCCACGATCCCCGTCGGCGCCGGCAGCTACTCCGACACCCGCCCCGCCGGAACGACCGGCCCGACCACCAACACCGGCACCCCGGTCACTCCCAAAGTGACCTCCGCCGCCCAGGGCAAGCCCGTGCCCACCAACGACTGGTGGTCCTCCCTGGCCTTCCAGCGGTACGGCGACAACCCCCACTCGACGCCGATGTACGGCCACCCCCTCACCTACCAGGCCGTCTCGGGCGGCCTGCAGATCGGCTACCCGACATCCGCCGCGATCGTCGGCGATGGGCGCCAGTACGAGTACGCCCACAAAGCCGACCTCACCCTCGGCCTCACCGGCCTCAACTCGCCCGACACCAAGGCCGACAGCTGGTCCGACTGGACCGTCACCCCCTACTGGTCCGACGGCACCCGCACCCTGCGCACGACCATCGGCCACGGCATGCCCTTCGTCTACGCCAAGGGCTCCGGCGGCAACGCCCAGATCACCACGGCCTCCGCACCCGCCGTCTTCGCCGACCAGGGCAACGTCCTCGGCATCACGGTCGCCGGACACCACTACGCCCTGTTCGCACCCACCGGCAGCGACTGGAACGTCTCCGGCTCCACCGTCACCGCGGGCCTGGGCGGCAAGGACTACTTCTCTGTCGCCGTCCTGCCCTCCACCGACGCGCTCGCCACCTTCCGCAAGTACGCCTTCAGCTTCGTCACCGGCTCCAAGGTCGACTGGAACTACAGCGGCGGGACCGTGCGCGCCACCTACACCCTGACCACCGAGGCGAAGGAGGGCACGGAACGCGGCACGCTCCAGGCCCTCTACCGGCACCAGTGGCTCAACACCACGGACGCGCTCACCCCGTACACCTACGTCTCCCCGCGCGGCACCATGAAGGTGCGCGAGTCCGCCTCCTTCACCACCACGCAGAAGGCCTCCCCGGTCCTGCCCGGCCTGCCCAAGACGAGCGGTGTCGACGCGGCCCGGCTGCGCAACTACCTCAACGACGTCGCGAACTCCGCGGACCCCTTCTCCGGCGCCACCGACACCTACTGGACCGGCAAGGCCCTCGGCAAACTCGCCCAACTGGTCCCGCTGGCCGACCAGATCGGCGAGGGCGCGATCCGCGACAAGCTCCTCGGGCTCATCAAGGGACGCCTCCAGCAGTGGTTCACCGCGGGCGGCGCCAACGAGTTCTCCTACGACCAGGCGTGGAAGACCCTCACCGGCTATCCCGCCTCCTACGGCAGCGACAGCGAGCTCAACGACCACCACTTCCACTACAGCTACTACGTCTACGCGGCCGCGATCGTCGCCCAGTACGACCCGTCCTGGGCCGCCGACTCCGCCTGGGGCGGCATGGTCAAGACCCTGATCCGCGACACCGCCAACCCCAGCCGCACCGACAGCGCCTTCCCGTTCCTGCGCGGCTTCGACGTGTATGCCGGCCACAGCTGGGCCTCGGGCCACCAGGGCTTCGCCGCCGGCAACAACCAGGAGTCCTCGTCCGAGTCGATCAACCTCAGCGCGGCACTCGTATTGTGGGGCTCGGCCACCGGTGACGCGGCGCTGCGCGACCTCGGCAGCTACCTCCTCACCACCGAGGCCGAGGCCATCGCCCAGTACTGGTTCGACGCCGACGAGCAGGTCTTCCCCTCCTCCTTCGGCCACGACACCGCCGGCATGGTCTGGGGCAGCGGCGCGGCCTACGCCACCTGGTGGACGGCCAACCCCGAGGAGATACACGGCATCAACGTCCTCCCGGTGACCGGCGGTTCCCTGCACCTCGGTGGCGAGAAGGCCGCCATCCGGCGGAACCTGGCGGAGATGGAGCGCGAGAACGGCGGCCCCGCCGCCGAATGGCGCGACATCCTGTGGGAGTTCCAGTCGCTCGCGGACCCGGCGGCGGCGAAGTCCAAGTGGGACGCGGGCAACGCCTCCTACACCCCGGAGGAGGGCGAGTCCAAGGCGCACACCTACCACTGGATCGAGACCCTCGCCGCCCTCGGTGCGCCCGACCCCACCGTGACCGGCGACATCCCCTCCGCCGCCGTCTTCGTCAAGGGCACGACCCGCACCTACGCCGCCCACAACTACGGCTCCAGCGCGCGCACGGTGACGTTCTCGGACGGCAAGACCCTGTCCGTGCCCGCCCGTTCGACCGCGACCGGCACCGGAACCGGCAGCGATCCCGACCCCGACCCGGATCCGGATCCGCCGACCGGCAACACCTTCCAGCTGCGTTCCGGCGGCACGCTCACCACGTCCACCAGCGGCACGGCAGGCAGCGACACCATCGCCTCCGCCGGCGGCACCAACCACGACGGCACCCCGTACCAGCCGCTCGTCTACGAGGCCCGCGGCGTCAACGGCACCCTCACCCCGGGCGCGGCCACCGCATTCCGGTTCCAGGTCGACGCCGGCCCCACGGTCGGCCTGGGCCAGCAGGTGAGGATCAGCTACGACCTCACCGGCGACGGCACCTTCGACCGCACCGAGACGTATCACTACTTCGCCACCGACCCCGTCGCCGGATGGGAGCAGTACGCCCAGACACGCGGCCTGAAGTCAGCCACCGGCAGCCTCGGCAACCTGGCCAACGGCACAGTCCGACTGGAGGTGTGGAGCGCCATCGGCAACGGCACGTCCAAGATCCAGACAGGCACGGAGAACTCCGTGCTCGTGATCCCCTTCAGCTGATCGGGCAGCAGCCCTTCACGGAGGCGCGGCGGGCACCGGCGATCGAGCCGGCGCCCGCCGCGCTCGTGCGCGTGGCTCTCCGAGCGCGGGTCAGGCCGATGCGCGCCGAACCAGCGACGTCGGCGTGATGACGGAGGCGGGCGCAGGGCTCCCCGCCCCGTCGAGCAGCCGCATCAACAGCTTCACCATCAGCCGGCCCATGCCCTCGATGTCCTGGTGGACGGTGGTGAGCGCCGGGTCGGTCAGCTCCACCACCGACGCCATGTCGTCGAACCCCACCACCGCCACGTCGTCAGGGACGCGCGCCCCCCGCTCCCGCAGCGTGCGCAGCGCTCCCAGCGCCGTCAGGTCGTTGGCGGCGAACACCCCGTCGAGATCCGGGTGCCGCTCCAGCAGTTCGGCCATCGCCCGGGCGCCGCCCTTCGCGGTGAAGTCGCCCTGGCACAGCAAGGTGGGGTCCGCGTCGATGAGGACGTCGTGGTAACCGTCGACCCGGTCCAGGGCCGCTGTCAGGTCGAGCGGTCCCGCGATGTGCGCGATCTTGCGCCGGCCCAGGGAGAGGAGGTGCTGGACCGCCTGACGGGCCCCGCCGCGGTTGTCGCAGTCGACGTACGGCGACACCAGACTGCGGTCCACGGCCGACCGTCCGCCGAACACGGTGGGGATCCGGGACTTCTCGATGAGGGCCGGCAGCTCGTCGTCGTTGTGCACGGAGAAGGCGAGCGCCCCGTCGACATGGCCGCCGCCGAGATAGCGGACGATCCGGTCATGATCACCACGGCCCTCGACCCACAGCAGTACGAGCTGCAAGTCGTGCGCCGTCAGCTCGCGGCTGATCCCGCGCACCTGCTGCTCGAAGAACGGGTCGGAGAAGACCCGGAACTCCGGCTCGGCGATGATCACAGCCACCGCACCGTTGCGCCGGGTGACCAGGGTCCGGGCCGCGTGATTGGGCACGTAGCCCAGCTCCTCGACCGCCTGGCGCACCTTCTCGACCAGGGGAGCGCGCACCCCCGCACCACCGTTGACCACCCGCGACGCGGTAGCCCGGGAGACACCGGCACGCGCCGCGACGGCTTCCAGAGTGGGGCGGGACCCCGTGATCGGCTCGGGCAAGGCGGGCACTCCCTCGTCTGGGCACGTTCAAACCGGCGGCGATGCGATTCAGTCAGGATATCGACAGCCCACGAAATCGTGAGAGCGCTCCCAATCAGGGGTGAGGCAGGCGAATGGGCTCACATCACCCTCCTCGGGGGCCCGCTCCTCCGTAAGGCCGAGTTCGTCGAGGGCGGGCACACCTGCGTGTGGTCGAGAATCCTTCGACGCCCTGGCCGAACCGGGCAGAGGCGGTAGCCGGTGCTCCCGCCGGCCCGATGGCGCACCCTGCACGAGACGTTGACAGGTTCACCTCTGGTCGCGATGCTGGGGACAGCGGATTTGCATCGATGTAAATCACAGTTGCAGCCGAGTTCCGACGGCCAGGATCGCTCCCCACTCCTCCGACGCGGTCCCGACCGGACGCAGCCCCCACGCCGCTGCCTCGCGTCGGCGCGGCGTCGAAGCGGAGGCCGACCATGGAACGGGGCCATGACCTCAACTCGCACTCTGAGGAGCGCTGCTGCTCTCCTGCTGACCGGCGTGCTCGCCGCCGCCCTGTCTCTGACGGCCGCCGAACCCGCCGGGGCCGGCCAGACGGCTCTGCGGGCCGCTGACCCGAGCGTGCTGCGGGTCGGCGGAACCTACGTCTCGGTCCAGTCCGTCGGTGACGGCATCGCCGTACGGCAGGCCCCCTCCACGGACGCACTCGCCTCCGCGCCCGCCCGCCGGGTGTGGTCGGACACGCTCGGCCTCGGTGAGGTCTGGGCTCCGGAGATCGTGCGCGACGGCGGCCGGTACTACATCTACTTCACGGCCGGTCGCGGACCGGCCCACCGGATGTACGTCATCAGCTCCGCCAGCCCGGACAGTGGGTACACCGGCGCGACGAAACTCGCTCTGCCGGACGACAAGTGGGCGATCGACGGCACCCTGTTCACCTTCAACGGGCAGCGCTGGTTCGTCTGGTCCGGCTGGGCCGGTGACACCAACGTCGAGCAGAATCTCTACATCGCCCGGATGAGCAGCCCCACGAGGCCCACCGGCGGGCGGTACGTCATCTCGCAGCCGCGCGAGCCCTGGGAACGGGTGGTCGGCAACCCGTTCATCAACGAAGCGCCCGAACCCATCAAGGACCCGAACGGCCAACTGCACATCGCCTACTCGGCCAACGGCAGCTGGAGCGACCAGTACTGCCTGGCCGACCTGCGGCTGCGGGCTGGTGGGGACCCGACGTACGTATGGGACTGGTACAAGTCCAACGGCTGCCTCTTCGGTTCGCATCGCGCCACGATGATGTCCGGCTGGGACCCCACCCTGTACGTCGACGGACCCGGTCACCACAGCTTCGTGCTCCTCGACGGCGACATCAACACGAGCCCGCCCGCCGGTCCGCGCTTGCCTCTCCTGTTCCACGCGGTCCCCAAGGGGACGCCGTACACGTGGGAGAACCGGTACTGGTACACCGGCACGTTCACCTGGTGGGGCAACGTCACCTACAGCCGCGCCAACGTCCCCGGCGCGAACACGAACACCGGCTGGAGCCTCAAGTTCTTCGAGTAGTCACGTGTTCTCAGCTGGGCCACGAGGAGAAGTCCCGTCCGGAGCGTCGGTCTCCCGGCCAGCTCCTTCAGTCGCGCGCCGACATCCGGTCGGGGCATCCAGCCTGCCGCCCCTGAACAGGACCGGCGTACTGTCGACTCCAGCCGGACGGACTGTTGCGTGAAGCCCTCCCGGTGGGGCAGATACGCCAGCCCGGGGCCGGACTCTCGCATCACACTTCTTCATCGAGTCTCTCCTTCGTGGATACCCCCGGCTTCAGCCGGGGGAGGAAACGAAGCTCCTGCGGAGCAGGGCAGGGAAAGCCGGTTCGCCGCCA
>NZ_JBSFOK010000029.1:0-106775 GCF_053587635.1 Streptomyces sp. NPDC003635 | reverse complement strand
GGCCCCCGCCCTCCCGGGGCACCGCCGCGACCTCCCCGTGGTGGGCGCGCGCGATGGCCCGCACGATGGACAGGCCGAGGCCCGCCCCCTTCCCGTTCGGCTCAGGCGCCGCTCTCGCGGAGCATGTCCTCGCGCTCGACGATCTTCACGCGCTCGCGGCCCTGCGGCTCGCCCAGCGCCTTCTCCGCGGCGTCCAGCTTGTACCAGCCCTCCCAGGTGGTGAAGCGGATCTCACGCTCGCCGAGGAACTGCTCCACGGCCTCGGGCTCGGGGGAGGCGGGAGTCTGCAGGCGCCCGCCCGCGAAGTCGTCCAGGAGGTTGGCGACCGTCTCGTTGGCGTCGCCCTTGGTGTGGCCGATGAGGCCCACCGGGCCGCGCCGGATCCAGCCGGTGACGTACGTGGACTGCAGGTGCTCGCCGGACTCCTGCATGACCCGGCCGCCCTCGTCCGGGACGGTGCCCGACTCGATGTCCCAGGGCAGCTTGGGCAGTTTGTCGGAGAGGTAGCCGACGGCGCGGTAGACCGCGGTGACGTCCCAGTCCTTGAACTCGCCGGTGCCCTTGACGTTGCCGGTGCCGTCCAGCTCGGTGCGCTCGGTGCGCAGGCCCACGACCTTGCCGTCCTCGCCGAGGATCTCCGCCGGGGACTCGAAGAAGTGCAGGAACAGCTTGTGCGGGCGGTCGCCGATGTCGCGGATCGCCCAGTTCTCCAGCGTCTTGGCGACCATGTCGACCTGCTTGTTGGAGCGGCGCTGCTCGATGGAGCCCTCGTCGTAGTCGATGTCCTCGGGGTTGACGATGACCTCGATGTTGGGGGAGTGGTCCAGCTCGCGCAGCTCCATCGGGCTGAACTTCGCCTGCGCGGGGCCGCGTCGGCCGAACACGTGGATCTCCACGGCCTTGTTGGCCTTGAGTCCCTCGTAGACGTTCGGCGGGATCTCGGTGGGCAGCAGTTCGTCGGCGGTCTTGGCGAGGATCCGGGAGATGTCGAGTGCCACGTTGCCCACGCCCAGGACGGCGACCTTCTCGGCCTCCAGCGGCCAGGTGCGCGGCACGTCCGGGTGGCCGTCGTACCAGGAGGCGAAGTCGGCGGCGCCGTAGGAGCCGTCCAGCTCGACGCCGGGTATCTTCAGCTCGCGGTCGGCCATGGCGCCCGTGGAGAAGACCACGGCGTCGTAGAAGGCGCGCAGGTCGTCCAAGTGCACGTCGGTGCCGTAGTCCACATTGCCGAAGAGACGGACCTGGGGCTTGTCGAGCACCTGGTGGAGGGCGGTGATGATGCCCTTGATGCGGGGGTGGTCGGGGGCGACGCCGTAACGGATGAGACCGAACGGGGCCGGCATGCGCTCGAAGATGTCGATGGAGACACCGGGCTCGGCGGCCACATCGGACTTGAGCAGCGCGTCGGCGGCGTAGATCCCGGCGGGGCCGGCTCCGACAATGGCTACCCGCAGGGGGCGGGGCATGATCAGGTTCCCTTCGAGCGATGACAAGCAACTCGACGGGAAGCCTAAGCTAAGGCAACCCTAAGTCGGTACGCGGGTCCGGTCTATGAGCTCATAAGGCCGGCTTATGGGAAGTGAAAGTCGTACGAGGGGCCAGGGCGCGGCGCCCCCGTACGGCTGTTCCCCGGGTCGCCTCAGTCGATGTGGAAGCTGTCGCCGTACACCTTCCAGTCCAGCGGGGTGGTGAGGTCGAGGTTGCCCGCGCGCAGGAAGACGCGCTGGGCGGTGTCGACCCTGCTGGTGTCGCTGTGCGCCTCCTCCTGCCTCATCGCCCACACCCGGGCGTCGAGGAAGGCGTGCAGGTACCTGACCTCGTCGCCGCCCTGCGCGGGCGGCCGGGCGCTCTGCAGCGCCCGCCTGCGGATGCTGTCGAAGCCGAGCCGGTCGGATCCGCCACCGTGCATCACGCGGGCGTCGTAGTACGCGAACTGCCCGAGCACGCGCAACCCGTCCGCCTTGCCCTGACGGACGGCCGGGTCGAAGTACACGCGGTCCCGTTCGTCGTTCTGCGCCTGCTGGAAGGCGCGGTCCCGGGCCGCCCTGCGCCAGTCTCGCGGGAAGTGCGGGTCGAGCCCTTCGTGCGAGTCGGTGCCGTCGACCCCGCGCAGCGCGGGCAGGTACCCGGCGAGCACGTTGCCGGGCCTGCGGTCGGCGTAGAGCTCCACGAGGTCGAGCATGTCGCCGGTGCCGGAGCAGAAGCCGATGATCCCGGCCGTGTAGCCGCGGCCGTCGCGGATGTCCTCGATGTACTCGTACTGCGCCTTCCAGTCGAGCGAGGAGTTCTCCGCGCTCGACACCAGCTTCATGGCGGTCTCCTTCTTCGCCGGGTCGTCGAGTCCGGGCGCGCGGACGGCGCCGGCGTACGGGGCGTTCAGTGGAGGTGTCGCGATGACCGACACGCCGAGCGCGGCGAGCAGGGCGCGACGGGAGGGGTGCCTCACGGGTGCTCCAAGGGGTGGGGGGTGGGTGGCTGGAGGTACGTGGCACTGATAGGAAGGTTTACTATCAGATGCTGCCGCGGTACACCCCGCCCGCCGGAATTCTGTCTCGCGGGTTATGGCAGCGGCTGTTCCGCCCAGATCACCTTGCCCTCGGGCGTGTACCGGGTTCCCCAGCGCTCGGAGAGCTGGGCGACGAGGAACAGGCCGCGCCCGCCCTCGTCCGTCATCGCCGCGTACCGCAGATGCGGTGAGGTGTTGCTGCTGTCGTAGACCTCGCAGATCAGCGTGCGGTCGCGCAGCACCCGGACCCGGATCGGGTCGCCGCCGTACCGGATGGCGTTGGTGACCAGCTCGCTGAGGATCAGCTCCGTGGTGAACGCCAGGTCGTCCAGGTCCCATTGGGTGAGTTGCCGGCTGACGGAGGAGCGCACCTTGGCCACGGCCGCCGGATCCGACGGTACGTCCCATTCGGCGATCCGGTCGGCGGGCAGTGCGCGGGTCCGGGCCACGAGCAGGGCGATGTCGTCGCCGGGACGGTCCGGGAGCCGGGCGTCCAGCACCGTGCGGCAGGTCTCCTCCGGTGACGCGCCCGCCCGTGCGAGGGCGGCGCGCAGCAGTTCGAGCCCTTCGTCGATGTCCCGCACCCGGTCCTCGACCAGACCGTCGGTGTACAGCACCAGACGGCTGCCCTCGGCGAGGTCCAGCTCGGCCGTCTCGAACGGCAGTCCACCGAGCCCGAGCGGCGGCCCCGCGGGCACGTCGGGGAAGTCGACGGTGCCGTCCGGGTGGATGAGCGCGGGCGGCGGATGACCGGCCCGGGCCACCGTGCAACACCGGGTGACCGGGTCGTAGACCGCGTACAGACAGGTCGCCCCGGTCACCGGCGCCGTGCTGCCGGCCGCCGCCTCGTCCTGGTCGATCCGGGCGACCAACTCGTCCAGCAGGGAGAGGAGTTCCTCCGGCGGCAGATCGAGCGCGGAGAAGTTGTGCACCGCCGTGCGCAGCCGCCCCATGGTGGCCGCCGCGTGCAGCCCGTGCCCCACGACGTCCCCGACGACGAGGGCGACGCGCGCCCCGGACAGCGGCAGGACGTCGAACCAGTCGCCGCCGACCCCGGCCTGGGCCGGCAGATACCGGTAGGCGATCTCCAGGGCGTTCTGCTCGGGCAGGTTGCGCGGCAGCAGACTGCGCTGGAGCGTCACCGCCATGCTGTGCTCGCGGGTGTAGCGGCGGGCGTTGTCGATGGAGACCGCGGCCCGCGCGACCAGCTCCTCGGCCAGCTCCAGCTCCTCGGCGTCGAACGGCTCCGGCTTCCGCGACCGCCAGAAGCTCACCACGCCCAGCACCAGCGACCCGGCGCGCAACGGCACCGCGATCAGCGAGTGGATGCCGTACTCCACGACCTGCGCCGACCGCTCCAGGTCCTGCGCCTGCCAGCCCGGCGCCTCGGCGAGCAGCGGCTCCAGCACCGCCTGCCCGTCGCTCAGCGCCCGGGCCTGCGGCGAGGTCTCGACGAACGCGATCTCCTCGCCCACGGGGTACAACGGCGCGTCCTTGCGGATTCCGCTGGAGGCGGTACGGCGCAGCGGGGTCACCGTCTCCGGCTGGCCACCGCTGAGCACGGCGCCGAACAGGTCCACGGTCACGAAGTCCGCGAACCTCGGCACGGCCAGCTCGGCCAGCTCCTCGGCGGTGCGGGTGACGTCCAGACTGGTGCCGATGCCCACGCCGGCGTCGTAGAGCATGCTCAGGCGCTCCCGTGCCGTCTCGGCCCGTCCCGACAGGGCCCGCAGCTCGGTGGAGTCGCGGAGCGTGGCCACGCTGCCGGGCGGCCCGCCGCGCAGGTTCGTCGGGCGCTGGTTCACCGCCAGCAGCCGCTCCTTGACCAGGTGCACCTCGTCGGTGGCGACCCGGCCCGAGTCCAGCAGCTCGGCGGTGTCGGGGGCGAGTCCGAGGTCGGCGACCTGACGGCCCTCGGCGTCGGCCGGGAGATCGAGCAGGCGGTGCGCCTCGTCGTTGGCGAGCAGCAGTCGGCCCTCGTCGCCGACGATGATCACGCCCTCGCGCACGGAGTGCAGCACCGCGTCGTGGTGCTCGTACATGCGGGTCATCTCGTGCGGGCCAAGACCGTGGGTCTGGCGCAGCAGGCGCCTGCTGACCAGCGCGGTGCCGCCCGTGGCGAGGGCCAGGGCCACCGCCGCGGCGCTCAGCAGGAGCGGCAGCTGGTCGTCTGCCGTGCCGCCGACGGTGGCCGTGGTGATGCCGGCCGACACCAGGCCGACCACCGTGCCGTCGTCGTCCTTGATCGGTACCACGGCCTGGACCAGCGGCCCGATCGTGCCGGTGATCTCCTCGGTCACGACCTCGCCGTGCAGCGCGGGTTCTATGTTGCCGACGAACTGCTTGCCGATGCGGTCCGGCTTGGGGTGCGTGTAGCGGATGCCGTCGGTGTTCATCACGACGATGAAGTCGACCTTTGTCGTCTCGCGGGCGGCCTCGGCGCGGGGCTGGAGCACGGCCGAGGGGTCGGGGGCGTCGAGCGCCTCACGGGTGCCGACCGCGTTGGCGGTCGCCTGGGCGACCGCGACCGAGCGGTTCTTGGCCTCCTGGGTGCTGTCGTGCCGTACCTGGAGCACCAGCGCCACCACCGCGGCCACGACCAGCAGCAGCACGATGACGACCTGGAACAGGAACACCTGGCCCGCCACACTGCGCCCGCTCAGCGGCGAACGCGTCCGCCGGTGGTGCGATGTGCTGGGCCGTCCGGTGCCCGGCACGCCGCGCGCGCGCACTCCTCGGGCGCGGCCGGGCGCACGGTGGGGGCGCGGACCGCTGCGGCGACGGAGCGACCGGGCCCCGGATCGACCCGAGAGTCGGACCATGAGCCATGTCTACACTGCCCGACCGCAGGAGGCGAGAGGCGTCACACACCGTTACGCGCCGTCGCGCTCTCCCCTCGGCCGTCCCCGTCAGGTGTCACGTTCCGGCGAGGTGCGGCGGGTGGCGAGCAGCAGCGCGATGTCGTCCGGCCGGTCGACGGTGTACCGGGCGGCCGTGGTGAGCCAGTCGGCCACCTTGGACAGGCTGTGCCCGCCGGGCCGTCCGAGCGGGGCACCGGACTTGGCCAGCGCCACCCGCAGCGCGCCGATGCCGTCGTCGATGTCCTCGCCCGGCCGTTCCACCAGGCCGTCGGTGTACAGGGCCAGTACCTCGCCGGGTCCGATGACCAGCTCCGTCACCGGGTAGCGCTCCTGCGGGTCCACCCCGAGCACGACACCGCCGGCCAGGTCGACGCGGTGCGTACGGCCGTCCGGGCGGCGCAGCAACGGCGGCAGATGTCCGGCCCGCGCGGCCCGGGCCACCCCGGTGACGGGGTCGAGGCGGATGTAGCAGCAGCTGGCGAACAGCCCGGAGTCGATGTCGATGAGCAGTCTGTTGGTGCCGCTCATCACCTCGTCCGGCGGCCGGTCCCCGAGCGCGAAGGCGCGTACGGCGGTGCGCAACTGGCCCATGGCGGCCGCCGCCTGCACGCCGTGGCCCTGGACGTCACCGATGACCAGGGCCAGACCGTCCCCGGCGGCGACCACGTCGTACCAGTCCCCGCCCACTTCCATCGCCTGCGTCGCGGGCAGGTAGCGGCCGGCGGTCTCCAGCAGGGGGTGCGCCGACAGCCGCCGGGGCAGCAGCGCCTGCTGCAGCCCTCGGGCGAGCGCCGCCTCGGTCTCGTAGCGCTGCGCCTTCTCCATGGCGTGTGCGATCAGCCCGGCCAGCGCGGTGAGCGCGGCCCGCTCCTCGGTGCTGAAGCTGCGGGGCCGGTCGAAGCCGAGGATGCAGGAGCCGACCGGCCGCCCGGAGGCGATCAGCGGCAGGAAGGCACGGGCGCCCTCGGTGGCGTCCAGCGAGATGCCCGGGTAGGCGTCCTTGAGGTGCTGCATCGAGTCGAAGAACAGCGGCCGCCCGTTGGTGAGCGTCTCCACGCCGGGCAGCCGCGCGTCAAGGCCCACACCTTCGAAGGGGGCGAGGAACCCCGGCGGGAAGCCGCTCTCCCAGGCCAGGTAGAGATGCCGCTCCTGCAGCAGGTAGATCGCCAGCCGGCGCCCGCCGAAGGCGGGCAGCAGTTCCTGCATGACCACCGCCGACACCTGCCGGGCGGTGACCGCCTCGGTCAGCGCGATGGCGAGGACGATCGGTCGGTACAGGGGCGCCATGGAGGGAGCCGAGGCCGTTTCGACGTCCTCCGCCGGTGCTCCGGCGGGCGCCTCGGCGACCCGGTGGGCCGGGCGGACAAGACAGGTCAGCAGGTCCGGGCCGGGGTGCAGGGACAGGGCCAGCCAGTCACCGTCGTACTCCCCGGCGATATCCGGATTGGGGCGTCCGACGTGGAAGTGCAGCGGTTCCGGCGACAGCAGCGCCCCGCGCAGGTGGTCCTCACAGCCGGGCTGGTTCACCCACGGCACGGCGTCCCACAGGGTCCTGCCGAGCAACTGAGGGCGGGGCAGCTCCAGCAGCTCGGCCGCGCGGGGGTTGGCGTAGACGACCGTGCCGAGCCGATCCAGCGCGAACACGCCCTCGGGCAGCAGATCGGCCGCGGTGTCGGCCGCCGCGCCGGGTCCCGGCTCCAGGACCACCCCGTGCACGGCCCGCACACCGGAGGCAGGGTCCTTGGGATCGGCGTACGACCTCCACAGCTCGACGAGCCGCAGCGCGCCGTCGCCGCCGCGGACGTACAGCGGCAGCGGCGGCGGACGGCCCCCGGCCGTGTCCCTCAGCGCGGCCAGCAGCGGTTGCGCCTCCCCGGGGGCCACGGCGGTGGCGAAGGCCGCCTCGCTCGCGACGCGCTCCTCGGCGGACGCCCCGAGCACACCGCGCAGCCGCTCGTCCACGGTCACGGCGCCGGTGGCGGGATCCCAGGCGAAGCTTCCGGCCCGTCCGGGCGGGTGCAGGGCGGGCGGCCGCACGCACAGCGGCTCGCCGTCCCACCGCAGCGCGTCGTCCGGTGTGCCGCGCAGCTGCCGGGCCAGCTCATCGGCGAGACCGGCCAGCCGCTCCCGCTCGGGCAGCAGTTCGGTGGCGTCCGCGGCGGACGGGCGCAGCACGGTCAGTACGCCGTACGGCGTCGACCCCGCCGTGACCGGCTCGTACAGCGAGCCGAACTGGAACGGCAGACCCGCGGCGAACTGGGGGTAGCGGCGCATCGTCTCGGTGGCGTTGGCCAGCACCACCTCCACGCCCAGCCGGTGGGCGTCGGCGACCGGGAAGGGGCGGTCCGTGTGCAGCCGCCACCATGGCTTGAACAGGGGGCCGGGCAGCCCGACGAGCACCGACAGGCGCAGGATTTTGGGCGTGTTCGAGCGCAGGTAGACCCCGGCCGCGAGTCCGCCGGCCACCCTGAGCGCCTCCAGTGAGGCGTCGATCAGCAAGGCCGTCGGCCGCTCGGATGTCCGCTGCGCGTACTCGGCGCTCCCTGTCATCGGCCCCTACCTCGTCCGTGCGCCGTCGCACGGGGCGACACAGCAAGAATGCGCCTCGGATGCCTCCCGGCGCACCTGGGGCGCGCTGCTGGGCCGCCGGGTCTCTGTTGTCCGGCGAGGGCGGGTCCGATGGGGCTGGGCGCGCTCCCTGCGCCCCTCGTGGAGCGCCCGCGTGCCCGGCGTTCCTACACCGCTATCGCCTCGAGCACCTGGAAGTGGGTCGGTGCGAGGGGCGCGCTCACGTGCACCAGTTCGAGACCGGCCGACGTCAGCAGGGCGGCGTACTCCTTCTCGGTGCGCTCCCTGCCGCCGACCATCACCAGCATGTTCAAGTCGCTCAGTGCGGCGGTGACGTCCGCCGGGGGGCCGTCCTCGTCCGGGAGCACCGCCTCGATGACGAGGAGCCTGGCGTGGGCGGGCATGGCTTGGCGGCAGCGGGTGAGCAGGGTGCGGGCGTGGTCGTCGTCCCAGTCGTGGATCACGCTCTTGAGGACGTAGGCGTCGGCCCCGGGGGGTACGGCGGTGAAGAAGTCGCCGGTGGTGACGGTGCAGCGGTCCGCGACCCCGGCCGCGTCGAGTACCTCGCCGGCTTCCCGGACGCCGGTCGGGGTGTCGAAGAGGACGCCCCGGCTGTCGGGGCAGGTGGTCAGGAGCGTGCCGAGCAGGGCGCCGTTGCCGCCTCCGACGTCCACGACGGTGCGGAAGCCGGAGAAGTCGTAGCCCGCCGAGACCGCCTCGGCCGCGCCCTGGGACACGTCCGCCATCCCGGCGTTGAACAGGGCGGCCGTGTCGGGGTGCCGGCCGAGGTAGGGGAACGCCGGCATCCCGAAGACCGACTCGAACGCCGGCCCGCCCGTCCGCACGCTGTGCACCAGCTCGCCCCACGGCCGCCACACCACCGGGGAGGTGAACAGGTCGGCGAGCGCGCGGGCCGGGGGAGTCGCGTCGGAGCGCAGCACCTCGCCGAGGGAGGTGAGCGCGAACAGGTCCGCGGAAGCGGGCCGCTCCACGAATCCCAGGCTCTCCAGCACCCGTAGCAGACGGCGCAGCGCGTCCGGGTCGGTGCCGGTGGCCTCGGCCAGCTCGGCGCGGCTCCGCGGGCCGTCACGCAGAGCGTCGGCGATGTGGAGGCGGGCGGCGACACCGACCGCCTGGGCCGCCATGTGGCCCTGGACGAGCCGTAGTACGCGGACCTGGTCCTGGACGGTGGTCTGCGGAGCGGGGCGTTTCTCCCGGTCGGTCACGCCTGCGCGTCCCTTCGGAATCGGACGGTCGTCTCCGGGCGGCGTGCGCGGGGGTACGGGAGTGCGGGGCACGGCGCGGGGGCGGTTGAGGCCGATGAGGATGGCGAGGGGCGCTCGCGGGTGGGTGGAGCGGGCGTGGATGCCCGGTCAGTCGGGTGCGCGCCGCGGGCAACCGCGTCCGGGCCGCTGGGGTGTGCGCAGGCTGGGCACCGCAGGCCGGTCCGTGGGGGTGTGTGCCGCCTGAACACCGCCGCGTGCGCCGGTGGGCTGCGCCCTGCCTGGGCACCGCGTACCCGTCCGCCACGGGGTGCGCCCCGCCTGAGCGCCGCGTACCGGTCAGCGGGCCGTGCGTTCCCGGCACCGCGTAACGGTCGACGGAGTGCGCCCCGCCTCAGCGCCGCGTACCGGTCAGCGGGCCGTGCGTTCCCGGCACCGCGTAACGGTCGCCGGAGTGTGCCCCGCCCCGGCACCACGTACCGGTCAGCGGAGTGCGCCCCGCCCCAGCATCGCGTACAGGCCCGCCGACACCGTCATGCCCACCGGCAGCGCGAGATCCAGGCCGCCCAGGACCTCGGCGAGCGGGCCGGTGTAGACGGTGTTCACGCACAGGGCCGCCGCCGTGACGCCCGCCGCGAGTGCCGCCGCGCCGGGCAAATGGACACCGCCCGTGTACCAGAAGGGGCTGTTGCGGCTCTCGTCGGTCAGGGCGGAGCCGTCGTAGTGGTTGCGGCGCAGGACGATGTCGGTGGCGTAGAGGGCGACGGCGGGGCCGAGGAGGACCACGGTGAGCTGGAGGACGTTGCTGACGGTGTCGAGGAAGTCGGAGACGAGCAGCCCGTACAGGGTGAGCGCGACCGCGACGGTGCCGTCGGCCAGGACGCTGAGCGAGCGGCGGATGCGGATGCCGACGGCCTGGAGGGCGAGGCCCGCGCTGTAGGCGGTCAGGGCGTTGATGGCGACGGTGCCGAGGACCAGGGCGAGCAGGAAGACAGGGTCGAACCAGCCCGGCAGGATCCCCTGGAGCCCGGACTGGGGGTCCGTCATGTCGACCGCGGTCGCGGCGAAGGCGCCCAGGGAGCAGACCACGACACT
This sequence comes from Streptomyces sp. NPDC003635, assembly GCF_053587635.1. Taxonomy (NCBI): domain Bacteria; kingdom Bacillati; phylum Actinomycetota; class Actinomycetes; order Kitasatosporales; family Streptomycetaceae; genus Streptomyces; species Streptomyces sp. NPDC003635. The sequence goes on along the minus strand of NZ_JBSFOK010000029.1, from coordinate 96,522 downwards.
GGGCAGGAAACCGCCGAGGAACGTCCAGCCGATGACCGCCTTCGCGGGGGTCGTCCGGGGCAGGTAGCGGGAGAAGTCGGCGCTGGTGGTGTACGACAGCGGCCCGGAGCCGGTCAGGGTCACTCCGGCGAGCAGCACCGCCCACAGGTCGAGGCCGGTGAGCGGTTCGGCCGGGGTGTAGGAGAAGTCCGTGCGCCGGAACACGCCGACCGCGACTACGGCGAACACCGCGGTCAGCGCCAGGGTGATCGGCAGGTACAGCTTCATGATCAGGGCGTGGCCGTAGACACCGATGGTCAGCGTGAGCGCGGCGACCACCAGGACGACGCCCACTCGGACGGGCGTGGTCGCGGTGACGCCCGCCAGCTCGACCAGGGCGAACGCGGCCGTCGAGGCGGCGGCGAGATTCAGCGCGAAGTAGCAAACGGAGATCATCCACCCCACTACCGCGTTGTTCACGCGGTTGCCGCGGACACCGAACATCGCGCGGGTGATCACCTCGCTCGGCGCGCCCGCGGCCGGCCCGGGTAGGGACAGCAGCCCGGTGAACAGCCAGAACAGGTTGCCCACCACGATCACCGCCAGCGCCTGCCACAGCGTGAGGCCCATGAGGATCAGCGCGCCGCCGATGACGAGGCTCAGGTAGTTGACGTTCGCCGCGGCCCAGACGGAGAACAACTGCCGCGGCCGGCCCCGGCGTTCGGCGTCGGGGATGACGTCGATGCCGTGAGCCTCGATCCGGCCCGCTCCCTCCGCCCGGTCCGATGCGAGGGCGGTGCGGTGCTCAGGGTCGTCGATCGTGGACGCCATGCGGCCCCTCCGGTGCTGGTACGTGTGACCACCTGCTTGCTTATTGGTCGCACACTCAATAGCATCGATTCCATGCCGTCAAGCGTTCCGAACAAGCGAATCCGCAAATCTCCCGGGGAGAGACGTGCGGAAATCGTTGCCGCCGCCGCTTCCGTGGCCCTGACCGAAGGGCTGGAGTGCATCACCCTGCGGAGGATCGCCGAGGAGCTCGACGTCCGCCCCGGACTGATCAGCCACTACTTCCCGGCGGCCGACGACCTGGTCGCCGAGGCCTACGGCACCGCGGCCGGCGCCGAACTCGACGACCTCCTCCCGCCCGACCGCGCCGGCACCACGCCCACCGGACTGCTGGCGCGCTTCTTCGCCCGGACGGGCGGCGGAGCGTCGTACGACGACATCAGCCGCCTCTGGCTCAACGCCCGCCATCTGAGCCGCTACCGGCCCACCCTGCGGGACCGGGTGGCGGTTCAGGAGGCCGCCTGGCGGGACCGGCTCGAGTCGGTCATCCGCGAGGGCGTCGAGCGAGGTGAGTTCCGTACCGACGCCCCGATGCTGGCGGCCATACGGATCCTGGTCGTCCTCGACGGCCTCGGCATGCTCGTCAACAGCGCCGACACCGACAACGACCCGCCCGAGATCCGGCTCATGCCCGCCCTCACCGCCGAACGCGAACTCGGCCTGCCGCCCGGCACCTTGACCGCCAACTGACCCCCTTCCAAGGAGAGTTCCGCGTGCGCCCCACCCTCCTCCTGCTGTCGGCCCGGCTGCTCGACCCGGTCACCGGCCGCCTCCTGCCGCACACCGCGCTCGCTGCCGCCGACGGCCGTATCGCCGCACTCGGGGACGACCGGGAGATCCGCGCGCTCGCGGGCCCCGCCACCACGGTGATCGACCTCAAGGGCGCCGTGGTCACCCCCGGCCTGGTCGACGGCCACCTCCACCCCGTCTCCGGCGCCGAACTCACCCACGGCCTGGACCTGTCCGGCTGCGCCGATGTGCCACAGGTGCGCGAGGCCCTCGCCGCCGCGGTGCGCGAACTAGCCCCCGGCGCCTGGCTGCACGCCTGGGGCCTGGACCCCAACGTCTTCGCCGGGCGCGCGGTCGAGACCGCTCCCTTCGACGCCGTACTCGACGGCGTCCCCGCCCTGTTGCTGCTCTTCGACGCGCACTCCATGCTGGCCAGCCGGCGCGCGCTGGAGCTCGCGGGCCTCGACGGACCGCGCTCCTTCGACCAGGCCACCGCCGAGGTCGTGTGCGACGCCGACGGCCGTCCGACCGGACTGCTCCTGGAGGACGCCGCCTGCGAGCTGGTGGAGCGGGTCGCCCCGCAGCCCACCCGCGAGGAGCGCCGCGACCGGCTCGCCGCCGTGCTGCGGGCGATGGCCGCGGCGGGGCTGACCGGCGGCCACGTGATGGACGCGAACGGCGACAGCCTCGCCTTCTACGGCGAGCTCGACGCGGCCGGACAGCTGCCGCTGCGGCTGCGCGTCGCCCCCTGGTGCCAGCCCGGCACCGACGCCGAGGGCGTGCGCGCCCTCATCGCCGGACAGGGCGAGGGCGGACGGCTGTGGCGGACAGCCGGCGTGAAGATCTTCATGGACGGCACGATCGACAACGGCACCGCCTGGCTGGAACAGCCGGACTGCCACGGCGAGTCGCGTGGCGCCTTCTGGCCGGACCCCGAGGAGTACACGCGGGTCGTGGGCCGACTCCACCGTGCCGGAGTACCGGTGGCGACGCACGCCATCGGGGACGCGGCCGTACGGCATGCGCTGGACGCGATGGCGAAGGCGCGGGCCGAGGGCGGGTCCGCCGTACGGCACCGGATCGAGCACATCGAGACGGTGCCCGACGACACCCTGGCCCGGTTCGCCGAACTCGGGGTCGTCGCCTCCATGCAGCCGACCCACTGCTGCGACTTCACCCGGGCCGACCACACCGACAACTGGTCCCGGCGCCTGGGGGAGACGCGGGCCTCCCGCGCCTGGCGCTGCCGGGATCTGCAGGACTCCGGCGCCGTGGTGGTCCTCGGCTCCGACTGGCCGATCGCCCCCTACCCGCCGCTCGGCGTGATGGCCGGCGCCCGCCACCGCCGCCCCACCCGAGACCTGACCCGCCCCCCGCACGGCCCGGAACAGGCGCTCACGGCCTTGGAAGCGCTACAGGGAATGACGGTGAACGCGGCCTACGCGGCGGGCGAGGAGCACGAGTCCGGCCGCCTACGGGTGGGCCACCGCGCCGACCTGACCGTGTTCGCGGATGATCCGCTGACCACGGAGGCGACTGAACTGGCGGATCTTCCGGTGCTGTTGACGGTGGTGGACGGAGCCCTGACCCATCGGGCCTGAGCAGGTCACGGTTCGGAACGGACAGGTCGGACGTCCTGCGCTTGCGGGCCTTTCTCGCCCTGCGTGACACGGAGTTGCACCCGCTGTCCCTCCTCCAGCGACCGGAAGCCCGGCACGTCGATCGCGGAGTAGTGCACGAAGACATCGCGGCCGTCGTCCAGGGCGATGAAGCCGTAGCCCCTCTCCGCGTTGAACCATTTGACCGTGCCGTGGGTCTTCCCCTGGGGGACCGCGGTCGGCGAGTATGCCGGGTTCCGTAGGAGCAGGGTGGGGGAGTCCGTGTCGGCATGCCGGACGATCGTGACGTCCCGCGCGCGTTGTCGACGGCGGATCCGATCGGTGATGTCGGACAGACTCAGGAACTCGGGGCCTCCGGGGATGCCTGAGGTCAGTACGGTGACGAGCTCGTTCGTCAGGGTGTGCGGGGGTGTTCCTGCATTCTGTTTCGTCGTCAGGAGCACCCATTGCCCACGGGATGTGCTGTGGGGAGCGAACCAGGACCAGAGGGCCCTTGGGTTCTCGACGTCGGCGTCGAGGACGAGCACCTTGAAGAGGGCCGGGCTCTCTTCCAGGAGCGAGCGAAGGCGTCTGAGGGAGAGGGTGGTCTCGCGGGGTTGACGGCGATGGGTGTGAGTGAACGTGAGGAAGGCGTCGTCGGGTGTCTCCTGGACGTGTCCGGAGTAGTACAGGAGAAATGTGTGCTCGGCTTGCCGGGCCATGCTGGAGAGCTCGATGGCGAGGCTTTCGGGAAAGGGGTGGTCCGAGCGGAGCCAGACGTTGTCGACGTCGAAGATCCCGTTCGCTCGCCCACTCAGTGCGGATGCCAGCGCAGCGATCGACAGCGCCGTGCTGGACGGCTCCGGGACCTTCTCCTGCCGGCCGCCTCCGAGGAGTACGGCACGTGAGCGGCTGGGGTCGATCAGGCCCGGGTGGGAGGGGAGTTCGCGCGTTCGGTCGATGCTCGGCGGGCGGGAGGCGATGCGCGTGGCGACGAGCTCGGAATCGTCCTCGACGGCGAACGACACCACCCCGATCACCGCCCCGTGCAGATCGACGACTGCTGCCCCTGGAGCGGGCCGGCGGGCGCGCCGGAGCGGAATGAGGGAGTACTCGCTGCCGAAGATGGCGGTGACCTCGCAGCGCAGCACCGTCAACTCGTCGGCCTGTCGACTCTCCACTCCGAGGACGAGAACCTGCTCTCCAACCCTCAGCGAGGAGGGGGTTGTCGGTAGGGGTGTCACGCTCGGAGCGGGATGCCATGACGAAGGCTCGGTTCTCAGATAGAGCAAAGCTTTTTGTACTCCCTGGCTCAGGGGCCGAGCCGGCAGCACGAAGTCCGCGCCCCACGGCTGCACTCGCAAGGTCGCGTCGCCGCGCGATCCTGCCCTCGTGCGCAGGTACGAATCCGCCGACATGGCCACCAGCCCATCGGGCGAGAGCCGGACACCGGACCCGTGCCTGATCCCTGGCTCCCGAACCAGCACCAACCGTCGCCTGGCATCTTCGAGGAGCCGTTGGACGACCGCTTCGGATTCCGAGGAGTCGTCCTGGAACGCGAAGGAATTGTCGAGGTACCGAGCCGCCTTGTGCAGTCCTCTTTGCCGAGCGGACCGGGACAGAGCGGGCAGCGAGTCCCGGTCGGCGAAGTGGGCCAGGACTGGCCAGAGTCCTGCCGGAGGATCGATGCGGGGTGACTCCTGACGGTCGACCTGCTCCATGAAGTCGCCGAGCCGGTACCGTTCGGGACTCCGCGAAGTCCGGATCATGATCAGTGGTTCACCTGCGATGGGCTTGCACACGTAGGCCAAGGCTGCGGACAACGCTTCGTGGGGCGAGTCCTCCTCCCGCTCGTCGGCCTGGAGATAGATGTCCGTCGCCGCCGCCAGCAACGCGCGCGACAGTTCGGGCTTGTGGCCCAGGCGCCGGATGTCCAGTGCCGCCCGGAGCATGCTCCGGGCGACCGGCGGCGCCTCCCGAACACGCCTCAGTGCCTCGGATTCGGTCCGCCAGGAGGCGACCCGGACGATCTCGATTCTGTCGAGTGCCGAACGGAAGTCATCCGCCAGTTCGGACTCATCTGTCAGGAGCAAGTCCAAGGCGTCTGACCTGAGTTCACAGACGACTATGACTGGCCCCTCTCCCAGGTCCACGACGGCGGAGAGGAGCATCACGAGGGCAGTGGCACTGTTCAGCACCACAACCGAGCGAGGGGGCAATGAGCCCAACCCACCGGCCAGTTCGGCCGTGGTGGCTGGTGCCCACCAGGTCCAGTCGTCCGGCAGTGCCGAGACGGCACGCATGATCGCCGAAGTTTTTCCCACACCGCTGTCCCCAGCCACCAGAAGGAAGGAGCTGTGCCCCTCCCGGGACCGCGAGATCACCTCGCGCAGGCGCTGATCCACGCGGCGTACGACGTAGGACGGAATGAGCTCGGCCTCCGCCACGACATCCGCGATCCGCCGCCACCCCGGCTCCGACACCTCCGCCGCCCCGGAACCGCCGTCGCCCCCCGTACTGCCCCGTGCCGCGAACGGCGAGGCCTCCGCGGTGACCCCTCGAACGCCCTCCCCACCCGCCGCACTCCGCGCGGCCAGGAAGTCGCCGCCTGTACCGGCGCCCGACTCACTGACCTTCGCGCCCATCTCCCGCCGTACGACTTCCTGCACCGAGGTGATGGCATCCCGCCGCTGCCCCCCGAGCAGCGCCTCGCCGACCCCGGGGCGGAAGGTGAACGGCACCTGGTCCGGGTCCGCCGCGCTCTCCCGTCCCCACGGAATGAACAGCCCTCCCAGCGCGACCTCCGCCACATGCCCGTGCTCCGACTCCGGCAGCATGATCTGCCGGACCAGGTTCATGACCGGCAGGCTGAGTGGTACGGCGGACAGGTACCCGGCGAGCCGTTGGGCCAGCGGCGACGCCCCGGCCCTGAATCGCCGCAGGATCTCGTCCACTTCGAGTGAGCTGACGTCTTCAGGACGGGCTGCCTGCGCCTCCATCGGCGCACGCGGGATTGTCAGGCACGGCACCCGCATCCACTGTCCGTTCCCCGCCACCAACTTCGCCAGCGCCGACACGGAATCGGCCGTGGCCTCCACCACGGGAATGGTGACGCCCTCGGGTGCGACTGGGCGCCGCAGGCGTCGGGTCCGCCTGGCCGGTCCCTGTCGCCAGGCGGTGTTGGGTGAGGCAGGCCCCACCGAGCGGACCGCCACCGAGCGCGGACGCACCGCCCCCCGGTCCCACAACCGGCGTGGCAGTACATTGAGCAGCGCCACCGGCCCGTGGCCCGCCCACTGCCGCAGCATGTGCGCGACCTCCGCCCCGGCCCAGCCGCCTGCCACCGTGTCCGTGATCACCAGGACCAGACGATGGCCCGACGGGTCCGACACCTCCTGCACGCTGCGCGGTTCGCCCTCGGGGGTGCGGGCCACGTACAGAGGTTCCTCCGCGCCCGTACCCCGCAGGTACCACGTGCGTACGTCACGGAAGATCCCCGTCTGCACGAACACCCGCCGCAGCTCTGCCACCAGGTCGTGCCACAGCAGCATGGAGTGGTGGGCGTCCACGACGAGCGCGAGGTCGAGCCAGCGGCCCCGCCGGGGGCGCAGCACCGGCATGGGGACGCGTTGCTCGACTGTTCGGTGGACCGTGAGTTCCTCGTCGAGTTCGAGCCAGGGGCCGTTGCGGTCCTCCGCCCGCCCCGCGCTTCGGCCCAGCGGTCGCAGTGCCCGCATCAAGGCCAGCGGATCCCGGACGGACGCGGCGCGTCGGACCCGTACGAGGTCGACGCGCTGCCGTGCGAGGCCGGGCGCTGCTGTGGCGTCTCCGGCGTGGTAGAACTCCTCGGTCCGCTCGAAGCCGGGACTGCCCGGGCCGGTCGGGGCCGGCTCCGGAAGCGGTGCTTCGTCCGGCTCCGCGTCGGGCGCCGGTGAATCGGGTACGGAAGAGCGCTCGGCCGCGGCACCGATCCGCGCCGCCAGCCAGAGGATGTCCGCGAGCTCCTCGGGCCCGGCGTTCGCGCCGGAGTCCTCCAGAGCGCGGAACAGTTCCTCGATCACGCCATCGGGCCCGTCAGCCGTTGCAGCACGGTGTCCAGGAACGTCGAGCGCTCGTCCGGGCCGGACCACGCGCCGCTCAGCCGCAGCTGAACGGCGTTGAGGAGCTGGTCGGTCGCCAGGTCGCCCTCCGTGCGGCGGGCCAGGAAGTCGCGGATCAGGTCCCGGTAGTGGTCCTCCCCGGTCGTCTCGTCGAGCTTCAGGCGCTTGCGGACGATCTGCGTCAGCTTCTCCTCGCTCGGCGGTTCCACGTGCAGACGGATGCAGCGGCGCAGGAAGGGCGGCGGGAAGTCGCGCTCGCCGTTGCTGGTCAGGACGACGATGGGGAAGGCCCGGCACTGGACCTGCCCGCGTTCGATACCCACCCGCAGCTCGGGATCGTCCTGGGTACCCACCTTGACCCGAGGCTGCCGCGCCGCGATACGCGCCAACTCGGGGATCTCGAAGGAGCCTTCCTCGAACACGGTCAGCAGGTCACCGGGCAGGTCGATGTCGCTCTTGTCGATCTCGTCCACCAGCAGCACACGCGGCCGTTCCTGCGGCAGCAGCGCCGTGCCGAGGGGGCCGAGGCGCAGATACGGCGCGATGGCGCTCTCCGAGGAGCGGCGCGGGCCTCGCCCCGCGCGGCGCTGCGGGGTGCGGCCGGTTTCCAGGTGCCGCAGGTTCGCGTCGTGCAGACGGCCGATCGCGTCGTACTGGTAGAGCCCGTCCCGCAGGGAGCTCCGGCTCGTCACCGGCCAGTGCAGCACCGGGCCGAGTTCCAGGTCGGCGGCGATGCTGTGGGCCAGCGTCGACTTGCCGACCCCCGGTTTGCCCGTCACGAGCAGCGGACGGCGCAGATAGAGGGCCGTGTTGACGGCGTCGATCTCCGCGAGGTCGGGCACGTATCCGCTCCCGCGCTGGTATGTCTCCTCCCAGGCGGGCCCGGCAGTGGTGGGCGAGATGTACTCGGGGTCCGGCTCGCCCTTGAACTCCCGCCACGGCGGCTGGTGTTCGTCCAGCAGAGCGTGCTTCCGCTCGACCGGACCCGACCCCTGGTAGATCCACCAGTCCTTGGCGGCGTCCATGCCGGTTCCTCTCTGCGCTGACTGATTCATGAGGACAGTGACCGTCTCCCGGGAACCCGTCCCGGGTCGTCCCACAGAAGGGCCAGCGGGCGGCGCTGGACACGGGCCCGTTTGAGTTTGGCGGGCAGTGCGGCCACGTCGAGCACGTCGGGTGGGGGTGCCGCCAAGGCCGTACGAATGGATTCCTCCGTGTCGGGGGACGCGCGGCGCCAGACCGCGATCGGTGTCCCGCTGTCGAGTACGGCCTCCAGGGCGTCCATGACCCGCGGCTCGGTCACTTCGACCAGCACGCAGACGGGTGGCGCGTCCAGCTGCAGTTCGTCCGCCAGGCCCTCCGACACATCCGCGTCCTTCAGATGGTGGACGGCGTCCGGATGCAGGCCGCCATGGGTCTCGTACCACTGCCACTTGGTGTGCCAGGGCGCCTCGGCCAGCCCTTGTCGCTCCTCGGGACAGCGCAGTACGACCTCGTACCGGCAACCGAGCGGCGTGGTCCGAGTGCCGCGTCCCGTCGGCATCGGCCAGGTCTCGAAGGGTTCCTCCAACAGCTCGTACGGGACGTGGAACTCGATGCGCTGTGGCTTGCCCGCAGGTCCCGCCAGGAGGTGGGCGCCGAGTGCCGCGCGTACGGCAGCCAGGTCCATGGGCTGCTCATGGTCGCCCACGTTCTCGAAGTCCCCGCGATAGGACCACAGTTGCAGCCAGTAGGTGTCGTCCCCGTCCGGAGTGAGCCGGACGTGCAGTGCGGGAGGTTCGACGGCGCGCGGGGGCGGGGCGGGGACGGGATCGGCACCGAGTCGTTCGCGGGTGCGCTCGACCCACTCGTTCGCGGCGGCGGCCCAGTCGGGTCGCACTGAGCGGGACGCCAAGTGTCGTACGAAGGGCAGTGCCAGCGGAACGGCCCGGCTCGTCCCCTGGCGGCTGTCGAGGTCGCGCACGATCTCCGTCAGGTGCGATGACGGCAGGGAGTGCTCGGCGGGGGCGGCGCACCCCGCCACCTCGAAGGCCCATCGATACGCCTCGTAGGTGTACGGCGGTATGGAGCAGCCGGTGAGCAGTTCCCCGAGTTGCGTCCAGGCGACCTGGTCGAGGACGGGCGCGCCGGTCGGCCCCGTGGCAATGCCACCGTCCTGCGCCCAGCGGTCGCCGTAGAGGTCGGAGTCGTCCCAGTCCCTGGCGATCTCGAAGACCGGTTCCTGCCAGGCCTCGCCCTTCGCCCTCATGAGCCTGAAGTCCCGCTGGACGGCGTGCGCGATCTCGACCAGGTCCCGTACGGCCTGCTCGTGCGTCCGGCTCTCCAGGTGCTGCAGGAGGGTGTCCGTGAACTGGCCGTCCTCCCGGCCCGCCCGGTTCTTCGCCGTCTGGCCGGGGCGGGCCGCGTAGAGCCTGAACTGGCGGCGGTCGGGAGTGGGCAGGCCGGCCGCGTACTGGATGTCGGGGAAACCGAGGCCCGCGTGCATCCTGCGATCGATCCGGCAGGTGTCGGCGATCGTGATGACCCGACGGAACCGCCCGCCGCTCAGCTTGTTCGACCGCCACCAGTGCAGCGCGGAGGTCAGGTTGAGGTGGACGGTGTGCGCGGCCGTGGCGTCGGCGTAGGGAAGCAGCAGTCGCTGGCGGTCGTCGAGGTAGCCGTGCCCCGCCCAGTAGATCCAGAGCAGGTCCCCGTCGTGCCGGGGGAGGTTGTTGAGGAGCGCGTCCTCGACATTGGCGCGGGTCGCCGGATCGGCTTCCACGCCGACCTGGTTGCGTGCCAGGGGCGACAGCAGGAGCCGTACGTTGGTCTTCGGGACGCCGGCCGTGCCGGTGAGCCACTCCGCGAACCGCGCCGCGTCGCGGGCCGGGCCCGACAGGTCCACGCCGGAGCCGATGCCGTAGGACTCGACACCGACGACGAGGGCGAAGGTCCGCTCCGGTGTGATGGACGGCTCGGAGACGGCGGGTGCACCCGTCACCGCAGCGCCTCCGCGATCCGGTCGAACACCGGGTCGTGCCGCCAGTACGCGCTGTGGGAGAGGGGGAAGGGCTGGCGGCTGACCACCTCGTGGTCGGTGACCCGGGCGTCCTTCGGGAAGACCGGTTCGGCGAGGTAGGAGAGCAGGTCCCTGCGGTCGTAGATGTTGAGCCAGTCGGGGAAGCCGGACGGCAGCGCGGAGCCCGGTTCCAGACCGGCCAGGGCGCCCAGTTCGTGCAGGAACGGGGCCTGGGAGCCGACGGTCACCAACAGGCGTACCGGAAGAGCGGGTTGACGCTGGGCGGCCAGCGCGAGGGTGTCCACGAGGGCGATGCCGCCGAGGCTGTGGCCGATGACGACCGGCGGCTCCGGGCTGCTGCCGATCACCTGCTCCAGGTGGGCGCGCAGATGCCGGCCGCGCGCCTGGTAGCGCAGGATGTCGCCGACCTCCGACGCCTTGTCGGAGGTGACCTCGCCCCGCTTGCGGTCGATGAGGGACTGCGTCATCAGCCGCTGGCCCAGCTTGAGGAGCACTCCGGCCGTCCGCATCAGGACGCCGCGTGCGGTGCCGCCCAGCCTTTCGCTCAGCTCGTCCACGATCCGGTCCCGCTCGTCACCGGTGCACAGGGCGGTGTCCCGGGCCTCGGCGAGCATGACGGCGACGACGGCTCGGCTGGTGAGGAGCACGAGTTCGGCGGCGGTCGCGTCGTCGTCGGCGGCGAGGCACGCGTCGCGGAACTCGTCGGAGTCCGATACGGCGTCCAGGGCGTGGGGAAAGCCGTCGATCAGCCCGGTCTCCCCCAGGAGTAGGGCGAGTTGGTCGTCCGGGGTCAGCCCGCGCGGCAGCTCACGGAGTCGGTCCCCGACCGCCTCACCGGCCGATTGCACCCCGGGCAGGCCGAACCCGGCCTCGTCGTCCTCGCCGCCCAGTTCGGCCAGCACCCTGAGTTCGCAGAACGGATCGGTCAGCAGCAACAGCCACTCGGCGGTACCCGGGTCGTCCTCGATCTCCGCGGCCACGACCGGCCGCATCCCCGGGACGGACGCCCCTCCGGCACTGAGTGCGGCCCCGAACTCGTCGCCCCAGTAGCAGGGTTCGACCTCCGCCCCGGGAAAGCGTGTGTGCAACCCCGTCGCGACCGACCGGAACAGCGCGTCGAACCGCTCCCGACGGACCCCGGTCCCGTGGACAAAGACGAACCTCATGCGTCCCCCGCCCCCAACTCGCCTGTGGGATAGAAGAATAGTCCGTCGGCATACGAGGTGCGCGTACCGAGGACGGCGGGTGACCCGGGCGCGGGTCAGGTGCGCGTGCCGAGGACGGCGGCGGTGAAGTCCGCCAGTTGGGAGCGGAGTTGGTCGCGGCTGCTGTCCGTGGCCAGGTGGGCGACGAGGTCGGCCCTGGTGGCGGCCAGGAGCGCGTGCGCGGTGAAGTCGGCGTCGGGTGTGCCCGGGATCCGTTGCAGCAGGTCCCGCAGCAGGGTGTGCCAGCGCTCGTAGTGCTCCGCCTGGTAGGGGCCGGCCGCCCCGGTCTCCTCCAGCGCCAGCGCGAGGTGGCGGTTGTCGAGTTTGAGGCAGAGGACCGCGTCGAGCAGGGCCGGTACGCGCTCCTCGGGCGGGGCGCCGGGACCCAGGGGTGGCGGGCCTTCCAGGACGGCGTGCCGGACCGGTTCCAGCCTGGCCTCGTACAGCGCCTGGATCAGCCCGGTGCGGTCGCCGAAGGCGCGGAAGAGGGTCGCCTTGCCGACGCCGGCCGCCGCGGCGATGTCGGCCATGGTGATGCTCTCGGGGCTTTCGGCGCCGGCGAAGAGCGCGTCGGCCGCCGCGAACACGGCCGCCCTGTTGCGCGTCGCGTCCTTGCGCGGTCTGCGCTCGGTCATGGGTGTCTCCCTTGTTCCCTTGCGATCCGGACCCGCGGTCCGTATTGTCGAGCGAAACGGACCGAGGGTCCGTATCGTACTCGCCGGAGGACTCCCATGACCTCAGCAGAGGCTCTTTACCGCGACAGCCTGCGCCTGCTCCTCGCCAAGAACATCCCCGCGTGGGTCGACCTGTGGGCCGAGGACGGCGTCATGGAGTTCCCCTTCGCTCCGCCGGGCTGGCCGACGCGACTGGAAGGCAGGGCCGCCGTGGCCGCGTACATGCGGGACTACCCCGACCACATCGACCTGCACGAGTTCCCCGACCTGAGGATCCATCGGACCGCCGACCCCGACACCCTCGTGGTCGAGATGCGCGGCGTGGGCCGCCTGGTCGAGACCGGAGCCCCCTTCGACATGACCTACATCGCCGTGGTGACCGTGAAGGACGGACGCTTCACCTCCTACCGGGACTACTGGAACCCCCTCGCCGTCCAGCAGCCCGGCCTCGCCTTCACGGGGGACACCGCCCGATGAGCACCCTGGTCACCGGAGCCACCGGCACCACCGGCAGCCGAACCACCGCCGCGCTGACCGCCGCCGGACACCCTGTCCGCGCCGCGAGCCGTCGCGCCACACCGCTCCCCGGCACGCGGCCGGTCCGCTTCGACTGGTACGACCCCACCACCCACGCCGACGCCCTCGCCGGAACCGAACGCCTCTACCTCGTCCCACCGATCGGCGACCCGGACCCGGCCGTCGTCATGCTGCCGTTCCTGCGTCGGGCCCGTGCCGCGGGCGCACGCCGCGCCGTGTTGCTCTCGTCCTCCGCCATCCCCGAAGGAGGACCCGGCGTCGGAGTGGTGCACCAGGCCCTGCCCGACCTGTTCGAGGAGTGGGCGGTGCTCCGCCCTTCCTGGTTCATGCAGAACTTCACCGGCGGGCACGTGCACGCCGACAGCATCCGCGCGGACGGCGTCATCCGCACCGCGACCGGGTCCGGCCGGGTCGGATTCGTCGACGCCGACGACATCGCCGCCGTGGCCGCCCGCGCCCTGACGGGCGACCGCTCGCCCGACACCGACCTGGTCCTCACCGGACCGGAGGCCCTCGGCTACGACGACATCGCCGCGGTCGTCACGGACCTCACCGGTCGCACGGTGGTCCACCAGCGGCTGGGGTACGAGGAAATGCGGGACCGACTGGCCGCCCACATGCCGCTGGAGTTCGCCGCCGTGCTGGCCGGGATGGACCGCGCCATCGCCGACGGGGCCGAGGACCGCACCACCGACACCGTCCAGCGCCTCACCGGCCGACCGCCGAACGGCTTCCGGACGGTGGCCGAGCGGGAGCTGCGGGCGAAGGGCCGGTAGGCGCCGGTCGGCGCCGGGCCGCTCGCCGTCAGGCGATGTGGTGGACGAGCTGGTTCGTCAGCTCGTAACGGGCTCCTACGACGGCCAGTTCGCCGGAGGAAACCTTGGCCGCGAGGTCCGGCTCCGCGGCGAGGCGGTCGCGGACCAGCCGTATGTTGGCGTCGATCGTCGCGTCTATGCGGGCGTCGCCCTCCTGGGAGTGGTCGATGGCCGGGCGGATCCCGTCGGCGATGTACTGGATGTGGGCGGGCAGTTGCTCACCGCTCGTCTCGGCCTCGACCGCGGCCCGCACGGCGCCGCACGACTGGTGCCCGAGCACCAGCACCAGGGGAGTGCCGAGTTCGAGGACGCCGTACGCGACACTGCCGAGCACGGCCTCGTCCAGGACCTCACCGGCGCTGCGTACGGTCATCAGGTCCCCGAGTCCCTGGTCGAACACGAGCTCCGGGGGGACACGGGAGTCGATGCAGCCGAGGACGACCGCGAACGGATGCTGACCGGAGACGAGTTCCTGGCGGACGGCGTGCGTCTCGTCCGGGTGCTTCTGGCGGAAGGCGCGCCAACGGGCGTTGCCCGCGGCCAGTTCGCGCAGCGCCTCGCCGGGGGTCGTGGGACGCGGTCGCGTGGCGGAGGCGGCTGCCGCGGGGGTGGCCCCGACGGCGAGTCCGGCGCCGAGGACCGCGGCTCCGGTGAGGGCACCGCGCAGGAGGGAACGGCGGGGGGTGGTGGGCTCGGCGGGGCGCCGGGCGCCCGCGAGAGAATCAGAGTTCACGGGCAGAACGTATGTCTGAGAGCGCGCACACTTGACCGTCCAACCCAATCGTGGACAGGGCGTGGACAGCCCATGGTGAAGCGTTGATCTTCTCTTGGTGAGAGGCGACAGGTGGTCGGGGCTCAGCTCACCCGAGCGGCCGGGCATGCGGCGCTCAACTCGGCTGCAGGGCAGGCGGTTTGGCGCGCGGGGCCGGGGGACTCGGCGGCCCGCTCAGGCGAGAGGAAAGGGTGTTCGTCGAGCAGCTCGGCACCGCCCGCAGGGGGGTGTTGATCGGTCAGCTCAGCACCGCGCGGAGGGGTCGTCGGTCGATCGGACCAGCCGCGCCGCGACGGCGCGGGCGCAGTCCAGGGACTCGGTACGGGTCGTGTCCACCTCCACGTCGTACCGCACACCCTCGTGCACGAGGTCCGCCTGGAGCGCCGCCATCCCCTGGACCCGGTCCCCGCGCGCGATCTCCCGGCCCGCGGCGACCTCGCGCGCGCAGCGGACGCCGACCCACAGCACGTCGACTCCGTCCAGCACCTCCCGCCACCGCTGCTGGGACGCGCCTCCACCGAGGAAGACGTCGTCGACGATGACCCGGGCGCCCGCGCGGGCCATCGCCGCGATGCCTTCCGTCCAGGCCGACTGGAGCGCCATGAAGTCGGACCCGACACTCACTCCGCCGTCCTCGGCGAAGGTGATCCCGCCGTCCGACGCCTGCATCTTCGCGGGCAGGGCGTCGACGAACGAGTCGACCCCGAACGCCAGCCACGGATCCGGCAGAACGGCCTGCAGACACCGTACGAGCCCTGACTTCCCCGAGCTGGACCCGCCGTTGACAATGATCACCTGAGTCGTCACCGCGCCACAGTAGGACGGCCGGGACGTGAGACGAAACGAATTGCGGACCAGGAGGGCCCGGAGCGGTGAGCACCGACGCGGATCGGGAAGGACCGACGGACGACCTCGGCACCTGGCCGCTCGAGCGACTGCGAGCGCTGACGGCCGAGGGGCAGTGGCTGGAGGCCGTGCGAGTGGTCGCGCAGGGCCACGCCTACGACGCCGGCAAGTCACCGCAGGCCCGCCGCGAGTGGGCGGCGCTGTCCCTCCTCGCGAACCGGCGCCAGGGCAAGGACACTTGGGGTGCCCATGACCTCCACGACGACTTCACGCTCCGGATGTGGGTCATCGACACACTCGGCCCGCACCCGGAGTGGGTCCCCGAGACACTCGCCTCCGACACCCTCGACGCCCTCACCCTCACCCCGCCCGAAGCATGGGAACTCGCCCGCGAGTGGCGCGCCCTTCCCATCGATCGGATCAGGGAGCTGCGACGCCACAAGAACCTGACGCTCCACCTCGAACGGCTCATGAACCACCTCGGGCCCGGCCCGACGAGAGACCGTCTCCTCCCGTGGATCGACGTCCGAGGGATGCTGCCCTGACGTTCCGCGGATCGGCCCACAGGGACATCCGTAGGCGGACGGGGGCGCGCGATGGGGGCAGCGAGTCTCCATCTGCCGCACCGCGACGGGTAAACGTCCGGGCCCCGACCCGACCCCCCTGGGCCAGGGCCCCTTCATCCGGGGGAGCGTCCCCCGGCTGTCAGAGCTGGAACTCCGCCGGGTTCAGGCCCAGTACTCCGCACGCCTCCCGGAGGACCTCCACCTCGGCCTGGGAGAAGTGGCCGTCCGCGCCCGCGATCACCATGCCGGTCTGGATCACCGCGCGGGCCTCGGTGGGCTTCTTGGCGGCCTTGGCGATCTCCTGGATCGCCTCGGCCTTGCCCTGCGGGAAGTTGCGCGTGAGCGCGGAGACGTGCTGGTGGAAGCGCTGACGCAGCTGCTCCGGCGGGAAGTTCTGCAGGACGTCGTTGCCGAGGATCAACGACTCCATCTGCGCGGTCTCGGACGCGTCGACGTGTCCGTCCGCAGCCGCGACCAGCGCGCACATCGCCATGCTGGCGTCCCGGTACGCACCGCTCTTCAGCTCGGCCTTCAGCGAGCCGAGCTGGGACTTCACCAGGCCGACGAGCTTGGCCCGAGATCCGCCCTGCGAACCGCTGCCGTGCGAACCGACACCGTGCGAGCTGCTGCCGTGCCCATGAGCCGCCCCCTGGCCGCCCTGAACCTGGCGCTGCAAGCTCTTCGCCTGGTCCTTGAGCCGGTCGAACATTGCCATTGCCGTCACCTCGGTACTCGTCTGACTCTTCTCAACCCGCTCAACGGCCGCGTCCACGTCAAGGTTCCTCCACGACCGCACGATCATTGATACCCGATCGCGCCCGGCCCTCACCCGCTGGCACGCTGCAGCCATGACGTACGCTGAAGCACTGTTGATCGGCGGCCGAGCCGGGGTGGGCAAGACGACGGTGGCCTGGGAGGTCTCCGCGCAGTTGCGGGCCTCGGCGATCGCCCACGCCGTCATCGAGGGCGACTTCATGGGGCAGATCCACCCGGCACCCGAGGACGACCCGCATCGCGCCGCCATCTCCGAGAGCAACCTGACCGCCGTATGGGCCAACTTCGCCGCGCGCGGGTGCCGGCGCCTCGTCTACACGAACACCGCGAGTGTGCTCCCCGAGGCGACGGGGATGTTCCAGCGGGCCATGGGATCCGGCGTACGTCTCGTCCGCGTGCTGCTGACCGCCTCGGACGCGACGGCCCACGAGCGTCTGGTCGGACGTGAACTCGGCTCCGAGCTGGATCAGGAACTCGCGGGCAGTATGCGCAAGGCGCGGCTCCTGGACAGCCGGGCACCGGCGGAGACCGTGCGGGTGGCCACCGACGGTCGGCTCGTGGTGGACATCGCCCGGGAGGTCGTGGCCGTCACGGGCTGGAGCACGGAGGGGTCGTGAGAACGGCGAAGGTGATGCATCAACTAGGCTGGGGTGCGCGCTCCCGCCGTCCCGATCGAGAAGGTGCCCGCCGTGGCCGTTTCGCCGCCTGTCGACCCGCCCAGACTCATCGCCACCGACCTCGACGGCACCCTGCTGCGCAGCGACGGGACGCCGTCGCCGCGCACCCGGGCAGCCCTGGCCGCGGTCGAGGCGGCCGGCATGCCTGTCGTGCTGGTCACCGGGCGTCCGTCCCGAGTCGTCCCCGCGCTGCTGGAGAGCATCGGACCGCACCACGTCATCGCCGCCAACGGCGCCGCCGTACACACCCCGGACGGATCTCTGTCCCTCGCCTCGCCGATTGGGGCCCTCGCCGCCGCCGGGCTGGTGACCCGTGTGCGTGCCGCGGTCCCCGGCGTCTCCTTCTCCGTCGAGTACGACCGGGACTTCGGCCATGAACCCACCTATCCGACCTGGTCGTTCGGCGGCGACGCCGTCGAGATCGTTGGTACGGCCGAGGCGCTGGTGGCCCGTGCCCCGGCCAGGCCGCTGCTGAAGATCCTCGCCCACCATCCGACGCTGCCGCTCGACGACTTCGTCGAGCGGGCCCGGCGCGCCGCGGGCCGGGACGCCGAGACCACCCACTCCACCGGTCTGTCGCTCGTGGAGTTCAGCGCGCCCGGCGTCACCAAGGCGAGCACCCTGATGGACTGGAGCGCCCGGCTCGGCATCGGCGCCGACGAGATCGCCGCGTTCGGTGACATGCCCAACGACCTGCCCATGCTCACCGCGGTCGGCCGCTCCTACGCCATGGCCAACGCCCACCCGGACGTCCTGGCCGCCGCCCGGTATCGCACCTCCTCCCATGACGAGGACGGGGTCGCCCGGGTACTGGAGGCGTTCGTCGACGCGCTCGTGGCGTAGAGCGCTACGACGCCTCCACCAGCACCCGCAGCGGGGCGCGGAAGGACAGCAGGCCCAGCATCGGGTCGTCCGCCGAGGTGAGCGGTCGGATGTCCGGCAGGCGGCGGGCCGCCGAGGTGAGGGCCACCGTCGCTTCCGTACGGGCGAGGGAGGCGCCCGGGCAGCGGTGGCGGCCGACGCCGAAGGCCAGGTGCCGCCGTACGTTCGGGCGGTGCGGGCACATGCGCTCCGGGGCGTCGAAGACCTCCGGGTCCGACCCGGTGCCCAGCAGCATGAGCAGCAGTTCCGCTCCGGCCGGCAGGTCCACGCCACCCAGCCGCAGCGGGCGGGCGGTGAGCCTGCGCCACGTCGTCACCGGGGGCTCGCGCCGGAGCACCTCTTCGACCCAGGCCCCCGCCGCGCCCTCCTCGGCGGCGACGCGGTCCCACGCGCCGGGCTCGGTCAGGGCGTGACGCAGGACGGTGGCGATGAGCTGGCCGGTCGTGGACTGCCCGGCGATGAAGACGAAGAAGCACGCGGCGACCGCGGTCGGCACGTCCAGCCGCTCCCCGTCGGGGAGACGGTGGTCGGTCAGGGCATGGACGAAGGAGTCGGGGCGGGCCGTGCCGCCGGCCACGGTCTGAGCCAGCCACTGATGGAACTCGCCCACCAGGAGCGCGAGTTCCCGCTGACGTTCCGGTGCGGGACGGCCGTAGAACAGCTCCAGCGAGGCGTCGCTCCAGCGGATCAGAGTGGCCGTCGGTACCCCCTCGATGCCCAGCAGCTCCATCAGGACCCGGCACGGCAGCACTTGGGCGAACGAGGTGAACAGATCGATGCGGTCGCTGGGGGCGGCCAGCCGCTCCCTCACGTCCTCCAGCAACTCGTCGGCGATGCGCTCGATCACCGGTACGGCGGCGGCGACCCGTTGGGCGTTGAAGAACCGCGTCACCACCCGGCGCAGTCCGGGGTGGCTGTCGGAGCCGTTGTTGGCCAGCGCGGGCGGGAGGCCGAAGCCCGCCCGGGCGAGCACGCGCAGCACGCCGAACGGCAGCGGGCTGACGGCGTGCTGCGCGTTGTCCGGCAGGAAGTCCCCAGGCGCCAGCAGCACATCGCGTACGTCCTGGTAACGGCTGACCAGCCACAGGCCGGTGCCGGGATCGAAGTGCACCGGCGCCTCGGCGCGCAGCGACTCCAGCCACGGATGGGGATCACGGGTGAAGTCCTCGCCGAAGAGGTCGAGAGCGGTGAGGTCGGGCGCCGATGGGCCCAGGGCCGGGGGAGTCACGGCCGGGACGCTAACACCTGCCCGTCCGGTGACCGCGGGTAAGTGCCCGGCATCACCTACGACGGTTCCGCCGATCGTGCCGCGGCGACGGCCCGGCCCCGTTCCGATTCCGGGAAGCGGCGGATCATCGCCCGCAGCTCCTCGGCGCCGACGTTGGCGCCGAACGGTTCCGTGCCCGGCTCCAGCCGTACGCCCGAGGCCAGCGGGCCCGCGACGACGGGGTCGAAGCCGAGGGCGTCGACGAGGTGCGAGACGGTGCGAAGGTCGTCGGGGTCGTCACCGGCGATCGCGATCGCCTTGCGTCCGCCGGTGCCGGTGGGCCGGGCACCGTCCTCCAGGTCGTGGTAGCCCATGTGGTTGAAGGCCTTCACCACCCGTGCCCCGGCCAGGAACTTCTGCACGATCTCGCTGGAGGAGGTGCGCGGATCGGTCAGGTCCGGGCGGCTGCCGTCGACCTCCCACCAGTAGTTCATGGCGTCGACGACGAGCTTGCCTGCCAGCGCGTCGGCCGGGACGCCCCGGTGCTTGCCGAGGGGGAGGGCCAGCACCACGACGTCCGCCTTCGCGGCGGCCTCGTCCGCGGTGACCGGGACGGCGCCGGGAGTGAGCACTTCGACGGTGAGGGCGATCCTGGCGGGGTCGCCCGACCCGGCGATGAGCACGCGGTACCCGGCGGCGACGGCGAGACGGGCGAGCACGGTACCGACTTTGCCGGCGCCCAGGATTCCGATGGTGGTCGTCATGTCCGCTCCGATCGGGAGAGAGGTCGCGTCAGGGTGAGGGGTGAGTGAGGGGTGAAGGCGGAGTCAGGGGTGAAGGCCGATTCAGGGAGGGGGCGCTGAAGGCCAGGAGGCCGCGCATGCCCGCTGTTCGCCCGCGGAGACCCGCCGTTCGCCTCAGGCCAGCAGGTCGCGGACCATCGGCAGCACCTTCGTGCCGTACAACTCCACGGACCGCAACCGGGCGCTGATCGACTGGGCTCCGGTGGTGTAGATGAGGTCGAACCGGCCCACGTCGAGCGCCTTGATGGCGCGGGCCATCTTGCGGGCCACCGTCTCGGGCGAGCCGATGTACAGGGAACCGTGTTCGATCTCGGCCGCGTACTCCTCCTTGCGGACCGGCGGCCAGCCGCGCAGCGCGCCGATCCGGTCCCGCATGACCTTGTAGTGCGGCCAGTGCAGCTCCCGTGCCTCCTCGTCGGTGTCGGCGACGAAGCCCGGCGAGTGCATCCCGACCGGGTGGGCGGTGGTGCCGAACTGGTCCGCGGCCCGCCGGTACAGATCGACGTAGGGCGCGAACCGCTCCGGAGTGCCGCCGATGATGGCGATCATCAGCGGGAAGCCGTAGCGCGCGGTGCGGATGACGGACTGGGGTGTACCGCCCACGCCGACCCAGGTGGTGAGCCGGCCCGACTCGGTCTTGGGGAAGACGTCGGCGGCGTCGAGCGGGGCCCGCTGGGTGCCGCTCCAGGTGACGGGCTTCTCCTTCAGCAGCTCGGCGAAGAGTTCGATCTTCTCCTCGAACAGGACGTCGTAGTCGCCGAGGTCGTAGCCGAAGAGGGGGAAGGACTCGGTGAAGGAGCCGCGCCCGAGGATGATCTCGGCGCGGCCGTCGGAGAGCGCGTCCACTGTGGAGAAGCGCTGGAAGACCCGGACCGGGTCGTCGGAGCTGAGCACGGTGACGCCGGAGGAGAGACGGATCCGCTCGGTGCGCGTGGCGATGCCGGCGAGGACCGTCTCGGGGGTGGAGATGGCGTACTCGGGGCGGTGGTGCTCGCCGAGGGCGATGACGTCGACGCCGGTGTCCTCCATGAGCAGGGCCTCGTCGAGGACCTGCCGGATGGCGCGCGCGTCGGACACGAGGGCGCCGGTGTCGTCCTGCGGCACGTCGCCGAACGTGTCCAGACCGAAGACGAGATCAGACATGGCTGGGTTCCTTCGTATGCGGGGCGCGTCCGAGGGCGGCCGACAAGTGGTTGACGCGTCAATCATCGCGCGGTCTAATTGATGTGTCAACCAAAGGACGGTGACCCCATGGAAGAGCGACGCAAGGCGTTGCCGACCCCCGAGGAACTGCGCGTCTGGCGCGACTTCATCGAGACGACGGAAGCGCTCCGCTCGGAGCTCACCTCGCGCATGCAGAGCGAGTCCGCCCTCTCGCCCGGCGACTACGCGGTCCTGCTCGCACTGCGCGAGGCGGAGGGGCGTCGGCTGCGGCCCTCGGAACTGGCCGCCCGCGTCGGCTGGCAGCGCAGCCGCCTCTCGCACCATCTCGGCCGTATGGAACGGCGCGGACTGGTCCGGCGCGAGGAGTGCGCCACGGACAGCCGGGGTGCCGAAGTGGTGCTGACCGGCGAGGGTGCCGACGCGTTCCGTCGGGCCTCCTTGCCGCATCTGCGGGCCGTGCGTGAGCTGTTCGTCGCCTCGCTCACACCGGCTCAGCTGGCCACGGCCGACGAACTGGTGGGAGCGTTGCGGGCAGGGCTTCAGGAGCTGCGCGGGGGGCGCTTGGCGCGCCCTTAGGTGATTGATCAACTGCGCGTACGCTTGCTTCATGAACAACCAGGCACGAGGGAGATGGTCCCGGTGAGCAATGTGGAAGCCGAGCCCGCGGCGGTGCGCTGCGGCGCGTCGATCGACGACAGCCGTCCGGACGCCGAGCCGAAGATCGAGGTGCTCTCCGCCCGCGAAGTGCCCCTGGGCGGCCCGCGCGCGATGACCGTACGGCGCACACTGCCCCAGCGGGCCCGAACCCTGATCGGCGCCTGGTGCTTCGCCGACCACTACGGCCCGGACGACGTCGCCACCACGGACGGCATGCGCGTCCCGCCGCACCCGCACACCGGACTGCAGACGGTGAGCTGGCTGTTCAGCGGGGAGATCGAGCACCGCGACAGCCTCGGCTCCCACGCCTTCGTCCGGCCCGGCGAGATGAACCTCATGACGGGCGGACACGGCATCGCCCACTCGGAGGTCTCCACTCCCGCCACGACCGTCCTGCACGGCGTGCAGCTGTGGGTCGCCCTGCCCGACGAGCACCGGAACACCGCCCGCGACTTCCAGCACCACGTCCCCGAGCCCGTGCGCGTCGACGGCGCCGAGATCAGGGTCTTCCTGGGCTCGCTCGCCTCGGTCACCTCCCCGGTCCGGACCTTCACGCCGCTGCTCGGCGCCGAGATCGTTCTCGCGCCGCGCGCCGAGGTCGTCCTCGCCGTGGACCCCGGCTTCGAGCACGGCCTGCTCGTGGACACCGGCGAGGTCCGCTTCTCCGGCACCCTGCTGGACCGTGCGGAGCTGGGCTACGTCCACCCCGGCGTGCACGCCCTCACCCTGGTGAACGAGACCGACGAGCCCGCGCGGACCGTCCTGCTCGGCGGCGCGCCGTTCGAGGAGGAGATCGTCATGTGGTGGAACTTCGTCGGCCGCAGCCATGACGACATCGCCCGGGCACGCGAGGACTGGGAGGCCTCCTCCGAGCGCTTCGGCGCCGTCGAGGGCTACCCCGGCGACCGCCTCCCCGCCCCCGCCCTGCCGCACGCCACGATCAGGCCCCGCCGGAACCCGCCGCACGACTGACCCTGACGCCGGAATAGCGGGGCCCAGGTCCGCGTTACGGCCGTACGGTTGACGTATCAACCTCATGGAAGGGCTGATGACGATGCAGTTCGGCATCTTCAGCGTCGGTGACGTTACGCCGGACCCCACCACGGGCCGGGCGCCGACGGAGCACGAGCGGATCAAGGCGATGGTCGCCATCGCGCAGAAGGCCGAAGAGGTCGGCCTGGACGTCTTCGCGACCGGTGAGCACCACAACCGGCCGTTCGTGCCGTCGTCCCCGACCACGATGCTGGCCTGGATCGCCGCACGGACCGAGCGCATCGTCCTGTCCACCTCGACCACGCTGATCACCACCAACGATCCGGTGAAGATCGCCGAGGACTACGCGATGCTCCAGCACCTGGCCGACGGCCGGGTGGACCTGATGATGGGCCGCGGCAACACCGGCCCGGTCTATCCGTGGTTCGGCAAGGACATCCGCGACGGCATCAGCCTGGCCGTGGAGAACTACGCCCTGCTGCACCGTCTGTGGCGCGAGGACGTCGTGAACTGGGAGGGCAAGTTCCGCACGCCGCTCCAGGGATTCACGTCCACGCCCCGCCCGCTGGACGGCGTACCGCCGTTCGTCTGGCACGGCTCCATCCGCTCGCCGGAGATCGCCGAGCAGGCGGCCTATTACGGCGACGGGTTCTTCCACAACAACATCTTCTGGCCGAAGGAGCACACCAGGAAGCTGATCGACCTGTACCGGGAGCGGTACGCGCACTACGGCCACGGCACCGCGGAGCAGGCGATCGTCGGCCTCGGCGGCCAGGTCTACATGCGTCCCGACTCCCAGGACGCGGTCCGCGAGTTCCGTCCGTACTTCGATCACTCCCCGGTGATGGGCGGCGGGATCTCCCTGGAGGAGTACATGGAGCAGACGCCGCTGACGGTCGGCACCCCGGAGCAGGTCATCGAGAAGACGCTCACCTTCCGCGAGCACTTCGGCGACTACCAGCGCCAGCTGTTCGTGGTGGACGGCGGGGGAGTCCCGCAGAAGGCGGTGCTGGAGCAGATCGACATGCTCGGCGAACAGGTCGTGCCCGTGCTGCGCGAGGAGTTCGCGAAGGGCCGTCCGGCCGACGTGCCCGAGGCACCCACCCACGCGTCGCTGCTCGCCGCCAAAGGAAACGACCTCCGGCTGGCCACATAAGGAAACGCCCCCGGGCGTCCCGTACAAGGAAACGGCGTCGGGCTCGCCACCTACGCCCTCGGGAAGGAATGACTGAGCAATGACCTTCAACGACTACCCGGCGCACGACGGCGTCGCGCCCGACCGCTGGGCCAGCGCCCTGCACCTGTTCGACAACGGCGCCGGCGCCCCGCACGAGGAGACCGCTCTCGAGCGCTGGGAGAGGGCCCAACTCCTCTTCGGCGCCAAGGACTACATCGGCGCCGCCCGCCTCCTCGCCGACGTCGTCGAGGAGGTCCCGGAGCAGACCGGACCCCGGCTCCTGCTCGCCCGCTCCTACTACCACTCCGCGCAGCTGGGCCGCGCCGAGGAGCAGTTGCGGAGGGTCATCGACCGTGACCCGGTCGAGCACTACGCCCACCTGATGCTGGGCCGCACCCTGGAACGCCAGGGACGCCAGGCGGAAGCGGCCCCCTGGCTCCGGATGGCCGCCGCCTTCTCGGGTGAACTGCCCGGGGAGGACTGAGGGGCACGGCGGGGGCACCGGTCGCACGGTGCCCCCGAGGCGTGTCCGCAGCCGACGGTGATCGTTTGCGATGCATGAAGAGCATCCTGCGGTCCCTCGCCGTCGCCGTGTTCGCGACGGTCCTGCCCATGACCCTCTCCACCCCGTCCGTCGCCGCCGGCGTCGGCGAAGTGTGCTTCTACACCGAGCCCGGTTACCGCGGAGCCTCCTGGTGCTACCGCCCCTCCGGCTACGCGGACGTGCCGGACTACCTGCACGACAAGGCGCGCTCTTTCGAGTCCAATGCCGACGTCATCGTCTACGCGATCGACCACTCGGGAGGAACGTGCTTCTACCGCAAGATCTGGGTCGGTGACCGGTCCCCGGAATGGTCGTGGGGCAACCGGATCGACGGCGTGGCCACCGACCCCCAGGGGTGCGAGATCAGCTGAGTCGGGTCCCTGGGCCCCATGGGCGCGAGATCAGCTGAGTCGGGTCCCTGGGCCCCATGGGCGAGCGCGCTCGGCGTGCGGCAGCCGACGATCGCCGGGGCCCCTGGACCAGCATGCCGGCTCCACACCGGCAATCCCTCACCCTCCCCCCGTGGTTCATGTATCTGAATATCACACACATAGGTGTTCAAGGTGGCGGCGGTTGTGCCAGACTCCTCAACTCCCGGACATGCAGGTGAAGTTGGAGAGGCGCACGACTCGTGACTGTTTCCCGGCGAACCGTGTTGGCGACCGCGGCGGGTGCCGCGGCCCTCGGCGTCACCCCGGCACCGAACGCACAGGCCCTGCCCGGACAGCCGACGGCCGCGGCGCAGGTGCCGGCCGCGGTCGCCCGCACCCTGCGGGACGCCGCCGACTACGCGGTGGAGAAGATCCGCGAGGTCGCACCCCGCGTGACCGCCTTCCCCGTCGGCACCAGGTTCGAGAAGTGGGTCTACTCGCAGAACGGCGACTGGGTGGGCGGCTTCTGGCCGGGAAGCCTGTGGATGGCCTGGCTGTACAGCGGCGACGACGACCTGCGGGCGCGAGCGATGGAGTCGGCGCTCAAGCTGGCACCGCGCCGACTCGACACCACCACCCACGACCTCGGCTTCCTCTTCTACCCCTCCTGGGTCACCGCCTGGCGCCTGACCGGCGACGACACCTGGCGCACCGGCGCCCTCACCGCGGCCGACACGCTCATCAAGCGCTACAACCCGCGCGGGCGCTTCATCCGGGCCTGGGGAGCACTCGACGATCCGCGCAACGCCGGCCGGGTCATCATCGACACGATGATGAACCTCGACCTGCTGGCCTTCGCGAGCGGGCAGACCGGTGACGCCAAGTACCTCGACATCGCCGTGGAACACGCGAAGACGAGCCGGCGGGTCTTCCCGCGTCCCGACGGATCGACCCCGCACGTCTACGACTTCGACCCCGCGACCGGCGCACCGCTCGGACCGGGCACCGTCCAGGGCTACAGCCCCACGTCGTGCTGGTCGCGCGGACAGGCCTGGGGGCTGTACGGCTTCACCACGATCCACCGCCGCACCGGGAACCCGGAATTCCTCGCCACCGCACGGAAGTTGGCCGACTACGCGCTGGGCGCGCTGACCCCGGACCACGTACCCGTCTGGGACTACCGCGCCCCGCAGCAACCGCACGACATCAAGGACGCCTCCGCCGGAGCCATCATGGCCTGCGGCCTCCTGGACCTCGCCGCGGTCACGGGCGGACAGGACTACCGCACAGCGGCCCTGCGCCTGCTCACCGCCCTTTCCCTGACCTGCCTTACCGAGAACTCCTCGCGGGCCGAAGCGGTCGTGGCCCGCTGCACCCGCAACCGCCCCGCGGAGGACGGCGTCGAGATCTCCCTCCCGTACGCCGACTACTACCTGCTGGAGGGCATCCTGCGGGTCCTGCGGCCAGGGGACGTGGACCGGGCGATCGACCTCTCGTCGGTGTGACCGCCCGCCGATGAGGCCGGTTCGTGAGCCGGCCGTGCGGCCATACTTGCGGCGTGATGCTGACCTGGATCGCCGAGGTGGCCGACGAACCGCTCGTTCTGGAACCGGCCGACCGGCGGGCGGAGTCGGTGACCAACACCTGGTGGCTCGACGCGACGGACGAGGACCGGCGGACCCTGTCCGTGCCCGAGGTGGTCGCGGCCTTCGAACGGACCGCCGAAGTCATCCGGCGTCGGATCCGCGAACTGGGCTGCACCGGGGCCGCGACCTTCTACGTGTGGCACGACAAGCAGGCCGGGCAACTCCGCTGCTCCACCGCGTCGGTGGCCGAGGACGAGTTGCCCTTCTCCGCCGCGTACCTGCCCTCCGGCGACCTCGGCCCGCTGGTCGAGGGCTTCCTCAACGACACGGAGCCCGGCTTGGTCCCCTGGTCGGACCTCGAGGACGGTCACGGTGGGGACGAGCCGGAGACTCCGCCGTTTCCGGTGTGGGTCCGCAACGTCGGCAGGGAGGGGGAGGGCGGGACCAGCGGTCCCGGGGGCGCCTGACGATCCGCGGAGTCGTCACCGTCGCTCCGAACGTTTCGACCGCGGTCGGCGTCACAGGAGCAACAGTGTCGAAGGGACCCTTGCCATGAACCCCGTGCTCCGGCGCGCCCGCGCCCTCTCCGCCGCCGTGCTCGGCGGTGCTCTGCTGTCGATGACCGCGGCCTGCGGCAGCGAGGAGGACGGCGTCGTTTCGGCCGGAGCGCGGCAAGAGGTGACGTGGGAGGAGCCCGCCGCGTACACGTACACGCTGGAGTCGACCGAGGGGGAACGTGCTCTGATCGGCAAGTTCAAGGTGACGGTCCGCGGCGGCGAGGTGGCCGAGGCGGTAGGCCTCGACGACAGCGCACGCCGTCTGGTCGCTCAGTCCCCGGACCAAGTGCCCACGATCGGCGACGTGTTGGCCGAACTGGACCAGGCCCGGAAGGAGAAGGCCCATAGGGCGGAGGCCGAACACGCCGCCGACGGCCACCCGGAACGCATCTCCATCGACTGGCTGGAGAACGCGATCGACGACGAGGCGTCCTACGTCATCACCGACTACCGGCCCAAGGGCGTCTGACCGTTCCGCTCAGGAGCGGGAGGGAGAGCGCACCGCATCGCCCCACGCGTGGGGTGCGCGGTGGTGGTTCCGGTGCCCCGCGGCGAGCACGTGGCACAGTTCGGCGAAGTGCTCGGTGTCCGAAGGGAGTTCGAGTCGGTCGAGGAGGTCCAGCGCGGCGGCGGGTTCCAGGTCGCCGTAGAGATCGTGGTAGCCCGCCCGCAGCCCGAGGAAGAGCGCCGGGTGCAGCCGAGCAACCCGAAGGCCAGCCGTACCTGGCCGGGCGCCTCCGCGCTCAAGCTGCGCAGTCCCTCGAACGAACCGCCCCTCGCCTACGACCCCGGCGTGGCCCCGATCCCCTGGAGCCGTTGGATCGTGCCGCCGAGCTTCGCGCGGAAGGAGCCCAGCAGTTCCGGCTCCGCGCTGACCACCCAACGCGTGCCGACCAGATAGGTGCCGCCGTACACGCTGGCCGAGTCCAGCCAGGTCCGCTTGTACTTCTCCTCCGGGAAGGTCGTGATGAGGTAGTCCGCCTTCTTGGTGTGGCACACCCCTTGGCGCAGTTCGTCGGCATCGATCCGGATCTTGGCCGTGCATCCCGTCAGACCGGCGATCACTTCCACCTTGGCGGGCGCGACGACACCCGCGGACGGAGCGGCGGACACCTTCGCCGCCTTGGCCGCGCTATTCGCCCGCTCCTCCCCGTCACCGCATCCGGCGAGGAGCGGAAGGAACGCCAGACTTCCGGCGACGGCCACACGCCTCGCGGCCCCGAAAGGCCCCCCTCGCCCGCGGGATCCCCAGGGTTGCTGCTCGGGCACGTCATCCACCTGTCCTGAACTGCCGGTCATCGGTGGGAAGTACGGACGAGAAGCGCGAGTTGTTCACCGCCCGATCGAGTACGCGAGACAGTCGCGCGCAGGGCAGAATCAGCCCGTGGGGACGAACATCCGGGGATACGTGGAGTGCCGGACCTGGGGCACCGATGACGACAGTGCCTGGTACCCGGCGATCGAACTGCCCCTGCTCGGCATCCTGAGGGACTACGACGCCTTCGCCTGCCTCTTCGGGGTCCGTGACCCCGGTGCCCACTGGCGCCCGGTCGCCGCCGACCGGGGCCTGCCCGCCGACGTGTCGCGGAGGGTGCACGCCGAGCACGCGTCATGGGGCGATACGGCGTTCGGCGTCACCTGGCTGGACTGGACCGAGGTCCTGGCCCTCGACTGGGACGAGCCGGCGATCCCCCGGGCGACCCACATCGCCCGCTACCGCCGGCTGCCGGACGGCGACCTCGACCTGGTGCACCGCGTGGACTGGAGCCGGGGATTCGCCAGGGCCAGCGGCATCGACACCCGCACCGTCGATCCCGGCCGGATCGGCGACCTGTGGCCCGAGGGCACGGAATGGGATGTCGGCAACACCGTCTTCCGCGCCGAACGCGCCCGTCGCCGCGACGCCGTCCCGCCCGACGGCCCCTGGCAGGCCGTGTGGACCGTCATGCGCACTCTCGCGGACGTCCACGGCGTACAGAGCGTCCGGTTGGTGGTCTGGTTCGAGGAGTAGTCCCGCGGTCCTGGCGAATGCCGCCCCTAAATCTAGTCAAGTTTGACTACAATGCCGGTATGAGCGAGAAGACCATTCCGATCCTGCCCTGCCGGACGCTGCAGCCCGTGCTGGACTTCTACACCGCCCTGGGTTTCGACGTGACCTACCAGCAGCGAAGTCCCAACCCCTACGCGGTCGTCGAGCGCCGCGGCATACAGTTGCAGTTCTTCGCGATGAAGCGATTCGAGCCGGCCGAGTCGTACAGCACGTGCTACGTCCAGACCGACGCCGTGGACACGCTGTACGCCGCGTTCCGCGCCGGGCTCAAGGCCACTTACGGCAGAATCCCGGCCCGAGGCCTCCCGCGCATCGGCCCACTGAAGGACATGCCGTACGGCGTACGGCAGTTCCTCATGACCGACCCGGGCGGCAACTGCATCCGCGTCGGACAGCAGACGAGCGAGGACCTCCACTACCGGCCCGCTCCCGAGGGGACCTTCGCGCACGCCCTGCACCACGCCTCCCTCCTCGCCGACTCCAAGGAGGCCCCGGCGAGCGCGGCGAAGATCATCGACCGGGTGCTCGGCCTCGAGGACGAGAAGCCGACACCCGTGCAGCTCCTCCAACTCCTCGTGCTGCGGGCGGACATCGCCCAACGGCTCGCCCAGGAGGAGTCGGCGGCAGCGGCCCTCACCCAAGCCGCGGCGGTCCCGCTCACCGACGAGGAGCGGGAGGCGGCGCGAGACACCCTCGCACGCCTTGAGGAGCTGCGCTCCGGCGACCGCCCATGAGAGGCGGGGTCGCGCCCCACAACTCGGTTGAGGCCCCGCCCGATGTGGGAAAGGGTCTGTGCTCATGGAGTACTTCTGCTACCACCGCGACCGGCCCGGCTCCCTCCCGTTGCGTGAGCGACTGCTGGAGGAACACTGGTCGTACATGGACGGGTACGCGGCCCAGATGATCGCCCGCGGCCCGACCTTCGGCGAGGACGGCGACACACCGACCGGCAGCGTGCACATCCTCGATCTGCCCGATGCCGCCACGGCCCGCGCGTTCGCCTTCGACGAGCCCAACTACCAGGCCGGCGCGTACCGGGACGTACTGCTGCGCCGGTGGCGCAACCTGCTCGGGCGCACGATGTGGGACTTCCCCGGCGGCCGCACCGGCGGCAACCGGTACCTCGTCCTCGGCCTGGGGGAGGGGCAGCTGGCCGACCCGACCGTGCCGGCCCCGAGTGAGGAACTGATCGCGTACGGGCCCCTGCTCTCCGACGACGGAGCCACCTGGCTGGGCACGGCGGTGCTGCTCAGGGCCCCCGACCCGGAGGCTGCCCGCGCCGTACTGACCAACGACCGGTACGACGACATCGAGGTCCACGACTGGGAGTTCGGCGGCCGGGAGGAGTAGGTCCCGTTATTCGATGTGGCCGGTGGCCGGGTCGACCTGGGAGAGGAAGTCCCTTACGGCCTCTTCGAGTTCGGCCCGGCCGACCGGCGCCGGAGGATGCGTGCGGAAGCCGAATCCGTACTGCGGGTCAGGTCCGGACAGCCACGTCAGGTCGTAGGACCCGGGACCGTCGTAGGACTCGACGACCTCGAACTCCTCGCCGTCGACCGTGATGCGCGACCGCTTGCCGTCCGAGGTCATGGGCCTGCTCCTTGAGAGGTGAGAGGCCTGACGGCCTGTTGCCTTCTTGATCAGCCTACGGTGAAGCCCGCCGCCTTCCGGTCCAGGGTGGTGCTGCCGTCCTCCGCGGTGGCGAGGACGGCCACGTGCCAGGCGCCCTTCGGGGCCGACGCGGCGTCGGCGCTGGTCACCGGGGTGCGGTAGGTGCAGCGCACGCTGTCCTCGTCGACGGACTCGCAGTCGGCGGACTCCACATTCGCCATCTCCTCGGCGGTCACCTGCTTCTTGGTCAGCGAGGAGTTCTCCGCCCAGGCCAGTACCTTCACGCTTTCGACGCCGGAGGACGCCGTGACATCGGTGGTGAAGGTGAGCGAGCCGTCCCGGCCGCCGTCCGGGGCCGTGTAGCGGGCCGTGCTGTCCGCGAGCACCGGAGGCTGGTCGCCCGCGTAGGCGAGGCCGAAGGCTCCGGCGCCTCCGAGCACGACGACACCGGCTGCCACGGACAGAGCGATACGACGGGACATGGCGGGTTCTCCGTAACTGTCTCAACTGGGTTGGAGCCGGCGCGCTGGTCCGTGCCGCTGCACCGATACTCGCAACGCGGGGCAGTCCCGGACGTGAGCACGCGTACTCAACCGCATCTAGGTGATCGTGCGCGGGCGACCGGGCGGACCGCGGGGCTGTACCCGTGAGCAGGGCCGCCCGGCGGGCGCCTTCCGCCGCGCGGCGGGCCTGATGCCCCCATGCTCATCCGCATCGACGCCCACGACCTGCCGGGCTCACCTGCGCCACCGCCGACGGCGAGGAATCGGTGCAGCGCAATGTCCATGTCGCCGTGCAGCGCCGTGACCGCCCGGCCGAGCTCTTGGACCCCCGACCGGGTGACGCGCGGACCGCGACCTGGACCCTGGACTGCACCGCACAGCTGTCGGCCACGGGCATCGACGTCAGGGGGCCGTACGTGCAGGGCCGCCCGGGCAGGCGGTTCATCTACCTGGCTTGGGGGGCGGTCGACCGGCCCGGTGCCTTCACCATGTTCCGGCGCGCCAAGCTCATGCTGCAGGCCGTCCCCGCGGACGTCCTCGACCGAGCCGCCCGCGACGGACTGCTCGTCGGGCGACTGGGCCTGACCGACGCCCGCGGGCTGCCGCTGTGCGCACGGGTCGTACCGCCGAGGATCACCTGGACAGCGCAGGTCGCAGACCGGTCGCGGCCCGTCTGAGGCGGGCGCGGGGCCGTCACCGCGAGCGGCGCCGCCCTACGTGCCCTTGCGGGCGGCCTCCGCCACCTCCGCCTCGACGGCGCCGCGCGCCGCGCCTCGCTCCCTCGCGTACTCCGTGATGGCGCTGTGGGCGTCACGGGCGAGGTCCCGCGAGGCGCGCCACGCGGTGTTGTACGTCTCGGTCTGGGTGTGCGACCAGCCACCGGCCCCGTTCTGGGGGCCGTACTGCTCACGCAGCGCCTCGACCCGGCGGTGCGCCTGGTCCGCGGCGCGCTGCTTCTCGATCAGCTCGTCGAAGGTGTGTACCACGTGCTGATCGTAAGAAGCCTTGCCCCGGACCGCGCGGCGAGCGCCGGTGCCTCAGGGGCGGACGTACGGCCGGGTCATGATCTCCATGTTGTGGCCGTCCGGGTCGTCGAAGTAGGCGCCTCGACCTCCGAACAGATGGTTGACCCGCCCGGGCTCGGTGTGGCCGGGGTCGGCGTAGTAGGTGACCCCGACCGCCTCCAGACGGGCGATCATGGTGTCGAACCGGTCGTCGGGTACGAGGAAGGCGTAGTGCTGCGACTGGATCGGCTCGGCCCGCATCTCGTAGTAGTCGAGGGTCACGCCGTTGCCGAGGTCGACGGGCAGGAACGGCCCGAACGGGGCGCCGACCTCCAGGCCGAGGATGGTGGCGAGGAACTCGGCGGACAGCTGCCGGTCGCTCGCGTAGACGGCGGTGTGGTTGAGCTGGACGCCGGCCGACGGCGACTCGGCGACAGGCGGGTGGTTGTGGGACATCACTGAGGGGTCTCCGGTCTCGGGATGTGCTGGTAACAGGCGCCGCGTGTGGGCGGCGGTCGCAAAGACAGGAAACCGACGGCGGGCCCCTCGCCCGCCCCGCGGTCACGCCGAGGCCGGGACCCCAACTCGTGCATGGCCCAAGGCCGACCCGGCAGTCACGAGAGCGACCCTAGCCGCCGTCGGAGACCGAGGCAACGCCATTACGATCACGGCCCATGGACTGGCTCGAACGCACCGCGAAGCTCAGACAGTGGGCGCGGAACGGAACCCGCGCGCCCCACAAGCCGCTGCTGCTCCTGTACGCCCTTGGCCGCTTCCAGGAGGACACGGAGGGCGAGTTGCGGTATAGCGTCGTGGAGGGGGACCTCCAGCGGCTGCTGAACGAGTACGGCCCGCCGAACCGCACGACACCTGCTTACCCCTTTCACCACTTGGTGAGTGACGGCGTGTGGGAGGTGCGGACGAACCGCGGCCCCGGCAGCCCCGGCACCGGTCTGCGTGACCTCCGGGAAACAGGCGCCGTCGGGCGTCTCGCACCCGAGCTGAGGTCGGCGCTGCGGCGCGACCCCGAACTGCTCGGCCGCATCGCCCGGGTCCTGCTCGATCTGCACTTCCCGCCGTCGCTCCACGGCGAGTTGTGCGAAGCCGTGGGTCTGGAGCTGGAGCCCGCGGAGGCGGAGCGCCTGGCGGCCGTCGGCCGGCGCCGGGACAGACGTATGCGGGAACTGGTGCTGACCGCCTACGAGTTCCGGTGTGCCTTCTGTGGCTACGACGGCAGGATCGATTCCGTGCCGGTCGGTCTGGAGTCCGCGCACGTTCGGTGGTGGGCGTTCGGCGGCCCCGACGACGTGGACAACGGGCTGTGTCTGTGCTCGCTGCACCACCGGCTGTTCGACAAGGGAGTCCTCGGTGTCGGCGACGGCCACCGGATCCTGGTCCCCCAGTCCTTCGTCGGGCACAGCGCCGCCGCCCGCGAGCACGTCATAGCCCTGGCGGGTCGCCCGCTGGTCGGCCCCCAACCGGGCACACCCGCCGTCGCGGCAGGCCACCGCGACTGGCACACCCGCCAGGTCTTCCGCGGCAGCCCCCGCCCGGCCACCGAATCGGTCTAGGGCCGCTCGGCGGGCGGGGGCCCGCGCCCAGGCCCTCGGCGACATCACGGGTGTGCACCAGCGCCGGTCAAGACCGTGCCGGCCCCGGCGCGGGCAGTGCGGCGAGCCAGTCGAGGAGGATGCGGTTGACGTCCTCGGGTCGTTCCTGCTGGATCCAGTGGCCGCAGCCGTCGAGGAGGTGGGAGGAGACGAGCCCGGGGAGAGTGACCGGGTAAGCCTCGATGGCGTCGGCCAGCCAGGCCGTGGCGGCGTCCCGTGTTCCGCCGACGAACAGGGACGGCTGGGTGAGGGGAGCACCGTCGTAGGCGGCAAGGTCTTCCCAGTCGCGGTCCATGTTCCGGTAGCGGTTGAGTGCTCCGGTCAGGCCGGTGCGTTCGAACTCCGCCGTGTAGAAGTCGAGTTCGGGCTCGGTGAGCCACGAGGGCAGGTGGCCGTGGGGGAAGCGGTCACGCAGTCTCCGGCCCCTGCTGACGAAATGCGGGTCCGGGGCGCCGGGTTCGGGCATGGTGTCGGCGGACAGGGCCGCGTAGAAGCCGGCGAGCCAGCCTCGTACATCCGGCTCGATCTCTGCCTCGGCGCGGCCCGGCTCCTGGAAGTAGGAGACGTAGAACTCCTCCTCCCCGCCCATGCCGGCGAAGACATCGCTGGGGCGAGGGCCTCCGCGCGGGGTGTAGGGAACGCTCAACAGCCCCACCGCGCGGAAGACTTCGGGCCTGGTCAGAGCGGAGTTCGCGGCGATGGCCGCGCCCCAGTCGTGCCCGACGACGATCGCGGACTCCTCGCCCAGGGCGTGGACCACGCTGACGTTGTCCTCGACCAGGTCGAGCATCCGGTACGCGTCCACGGCGGCCGGCTTGGAGGAGCGGCCGTAGCCGCGGACGTCGATCGCGACGGCGCGGTAGCCGGCTTCCGCGAGCGCGGGCAGCTGGTGGCGCCAGGAGTACCAGGACTCCGGGAAGCCGTGGAGGAGCAGTACGAGCGGCCCGTCGCCCTGCTCGGCGAGGTGGATCCGGCCGGCGGGGGAGGAGATCAGCCGGTGGGTGAGCTGCGAGGGGTGGTGCGGCATACGTTTCCTCCAGGCCGTGGATCTTCGCTGCTGTGCCGTATCAGTGCCGATCATGCGAGGCGGCAGTCGCCGTCGCGAGCAGGTTTGCCGTTTCGGCAAGCCGGGTTCATCGGAGGTGCCGTCGGGAAAACGGCTCGCTCGTCGCGGTCCCGGCCGTTAGGCTCCGGCGGCACGACGGGGCTGCGACACGCGACCGTGAGGGGGAGCCGGGTGGAGATCTCGGGTGTGCGGACGGATCGTCTGGGTGTGCTGCTCGATCAGTTCGACCGGGCCAGGGAGATGGCCCAGGTACGGCTGACCGGGCTCGGCGACGAGGAGTACCTGTGGGAGCCCGTGCCCGGGTGCTGGTCGATCCGGCGTCGGGGCGAAGCACTGACTCCCCGGGCGTTCGGGCCGGGGGACTGGGTCCTGGACCTGGGGGCCGCGGACATCCCGACGAACGAGTACGACGAGGTCGCCCGGCAGGCCGCCGGGGGGATGAGCGTCGCCAAGATCGCCGAGGACTGGAGTGTGAGCGTCGAGCGGGTCGAGGAGATCCTCCGCCACACCGGCCCGTTGGAGCCCGACGAGACACCGGTCACCACGATCGCGTGGCGACTGGCCCACCTGCACGTCCAGTTCGACGGCCAGTGGGAGTGGACCTTCGGCGAACGGCGCCGGGACCCCAGGCAGATGGTCGACTTCAGCCCGTCAGCGGCCGTGGCCCTCGACCGCTTCTGGCCCGCGATCGACCGCTGGCGGGCCGACGTCGGCGCCCTGACCGAGGAACAACTCGACACGGTCGGCCTCTCCCGCTACCCCTACGGCTCCGACCCCGACGAACCGTTCATCAGCGTCCTGTCGGCAGGCTGCCTCGAGTTCATCCACCACATGGCGGAGATCGCTCTCCTGCGCGACCTGTGGCGGGCGCGCTTCGGTCGTGACGCCGGACCCCGGCGGGGCTGAGTTCACGTTCCGGCTGTACGGCTCCGGCTGTGAAGGGGATGACCAGCGGCGGGGATGTGACCGAGCCCGGGGTGTACCCGCGCAGGGCGGCAGCCTGTGCCAGTTGGACCAGGCCGTGCCGCCCGAATGCGTTCAAGGATGCCTGGTAGAAGGCGGAGCGCCCGCCCGCCCGGTGCCCGTCCGCGGCCGCGGCGGTGACCACGCACCCCGTCACGGCGACGGCGGCCGTGAACTCGCGCTCGTCGACGGACTTCAGCCGCCGCCCTATCCGCTCCGGCACCCGCGGATACCGCTCCCGCAGCTCGGGCACCCAGCCCCGAGCCCAGCGCGGGACCAGAACGACCTCCTCCGCGTCGCGCGCCGCGCACGCGGCCGGCAGCCCGAAAGTGACTGCGGCGCCGATACCTTCAGCACCTCGACCGTTGGCCCTGTCGCCGCGTACCCCTCCCTCACGGCGGGCGCAGGTGCTCGATCGCGACGCCGTACCGCTCGGCCAGTCTCTGGGCGATCAGCGAGCGGTGGCAGGCCTCCGGGTCCCGCTCGACGCAGAACAGTGCCGCTCCGCCATCACTGGGCAGCGCCGAGACGAGCGGCGTGAGGTCGGCTTCGTCGAGGATCTCCGTCGTATAGCGGCGGATGTATTCGGCGGCCAGTGCACGGCGTGAGCGCTTGCCGACGCCTTGACGCTCGTCCTCGGCGTACTGGAGGTGGCGCAGTTCGGTGGTCGGCGCGAGGTCGGGGTGGTGCTCGTAGGCGATCCCCGCCTCGGCCAGGGCCGTCTGGAGCCTGCGGGCGTTCGCCCAGGCGTACTCGGGTCCGCGGACGCCGCGGCGCTGACGTACGTCGAGCATGAGGTGCACGTCGGCGTCCCGCAGCCGTCGGACGAAGGACGCGACGTCGAAGCCGTAGACGCCGACTGTCACGATCCTGGGCACGGTCATGCGACGGCGGTCCCTTCGAGCTCGACCAGCTGGCCGGGGATCGCCAGCCGTGCCACCTCGAGCATCGTGGTGGCCGGTGCCACCCCGGCGGCGCCCAGCCGCGAAGCCAGCACGCCGTAGTGCGGGAACAGTTGATCGACGTCGGTGGTGTAGACGTTGAGCCGGACGAGGTGGGCGAGGGACATGCCGGCCTCGCCGAGTACGGCCTCCAGGTTGTCGAGGCTCAGCGCCAGCTGAGCGGCCATGTCGCCGTCGTGCCGGGGCACGCCGTCCTCGCTCATCGCGGTCTGCCCGGAGCAGTAGAGGGTCCGGGTGTGCCCGGTGACGAGCTCGCCCTGGTTGAACCCGAGCTCGACCGACCAGGTCACCGGGTTGACCGCCGTGCGTTCCATCGCCACTTCAGCTCCATTCGTTCAGGGGGTGCGTACATCCCTCGGCACGGTTGCCGTGTTCGTCGACGTCGCTGGTCAGGAGCCTTCCAACAAATCATGACACCCTTGGTCATGTATTCGTTAGGCTGCTCGCATGCGCGCCGATCGGCTGGTCTCGCTGGTGCTCCTGTTGCGTCAGCGGGGCCGGATGACCGCGGACACGCTCGCCCGCGAGCTCGAGGTGTCCACCCGTACCGTCCTGCGCGACATCGAGGCGCTGTCCGCGGCCGGTGTGCCGGTCTACGCCGAGCGCGGCCGGCACGGCGGGTTCGCGTTGCTGCCGGGTTTCCGGACCGAGCTCACCGGGCTGAACCACGACGAGGCCCTCGCTCTGCTGACCGCCGGATCAGGGCGCGGCGAGCAGGTGTTCGGCCTCGGTGCGGCACTCGCCTCGGCCATGCGCAAGGTGGTCGACGCGCTGCCCGAAGGCCATCGGGCCACCGCGAACGACGCGGCCCAGCGCTTTCTGGTCGAACCGGAGACGGACCTGCTCTCGCGGCGGCAGACCACCGAGGAAGTCCCCAGCACCACGATGATCGAGGTCAGGCGCGCGGTGCTGGCCGGCCACCGGCTTCGCATCCACTACGCGGCCACGGGCCAGACACCCCAGTGGCGCACAGTGGACCCGATCGGCCTGGTCACCGTCCGGGACCGGGCCTACCTGCTGGCCACCCGCTCCGGCGCGGACCGCACCTACCGGCTGTCGCGGGTGCTGGCCGCCGAGGAACTCCCGGAACCGGCCCGGCGACCGAACCAGGTCGACCTGGACCGGGCCTGGCGGGACCGGTGCGCGCGGTTTCTGTCCGGCGACCACCTGGCCGTGCTGGTACGGGTGAACCCGCGGCGTCGCGAGGAACTGCTGAGCACCGCCGTGGCTGTGCGTGCCGAGGCACCCGACGCGGACGGTTGGCTGCGCCTCGAAGTGACGTACCAGGATCTGCGGCACGCCGAGTGGGCGCTGTGGCAGCTCAGCACGGACGCGGAAGCCCTGGCCCCCGCCTCGTTGCGCACTTCCCTGCGCGAACGCGCCGCCGCGACGGCCGCCCGTTACGCGGACGACGCAGGCGACACCCCGTAGGGGTACCGCGCCGCGTACTCGTCATCGCCGATGGACGGCTGGACCCCGCCGAGGCTCTCGGTCTGCCGGGGCAGGACGTGGCTGCGGGACGGGTCCAGCGGACCGTTCATCGCCGAGGGGACGCAGCCGGCGAGCGCGGTGCCCAGCGACACCGAAGGCCCGGGGAAAGGGCATCTGCCGGAACTCGTCCCACAGCCGCGACAGTTGGGCCTCGGCGGTCACCGGATCACTTCTCGTCCCGCTCCGGCAGGGACGAGTAGCCGGAAGCCCCCGGAGTGCTGCCCTCCGGCGGGTAGTCGCAGTCGATGCTCGAGATCTCGTAGTCGTCGCCCTCGCTCTGTTCCTGATCGACGACGACGGCCGCCGTGCAGGCGCGGCCGTGCTCATCGGTGAACGTGACGATCTCGCTGTAGTCCGTCGGTTGGCTGCACCCCGTCAGCAGCAGCGCCGCCAGCCCCACCGCCGCGCCAAGCCCCCACAGTCGCTTCATCCCCCGTGCCTCCCCCTGAGTGACACAGCCCAACTGCCGTGCCGGGTCCCCAAAGTAGCCGTCAGAGGAGGCGGTGTCAGTGCCACCTGGCGAGATCGCGGTAGTGCCGAACGCGGCTCGCGGCTGTTCGCGCGCTCCTCGCCGAGCTCGGGGTCCAGCGGGCCCTCCGATCAGCTCAACGCGTCGACCTGATGGCCCAGCGGGTGTCCGTGCGAGCGGGTGGTGCCTCGACGAACGTGGCGCCGACCTCCGCCAGTCGTAGGGCCGCGTAGCCACTGTCCACCAGGGCCTCGGGTGTGTGGATCCCCGGGGGCACGGCCTCTCCGCGCAGCCCGGTCAGGCGCTCGACCCCGAGGGCGACACCGAGCGCGGTGAGGGGACTCTGGCCTTCCGGGTGGATCAGGCAGCGGCTCCTGCTGAGCGGTTCGCCGCCCTCGGCGACCCCTTCGAGGTCGATCCGGACCTCGAGGGAGGGACGGCCTCCACGGAGCCGGCCGGTGGACTCGCCGATGACGAGGGCGAAGCTGACGTCGGAGGCGCCGGTGGCGAGGGCGAGGCTGGGCACGTCGAGAACGGCTACGGCGCGGCCGGGCAGGACCCGGCCGTCCGACGTGGTCACGGCCGCCTCCGCGTCGGCGCCGTCGACCCAGGCGAACGCGCCGTCCCGGCGCACCAGGCCGGCCGAGGTGACCGAGCCCCACCGCTCCAGGTCCGCGACGCCCGCGGGCCCGCCGGTGTCCGCCTCGTCCAGTACGGCCCCGATCCGGACGGTGTCGACGCGTTCGAACTCCCGCGCCTGGTCCCGTACGGCGTGGACGAGGACACCGGCACACCAGTGACTGGCCAGCAACACTGGTGCGGTGGTGGCTCGTTGTGCCGTGCCGATGACCTCCGGCGCGATGTCGACCAGGCCGCTGGACAGGCTGAGGTAGGGCAGCCGATGGCGCTGGGCGTAGGCCAGTGCGTTGAGTCCGTGGTCCCACAGCGCGGCCACCACCGCGGCGTGCCGGTGACCGGGCGGGAGTCCGAGGTCGGTACGCGCGAGGTCGACGGTGACGGCCGTCGCCGTGCCGAGGTCGTCGGCCACCCGTCGTGCGCGGTCGAGGTCGCGGGCGGCGATCGTCAGGGGCAGTCCGGGATGCCAGCGTCGTAACAGGGCGGCGGTGGCCGCGCCCGTCAGGCCCGAGCCGCCGAGTATCAGTACGGAGGCCTTGGGATCCATGAGGAACTCCCTTCGTCGAACCGCGGCCACGGGGCATGGTGCGGTCGTGAGACCGTAAGCTACATCCCGTAGCTTACATTTTGTAGGTTACGTTTTGTAGCCTAATCTCGGAGGGTGCCGCGAGGGAGGGCCATGGCGACCACGACGCCCCGGATGTCCAAGCGGGCCAGACGGGAACAGCTGCTCGACACCGCCCTGGGTCTGGTCCGCGACCAGGGCACCGACGGACTGACGCTCGTCACGCTGGCGGAGGCCGCGGGAGTCAGCCGGCCCATCGTGTACGACCACTTCGGTACCCGACCCGGCCTGCTCCGCGCCCTCCACCAGCGCCTGGAGGACCGCCACCTGGCCGCGATCGCCGAGGCGCTGCGGGACGCCCCGGCCACCCCCGCCGGCGTCGCCGGTGTCATCAGCGCCGCCTACTTCGCGTGCGCCACCGACATGCCCGAACTCACCGCCGTGGCCGCCGCCTTGAAGGGCGGCCCGGACCGGGACGCGACCGAGCCCACGGACCGCTACACGGACCTGATGACGGCCGCGCTGTCGCCGTACACCCACTTCTCCCGCGAGCGCCTGCGACTGCGCTGCGCCGCCCTCCTGGGTGCGGCCGGGGCGATCGCGGGGGAGTTGCACCGGGAGAGCGTGTCACCCGAAGAGGCGGTCACCGCCCTGACCGAACTGATCCTGGGCAGCCTCGGCACCGGCGCGGCCCGCTAAGGGCTGCCGAGGGTCCCGGCACCTGGGTGCGGTCGCACCAGGTCGAGGTCCTCGCCCCAGGCGTCCAGCACCTGACCGTGCCCGGCTCGCCGGGCCGCGGCCTCGACGAGGGCGAAGAGGCGACGCTGCACGCCCGGGTCGGCCGTCGAGGTGACGCGCTCCACGGCTCGGAGCAGTTCGTCGGTGTCCCAGCCCGGCAGCGGATGCCGCGTGAGCTCCCACTCCAGGTACTTGTTGTACGGCCTGGGCCGCCGGTCGAGTGTGAAGAGGAGTTCCAGCAGGAACCGGACGCTGTCGGTGGCGTCGAGGCGAGCGGCGAGGAAATGGCCGTCGCGGTGGTTCTTCAGGGAGCGGTAGAGGGAGTTGGTGTAGGCGTCCAGGTGGCCGTGGGCCTCCTGGAACGCCTCGTCGCCGGTCAGGCGGGCTTTGTCGGCGAGGATGCGGGCGATGCCTCCGTCGAGCCGGTCGAGGACGACTCGGGCGCGGGCGAGGGCGTAACGCTCGAAGCCGGGCAGGTCGGCCGAGCGGAACTCGGTGAGCGTGAGGACGACCAGGTCGAGCGCGGCCGTGCGATGGCCCGCGAGACGGGTGAGGCCGGTCGGCGTGTCATCGGCGAGGACCACGTACAGGTCGTGATCCGAGTGCCGGGAGACCATGCCGTCGTGGGCGCGGGAGCCCTTGAGGACGAGGCCGACGACGGCCGGGTCGGCGGTGGCGAGGTCGACGAACGCGTCGTAGGCCAGGGGCGGTTGAGCGGTCACTGCGTGTCTCCGGTCGGGTGGTGGCGGGTATGCCTGCCGGGGCGGCCCCCGTGGTGGGAGGCGCCCCGCACCGTCCGCGGCGGCACAGGGCCGCCGCGCGGAGGATCAACGCACGCCCGGACCCTACCGGGTGACCCGCACCCGCGTCCGGCGTCCGGGGCGGTGAGGCGAAATTCGGCCGATCGTCCGGGCGTGAACGAACCGTCGTCCGCCCGGGGCAGGGGGCGGACGGGGGTATGGGGGGAGGCGTGAGAGGGCTGGAAAACGGCCAACCGCCGGGAGGGGCGCGATACTGCTGGTCTGTCGCGACGTGGCGGTCAGGCGGACGCGATGTGGCGATCGGACGGATCGGACGACCAGGGGAGCGGTTCGGTGAACTCGTCGGATGCAACGGTTCGTGGGCACGTGGACGGCGGCCGGGCCGGGCGGCACGCGGTCGTCGTGGGCGGAAGCCTCGCGGGGCTGCTCGCGGCACACGTTCTCGCGGAACACACGGACAGGGTGACCGTGGTGGAGCGAGACCGCTTCCCGGACGGGGCGGCGGCGCGCTCGGGTGTGCCGCAGGGCCGCCACCCGCATGTGCTGCTGGCGGGCGGACAGTCGGCCCTGGAGTCGCTGCTCCCGGGCTTTCTGGCCGAGCTGCGGGCGGCGGGGGCGCCCCGGGTGGGGCTGCCCACGAACCTGGTGCTGTGGCAGAACGGACGCTGGTTCCGCCGGGTTCCGGAGACGACGCACATCTACACCGGCTCCCGCGCACAGCTGGAGGAGCTCGTACGGCGCCGGGTCCTGGCCAACCCCCTGATCAGTGTGGTGGAGGGCGCGGACGTCACCGGGCTCCTCGGAGACGCCACGCGGGTGCGCGGCGTGCTGCTGCGGGACCGGACGGGCGAAGAGCGCGGTGAGCAGCGGCCCTTGGAGGCCGATCTGGTCGTCGACGCCTCCGGCTGCGGTACGAAGGCATCGCAGTGGCTCACGGCGATCGGGGCGGAGGCGCCGTACGAGGAAACCATCGACACGGGGCTCGCGTACGCCTCGC
The DNA here is from genome assembly GCF_053587635.1 of Streptomyces sp. NPDC003635. Lineage (NCBI taxonomy): Bacteria > Bacillati > Actinomycetota > Actinomycetes > Kitasatosporales > Streptomycetaceae > Streptomyces > Streptomyces sp. NPDC003635. Next base: position 54,015 of record NZ_JBSFOK010000029.1, on the reverse strand, counting down.
GCGTCTACCGCGGCAAGAGCGGTGTCCTGGACGGGGTGACCGCCGGCTACTACGTCTACCCGAGCCCCGACCAGGTCCACGCCGGCGGCGCCCTGCCGCTGGAGGACGGCAGTCATCTGGTCATCGTCTCAGGCCTGCGGGGCGATGAACCGCCCACGGGCGAGGACGAGTTCGTGACGTACACCAAGCGGCTGCCGCATCCCCCGCTGCACCGGTGGCTGGACGAGGCGGAGCCGCTCTCGCCGCCGTTCGGGTTCCGGCGCACCGCCAACATCCGCCGTCGCTACGACCTTTCGGCCCGCGGCCCGGCCGGGTTCCTCGCCACCGGTGACGCCCTGTGCACCTTCAACCCGATCTACGGCCAGGGCATGGCCGTCGCCGCGATGAACGCGGTCGCCCTGCGCGACGCGCTGACCGACGCGCGCCGGACCCCCACGACACGCCGCGTGCAGCAGGCGCTGCTCACGTCCTCCCGGCTGGCCTGGGACATCTCCGCCGGGGCTGACCGCAAGATGCCGGGCGCGGTCGGAAACGCGGTCGACGGGCGCCCCGCGGACCGCGTCGCCGACTGGTATCTCCAGCGCGTCACGGACTGTGCCCCCGGCGACCCCGTCGTGGGGCGGGCCTTCCGTGCCGTACTGACCCTGTCGGCGCCGGTCACGGCCCTGTTCGCCCCGCCCGTGGCCCGGGCGGTGCTGTTCCGCCCGCCGGCGGAGTCCCCCGCTGAGCCGCCGGAGCAGCCCGAGATCTGAGCGGGCGCTCGCGCGCGACTTGTTGACCCCGCGTCAACCAAGTGGTTCAGTGGCTGAGCCACTGAACCACTGAGTCTTCGGGTTGCTGGGAGTCGGAATGGGCGCGCTGGAGCGCGAGAGCACGGTCGACGTACTGGAGAAGCGGCTGCGGGAGGACATCCTCGGCGGGCGTCATCCCGCCGGGAGCTATCTGCCCCCCGAGCGGGAACTGGCCGACGAGTTCGGGGTGAACCGCACCACGCTCAAGCACGCGTTCGGCCGGCTGGTGCACGCGGGGCTGCTGGAGACGCGGCACGGAGTCGGTACCCGGGTACGGGACTTCCTGCGTCTCGGCGGCGCCGATCTGCTGCCGATGCTCGTACGGCACAGCCCGGACTGGATCGGTGAGATCTTCGAAGTACGGCGCAGTATTGGCGCGTTGATCGCCGAGCGGGCCGCCACCTGCGCCACCCCGAGCCAAGTCGGCGAACTGCGCCTGCTGTTGGCCGCGGTCGCCGACGCCGAGGGGGGCGAGGAGGCGCAGCTGGCGGATGCCGAGGTGCACCGGGCGCTGGCCCGCGCGACGGGCAACCGCGTGTACGTACTGCTCACCAACACCCTGTTCAACGCCTATCTCCCGGTGCGGGCCGCACTGGTGGGGCCGTTCGCCGACGCGCGGGCGGCGCACGAGCGACTGGCTCCCGTCGTCGACGCGGTGGCCGCCGGCGACCAGGAAGCGGCCCGGACGGCTGCCGGCGCCTACTTGTCCGCGACGGAACGCATCATGCTCGAGGACCTGGCCCGCTCCCGCCGTCCCCGGGACGGTGCCTGGTGACCGCCCGCGGGACGGAGTTCAAGGAGACGATGCTGGGCCGCGTGCGCCTGGCCGACGAGGAGCGCGAGCGGCCGGTACGGCTGGACCTCGTCGTCCGCGCCGACACGGTGCTGCTGCCCCATCGCACGACGCCGGCGCGGCTGACGGGACGGGTGCGCGTAGCCGGGCGCGCCGATGACGCCGAAGCGGTGGGGGAGTTGGAGATCTCCCCGCTGGCCCGCCGCAGAATCCGCTACCGCGTCACCTTCACCCTGGAAGGCCGCCGCCTGCTCCTGGACGGCTGGAAGTCCGTCTCGCCCGCGCGGCCGCTCACCTCGATGACCGTACTGCCGTTCACCCTGTACGAAGACGGCGCACAGGCGGGGGAGGGCACCCTGCGCTTCCCCCTCGCCACCGGACTCCTGCCGTTCCTGACCAGTTTCCGCTTCCCCCGGGCCGGGGCCTCGGGGGACCTGGCCCCGCGCTGGGACGGCACACCGGGCCGCACGGAGGTCTGGTACACGACCCTGACCGACCAGGCGACCGGCACCGGCGTCTGGCTGCACCACGAACTGGTGGCGCCCACCGACGGATCCCCCGCCTACGCCCACGGCTGGACGGCCGTCTTCCCCAAGGACGGGCCCGCCGAACACGCCCGCTTCGGCCCCGTACCGTGGACCGGGGACCGGCAAGGCTTCCTCGCCGGGCAGGTCAGCGCGCGGCCCGGGCGCCTCGAAGGCTCGGCCGGCTCCTTCACCTGGGACCTCACCGAGACACCCCAGGGCTCGCCGGTCCACACCTTCCCCCGCTGGTCCTGGCGCCGTCCCGTCCTGCCCGCCAGTCACATGCTGCCCGCCGCGCGATGCCGCTACAACGGCACCCTGCGCCACGGCAGTTCCGAGCTGAGGCTGGAGAACGCGGTCGGCGCGAGCGCCCGTATCTACGGCCACGGCAACGCCCGGCGCTGGGCCTGGCTGCACGCTGACCTCGGCGGCGGCGACGTACTGGAGATCATCGCCGCCGTGTCCATGCGGCGCGGCCTGCACCGGCTGCCGCCGCTGGTCTTCCTGCGCCTGCTGCGCCAGGGGCGCACCTGGCCCCGGCGCGCGGAACGCGCGGCCGTGGGCTGGGCGGGCGGCGGCCGGTTCCGCGCCGACATCGGCCTGCCCGAGTGGCGCGTGACCGGCCGCGTCGGCACACGTCGTATCCGCGTGACGGTGACACAGCCGCCCGAGCGGACCCTCGCCCTGGACTACACGGACCCCGACGGGTCCGGCGCCGTCTGCCGCAACAGCGAGACCGCGGACGCCGTGGTGAACCTGGAGCACTGGTGGGGACGGTGGCGTCAGGAGGCCGTATGGCGGCTGTCGGGCACCGCCCACGCGGAGGTCGGCGACCGATGAGCACGCCGACTGCTCTCGCGGCACTCGCCGCGGCGCTGCTCGCCGACGACGGCACAGCCGAGTGGACCCGCGGTGTCCCGCGGCGCCTGCAGACCCTGCTGGACGCCCTGCCCGTGCCCGCCCGCACCGGCATCCGCGGCGCCTCCTGGGCGATCGACGCCTACGCCGTGGCGCGTACGGGGCGCCGCCTGGCCACCCTCGGCTCGGTCGAGCGCGAGCGCGTTGTGACCCAACTCGCCTCCCGGCCGGCCCTGCTGCCGCTGCTGGACGCGGTCAAGGTTCCGGTGCTGCTCGCGGCCGGCACCGAGCGGGCGCTGCACCGGGCCCCCGCGTCGCCCGCGCCCGCCACCGAGGATCCGCCGCTGGACTGCACCCCCTCCCGCGAGTGGCCGACGCGCTCCACGGCCGACGCCGTCGTCGTCGGGTCGGGCGCGGGCGGCGCCATGGCCGCCAGGACACTGGCCCGAGCGGGCCTGCGGGTCGTCGTCCTGGAGGAGGGGGAGCACCACACCACCGCGTCCTTCGGGCGCCGGGCGCCGCTGGACCGCTTCACCGACCTCTACCGTGACGGCGGCGCGACCATCGCGCTGGGCCATCCGCCGCTCGTCCTGCCGGTGGGGCGCGCGGTGGGCGGGACGACGGTCGTCAACTCCGGTACCTGCTACCGCACTCCCGCCGCGGTGGTGGCCCGCTGGCGCGGCGGGCACGGGTTCGCCGCCGCCGAGGGCTTCGACGGGCACCTGGACGAGGTGGAGCGCACGCTGCGCGTGGCACGGCAGCCGCTGGACGTGCTCGGCGCCAACGGCCTGCTCGCCCTGACCGGAGCGAGGGAACTCGGCTGGCGGGCGGCCCCCTTGCGCCGTAACGCACCCGGCTGCAAGGGCTCGTGCCAGTGCGTCGTCGGCTGCCCCACCGGCGCCAAACAGAGCGTTCAGCTGTCAGTGCTCCCCGACGCGTGCGCGGCCGGTGCCCGGATCGTCACGGGTGCCCGCGTACGGCGAATCCTCACCGATCCCGACCAGCCTGGCGGCCCGCGCGCCGCCGGGGTGCTGGTCAGCCGCCCGGACGGCAGCGAACTGCAGATCCTCAGCCCGCTGATCGTGGTCGCCGCGGGCGCCCTGCAGACCCCGCCGCTGCTGCGCCGCTCCGGCCTGGGCGGACACCCCCGGACGGGCCGGAACCTGAGCGTGCACCCGGCGATCAGCGTCGCGGGCCGCTTCGGCGACCCCGTCACCGGCGACGCCGGCGTGCTCCAGAGCGTGGGAGTGGAGCAACTGCACGCCGACGGCATCCTGATCGAGGCCACCGCCGCACCGCCGGGCATGACGTCCTTCGTACTGCCGGGCGTCGGCCAGGCTTTGCGCCGCGCACTGGACGGCACCGAGCACCTGGCGACCCTCGGCGCCATGATCGCCGACCGGCCGTCGGGCAGCGTCCTGGGCCGGGAACGCACTCTGCTGCGCTACTCCCTGGCCACCCGGGACGCCGACCGCCTTCTCCGGGCCCAACGAGCCATGGGGCGCCTGCTGTTCGCCGCGGGAGCCGAGGAGGTCCTCACGGGAGTGGCGCACGCACCGAGGGCGCGGACGCCGGACGAGCTGGAGTCGTTCCTGGACGGGGTGGCGGCGCGCGACCTCCATGTGTCCGCGTTCCATCCGACGGGCACGGCCGCCGCCGGTTCGGACCCGCAACGCGCCCCGGCCGACCCGGAGGGCCGTCTGCGGGGGGTCCACGGCGTCCTGATCGCCGACGGCTCGGTGCTGCCGAGCTGCCCGGAGGTGAATCCCCAACTGAGCATCATGGCGGCCGCGCTGGCCGTCACGGACCGCTTCCTGGAGGCGGGGGCGTAAGGTCGGCGGACCGGCGAGATGCTGGTATGATTGATCTTGAGCTGGTCGCCGCAACCAAGGGCAACCGGTGCTGCGTTGGTGGTCCAAGGAAAGACGCCCCGCTTCCTGCGGGGAAATGCAGGTGCAAGGCCTGCCCGGCGCTCGAAACACGTGGCCCGCCCCGGACTCCGGGGCGGGCCATGTGCGTTGCCGGTGTCGGTGTTGGTTGGGCGTTCAGGGGATCTCGGTGCGTTTGCGAGGGGCTTGAGAGCGATCGTGAGCCGGGGCCCGTGGTGTGCGGGCCCCGGCCCACGGAGGCGTGACGCGGGCCTCGTACGACACCCGCGTCACCGGTGGCTCAGAGCCGGTCGACGATGCTCTGGAGCTGCTTCACCTCGGCGGACTGGCCCTTGACGATGGCGCCGGCCATGGTCTTGGCGTCGGAGTTCTCGCCGTTCTTCTGCTCGTCCTCGGCCATGGCGATGGCGCCGTTGTGGTGCTCGATCATCATCTGGGCGAAGGCCTTGTCGAACTCGGCGCCCTTCATGGACTTGAGCTCGTTCATGTCGGCGTCGGACATCATGCCGTCACCGCTCGAGTGGCCGTTGCCGTGGTCTCCGTGGTCCATGCCGGGCGTGGACTCGGCGGCGGTCGGCTGCTTCCAGGCCGTCAGCCAGCCCTTCATGGTCCTGATCTCGGGGTCCTGGGCCTTCTCGATCTGCGCGGCGAGGGTTTTGACCTCGACGTCGGAGGCGCGGCCCTCGGCCAGCTCCGCCATCTCCAGGGCCTGCTCGTGGTGCGGGATCATCATCTGCGCGAAGGTGACGTCGGCGTCGTTGAAGCCCGCGGCGCTGTCGGGGGCGGCGGCGGACGCGGAGCCGCCGTCGCTGCCGTGGTCCATGCCGTCCATGTCGTCGTCGCCGCAGGCGGCGAGGAGGAGTGCACCGGCGGTGACGAGGCCGGCGGCAGCGATACGACGGATCGGCGTGCGGCGCAGCGAGGCGCGCGTGAACGAGGTCATGGTTGATTCCACCCTTTACGTCGGTTCTGTGACTGTGCTTGGCGAACGCGAAGTCGCGGGAGCGCGCACATGCGCGCCCGCGAGTGCGCTTCGGCCTACAGCCGCAGCACCGACAACTGGGTGAGATCAGGGCCGCGAGGCGGCGGGTTGGGGCGTTGGACCGCTCCGACCTGGGCGCGCAGCCGCGCCAGCCACTCCTGGTGACGGGCGAACGCGGACTTCAGCAGCGCGGCGAGCACCCACGCGCCGAACAGGACCGCCACACACAGCGAGGCCATGTCCATGGCCATGCCGGATTCGTGCGAGGACGCCTCCGTGGAGGAGTCTGTATGGGCGGACGCGCCCGCATGTGGCGTCGCCTGAGCCCCCGTGTCGGCTGCCGACGCATGCGAGGCGGTGCTCATGGCAGCGCCGGACGACTCCTCCGGATGCCCCATGGTGTGCATCGCGAAGATCCCGAACGTGAGCACGGCGACGAGCAGCAGATGCCCGAGGGCACCCCCCGCGCGTACACGCCGACTCACTCGCACTTCTGCACTCCGTCTCCGGCTGGTGGCCCTGACTGCCCCGACCCTACCCAATACCTCCCCGGGGTGTGGGAAGGGGGCGCAGGGCATGCCCGCTTCTCCGGGCAGGACCGGACTTGCCGGAACGGCAAGGTTGCGTGCCGAATCGTGAAGGGCCCGCGAGACTTCCGCGTACACCGACACGAGGAGCCCTGATGAGCACCACCGATGCGGTCGCGTTCTGGGACGGTGTCTACGCGGCCCGGCCGCCGGACGAGGGACCGCGGCCGAACCTCCGCCTCACCGAGACGGTGACGGGCGTGCCGCCCGGTGCCGCGTTGGACCTCGGATGCGGTGACGGCGGCGACGCGCTGTGGCTCGCCCGTGAGGGGTGGCGCGTCACCGCCACCGACATCTCGGCCGTGGCGGTCGACCGGCTCGCCGACCTGGCTCGCGCGCAGGGGCTGGGGGATCTCGTCACGGCCGTACGACACGACGTGCAGACCTCGTTTCCGCCCGGCGCGTTCGACCTGATCTGTGCCCACTATCTGCACACCCCCTACGACCTGGACCGGGCAGCCGTCCTGCGCACGGCCGCGCGGGCCCTGCGCGCCGACGGACGGCTGCTGGTCGTCGACCACGGCTCGACCGCGCCCTGGTCGTGGAACCAGGATCCCGTCCTGCGCTACGCGAGTCCGCAGGAGGTCGCGTCGGACATGGTCCTGGACCAGGCGACGTGGACGGTCGAGCGGGCCGAGGCACCCCGACGTATCGCGACCGGACCTGACGGACGTACCGCCGATGTCACCGACCACGTCCTCCTCATCCGCCGTATTGCCTGACCGGCGGCAGCCCCCCGAAAGCCCCGGAGCCAAGGAGATCCCTGTGCCATCGAACCCCAGGCGCCCCGACGCCCCGCCGCCCCGGACCGGAAACAGCGAGGTCGAGGTCCTGCGCGGTTTCCTCGACTACCTCCGGACCTCGATCGCCGCGAAGGTCGACGGCGCCCCCGAACCGCAGGTGCGCTCCGCGCGGGTGCCGTCGGGTACGAACCTGCTGGGGCTCGTCAACCACTTGACCTTTGTGGAGCGTTCGCTGTTCCTCGGCGAGCGAGTCACCGACTGGCAGGGGACCTTCCAGGCCGCGCCGCAGGACAGCGTGGCGGACGTCGTGGCCCGTTACCGGGACGCCGTCGAGCGCGCGAACGACGTACTCGACGGCTGCGCCGACCTGGGCGCACCGCTCCCGCGCCCGCGGCCGGACCGCCCCGCGCCCAGTGTCCGCTGGGCACTCGCGCACATGATCGAGGAGACCGGCCGCCACGCGGGTCACGCGGACATCCTCCGCGAACAGATCGACGGCACGACCGGCCGCTGACCGCAGACCCGCACGAGATGTTCCGTCGAGCGGCGCCTGGCGAGCCACGCCGAGGCGACCGGGTCGGCTAGCTGAACTCCTGGCCGGTTTCGGTCGTGTACCTGTGGGGTGTGCCCGCGCCGGCCAGGGATTTGTACGACGTGTCCTCCTGCTGGCCGCTGTCCGCTGGGCGGGCGGGCGTTCTGGGGGCGGGATCGCCCTGGAGGTGGGAGAGTTCGGCGGCGCAGCGCTGGAGGGTCAGTTCCAGGACCTCGGGCACGGTGAGGTTGCCGGTGCCGTCCGGGGGACACAGCCAGCGCAGATCGCCCCAGCGGCAGTGGGGTGCGGGAGCGGCGATCCAGGCGCCCCTGCTCAGGTAGCGCACGCCCGTGCCGACCCACACCGCGTGGGGGTCCGGGGGTAGGAGGAAGCCGACGTGGTGGGTGCGGGTGTCCAGCAGGCAGGGGCCGGGCTGGACCAGCGGCAGCTCGTCGAGGATGCCGACGACGCGCAGCCCCAGTTCCTCGGGGACGACGAGTACGTCCCAGAACCGGCCGACCGCCAGCAGCGCGATGCCGGTGTAGCCGTTCTGCCATTCGTCCTTGCAGGCGCGGGGGTCCTCCGACGCCGCCGCCAGCCACTCCATCGACCTCGTCCATTCTGCGAGTGCCATCCGAGCCTCCTTGTGGGGTGCCGACGTCCGGGACGACTCCGCGCGGTTGCGCGGGGCCTGTCGGTCGGCGTGATTCGTGTGGGGTCGCGACTGTCGTGTTGTTGCGCTTTGCGGTCGTAGGTGATCGGTGGATGGCCCAGTGCAGCGGGCGCCGACGGACAGTGGCTATAGGGGCGGGGCGCAATTCGCCGTATGAGGTGAGCGCTGGCGCACCCGAGGGGGCAGATATATGCAGCCGCGCGCCCCATGCGCCCGGCCCCTCCGGCCGCACCCACCCATACGGGTGTGACGTGGTTCACATCGCAGGTCGGTCAGGTCCGCCGCGCGCAGCCTGTCAAAGGGGTGTCACCGGCGCCGAAGCCGGTGCGAGACCCTGGAGATCGAGATGAGCAAGGATCACCACGTCGTGGTGCTGGGCGCCGGATACACGGGCATGTTCTGCGCCATCCGGCTCGCCCACCGCACCCGCCGGACCGGTGTGAAGATCACTCTGGTCAATCCTTCCAGCCGGTTCGTGGAGCGGCTGCGGATGCACCAGATCGCCGCCGGGCAGGAGCTGGCCGACCACCGGATCCCCGCCCTGCTCGCCGGGACGGGTGTGACCTTCGTGCAGGGCGCCGCCACCGCCGTCGACCCCGAGGCCCGGCAGGTCGTCGTCGACGGCACACGTGTCCTCGCCTACGACCGTCTCGTCTACGCCCTGGGCAGCTCGGCCGACACCGGCAAGGTTCCCGGCGCCGACACCTACGCCTTCACCCTCAACACCCCCGAGATCGCGGGCGGTTTCGCCGCACGGCTCACCGAGGTGGCCGCGGCCGGTGGCACGGTCGCCGTCTGCGGCGGTGGCCTGACCGGCATCGAGGCGGCGACCGAGATCGCCGAGAGCCACCCCGGCCTGGACGTCCGGTTGATCAGCCTGGACGAGCCCGGCGGCATGATGGGCGCCAAGGCCCGCGCCTACCTGCACCGCGCGCTGGACCGCCTCGGCGTCACGGTGGTCAGCGGTGCCCGCGTGACCAAGGTGCTGCCCGGCACCGTCGAACTGGACGACGGTGGGCTCGTCCCCTTCGACGCCTGCCTGTGGACCACCGGCGTCAAGGTGTCCCCGCTCGCCACCGACGCCGGGATCGCCACCGACGACCGCGGCCTCGTCATGGTCGACGCCACGCTGCGGTCGGTGTCCCACCCCGAGATCCACGCCATCGGCGACGCCGCCGCCGTACGCCTGGCCTGGGGGCGGATCCACGGCACCTGTCAGAGCGGGCTGCCCACCGCCCAGTACACGGCCGACACCATCGCGCGGCTCGTGCGCGGCCGGACGGCCAGGCCGTTCCGCTTCGGCTACTTCCACCAGCCGGTCAGCCTCGGCCGCCGGGACGCCGTCATCCAGTTCACCCGGCCCGACGACACCCCCGGCCGGATGCGCCTCACCGGCCGCGCCGCCGTCGCGTACAAGGAGTTCGTCAGCGGCAGTCCGCTGCTCACCTACCGGTTCAGCAAGCGCGTCAACGTCACGACGATCGTCTCCAAGGGCGGCCGTGCCACCCGCAGGCCCGCCGCATGACGACCGCGGGCGCCGGATCGCGGAAATTCCCTCGCGCGGGGCCGGGAACGGGCCGAGACTCGTCCCATGGCTGACATGGGAGCGTTCCGGGACGCGGTCACGGCGTGGGCGGCGGGTGGCCCCGGTGACCCCGCGCGGGACCTGGCCGCGCGGCTGCCCGTGCGGGTGGCGGTACTGGTCGAAGGGCTCAGTGATGTCGCGGCGGTCAACGCGCTCGCCGAGCGCCGCGGCAGGGACCTGGCGGCGGAGGGGGCGTGCGTCCTGTCGATCGGAGGCGCGATGAGCGTCGGGCGTTACGCCGGACTCCTCGGCCCGACCGGACTCGGCCTGCGCCTGACGGGACTGTGCGACGAGGCCGAACGGCCGTACTACGCCCGTGGCTTCGAGCGGGCCGGAGCGGCGCGGCACGGCTTCTTCGTCTGCGCGGCCGACCTGGAGGACGAGCTCATCCGCGCGCTGGGCGTGGCACGGGTGGAGGAACTCGTCCGCGCGGAAGGCGACCTGCGTCCGCTGCAGACCTTCCTGCGCCAGCCCGCCCAGCAGGGCCGTGCCCCGGAGCTGCAGCTCAAGCGCTTCCTGGGCACGAAGAAGGGCCGCAAGATCCACTACGGCCGGGTCCTCGTCGAAGCCCTTGGCGAAGACCGTGTGCCGGCCCCGCTCGACGGCTTGCTCTCCGGCCTCCGGGACCACGGCAGCCGGCCTGAGCTCAGGGCAGCACGCGATACGTGACGTGCGTGACCAGACTCGCCGACCGAGACGTGACCTGCTCCAGCCGCAGCGGCGGTACGTCGTCGAAGAGGCGGGTGCCGACGCCGAGAGTGAACGGCACGATGTGCAGCCGCAGCTCGTCGACCAGGCCGGCGGCGAGGTACTGGTTGATGGTGGTGGCACCGCCGAGGACCGAGACATCGCCACCCCCCGCCGCAGCGCGTGCCTGATCCAGGGCTGAGGCGACTCCGTCCGTGACGAAGTGGAACGTGGTGCCGCCGTCCATCGGCTGCGGCTCACGCGCGTGATGGGTGAGCACGAACACCGGGGCGTGGAAGGGCGGGTTGTCACCCCACCAGCCGTTCCACAGCCGGTCCCACGGGCCGCGCACGGGGCCGAACATGTTGCGGCCCATGATGAACGCTCCAGCGGCGGTCATCTGTTCGACCTCGGCCCGGTTCTCGTCGGGGGTGTCGAACATCCAGGCGTGCAGCCTCCCGCCGGATCCGTCGCTGCCGTCGTCGCCGAACGGGCGTTCCTCGGTCTGGTTGTGCCCGGCCGAATACCCGTCCAGGGAGATGGTGATGTCGCAGATCACCCGGCCGCCCGCGTCACTGCGTGTGCTCATGGCCCTCCTCCTCGCCCCGCCGACCCCGTGATGGTGGCACGTGCGGTGCCGCCATGGTCGTAGCCGCATGGAAGTGGCGTTGCGATATGCGCATAGCGAATGAGGTATGAGTGGTACGGTCGGCGCCATGGGTATGGATCTTGAGGAGCGGGTGCGATCGGCGGTGGCGGCGCTGCTGCACGCGGCCGGTGACTCGCAGACCGACCTCGCCGCCGCCCTGGGAGTGAGCCAGGCCCAGGTGAGCCGCCGTCAGTCCGGTACGGCGTCCTGGAGTCTGGCCGACTGCGAGGCCGTGGCCGAGTACTACGGCATCGACGTCCTCGAACTCCTGGCGGGGCCTACCCGGGCCACCGAGGCACTGCCCACCGCGCGCCGCCGCGTTTTGGGCCGCCGGGCCGCCGCTCACCGTCCCGCCGCGATCGAGGGAGGTGCGTGTTGACGGACTTCGGAGCGATCGACGCGCTGCTCGCCGGGGCCAGGAAGGAGGTCCCGCTGCCGCCCGCCGAGGAGCGGCGCACCCTGCGCGAGGAGTTGAACCTCTCGCGGGTGCAGCTCGCGCAGGTCCTGGGCGTCAGCCCTTCCACGGTCGGGGGGTGGGAGTCCGGCCGGGACCCGAGCGGCGAAGTGCGCGAGAAGTACGCGTACTTCCTTGAGGGGGCGCGGACCAAACTGGCCGACGAGGCGGCTTCGGCCGAGGAGCCGGAGGACACCGGTCGCGCGGAGGCCGATCACCCGGACGCCGAGCCGGAACACGGCGACGACGACGTCGACGTACTCGCCGCGCCCCAGCCGTGTGTGCTCTGCGGGCAGCCCGCCCGTCACCAGGTCGCCGGATTCCCGCAGCACCTGGATCCCACCGAGTGCCAGGCCGCCGACGTGGGCGAGCGTGCGGACGCGGAACGGCCCGAGTCCCGCGGGGTCGCCCGGCAGGAGGAAGCGGGTGGCGGCGTGAAGGTCGTGCCCGTGGGCCGCCGTCTGAAGACCGCCGACACACCGGACCTGATCGGATCCGCGGTCGCCGCCGCGCTCGCCGAGCACTCCGGTGACGTCGAGGCGGCCACCAACGCACTGGTGAGGCGGGCGATCCCGGACGCCATGGCGTTGCTGGACCACACGCGCAAGGGCGGCCGGTACGAGGTGGTCGCGCACCCGTGGCTGCCGGACATCTTGCGCAAGCAGTCCTCGCGGGGCGCCGACGAGATCTGGGAGGCCCGACCCAAGTGGGCACGGCCCGAACTGCCGGCCGGCGAGCACGAGGTCACCGCACTCGACATCAACGGCGCCTATCTCAGCGCACTCAAGACCCACCTGCCGCTGGGCCAGTTGGAGCACTCCACCGGCGACCACCACGACCGCCGCCGCGCCGGCGTCCACCTGATCACCCCGCCCGACTGGGAGCACGACGCCTACCTTCCGAACCCGATCGGCAGCCGGGACGAGCCGGGCCCGCTGTGGGTGACCGAACCGACCCTGCGCCTGCTGCTGCGGATCTCGGGCCCGAAGTACGGCCTGTGCGACCCGCCGGTGATCCACGAGTCCTGGACGTCGGGAGCCACGGAGGGCCTGCTGGAGAAGTTCCGGGTCGCGCTGAAGGAGGCCAGGGACCGGGCGATCACCGAGGACGACGAGGTGACGGGGGAGTACGTGAAGGCCATGTACTCGAAGTTCGTCTCCACGCTGGGGGAGTCGAACTACAACCGGGAGCTGTACCGCACCGACTGGATGCACCTGATCCGCTCCCAGGCGTTCGCGAACCTGTGGTGGAAGGCGCACCGCGCCTACGACGAAGGCCTGATGGTGGTCCGCGTGATGGGCACCGACGAACTCCACGTCGTCGGCGACTGGCGCGGGGTGTTCTCCGAGGGCCGCGCGGTCACGGAGGTGAAGATCAAGGACGTGTACTCGGTCGGGGCGGAGAGCACCGACTGAGGTGTCACACGTCGGGCGACCGCACACCGCCGTCCGGCGCCCCGAATCCGTTAGCATCGGCGTGCGTTGCAAGGGACGACACCCGTGAGGGCGCGCCGGTTTGCCGCAGAGCGAGGAGAGACACATGCCGGAGAGGAACCTCGAGTTCGGCAAGTACGGCGCTCGTGGCATCCGGGGACATGAGGCGGTGGCCCGCCAACTCGACACACTCGCCGGATTCATCGCGACCCCGGTCACCACCCGCCGTGGCCTCCTCGCCCGTCTGCACTACCTCACCCGCACCGACCACGCCCGCGCCGCGGCCCGCGAGTCCGGCCTCACGGTCACCGACCGCACCGTGAAGGCGTGGCTGGACGGAAAGCGCAGCCCGTCGAGGAAGAACCTGCAGAACATCGAGACCGCGTACCGCACGGTGCGCCGCAACAACGTGGCCCGGTACCTGCTGGCCCGCCTCAACCGCGAGGGCCGCGGCACCCGCGTCGAGTTCCACCCGCTCAACCAGTCCCAGGTCGATCGCCCCCGTCAGCGCGTGGTGTCCTTCCGCACCCTGAACGTCCGCCACTGGGACCGGATCGTCCAGGCGTGGGCCGCCGCCGACGACGCGGCGCTGGACGAGGCGTGGGTCAGCGACGCCACGGTGGATCTCGGCTCGGAGTGGGGTCAGTACGAGTACGTCACGAACATCGGGTTCGCCGCGTAACCCTGCGCGGGAGGGCGCGACCGAAGCCGCCGTCGCGCGTACCCTCGGGGCGTGGATCGACCTCGGCGCCCGCAGGATCACCGCACCGGCGACCGCCCTCCTGAGCGCCCTCGAAGGCGCCCGGGCGGCCGACTGCGAGGTCCTCACCGCGGCGCGACCCGGAGCCGCTCATGACCGGCGATCCGACACCGGCACCCTGGCCGGGGCCGCGTGCCGAAGCCGGCCGGCTGCGGCGGCACGTGGAGTTCCTCGCCGCCGAGCCACGCAGCCGACGGCGGGCGCCCCGGGCGATGGAGCATGCCGAGGAGTACGTTCGTGACGAACTGGCGGCCGCGGGCTGGCGGGTGGAACGGCGACCGTTCGACGTCCGATGGCGGATCGGCTGCACGGACCGGCACGGCCATCGGGGCCTCGCCCTCACACCGCGGCTGCACCGGCGCCTGTCGGGGGCGAATCTCATCGGCTCGCTGCCCGGTTCCGGCGCGGGGCCGGTCGTCGTGGTGGGTGCGCACCTGGACAGCGTCAGCGGCAGTCCGGGCGCGGACGACAACGCCTCAGGCGTGGCGGCGCTTCTGGAGACGGCACGGCTGCTGGCCACGGTGCCCACGGCCCCGCACGTCGTGCTCGCCGTGTTCGACATGGAGGAGCTCGGACTGATCGGCGCGCGTCAAGTCGCCCGCGAGCTGGGCCGGGACGGCCGTGTACGCGGAATGATCTGCCTGGAATCGGTCGGCTACTTCGACGACACCCCGGGCACGCAGCGCCTTCCCGTCGGTTTCGACCGGGTCTTCCCCCAGGCGTCTGCCATGACCCGCGCCCGCGGATCACGGGGTGACTTCACCCTCGTGGTGCACCGCCGCTCCTCCGCCCCGGCGGCCGAGGTGTGGCAGCGGGCCGCCGCCGCGGCGTCCCCGGCCGTGCCGGGTCTGCTGCTGCGGGACCGACGGCCGGACGGTCTGCTCGGTCTGCTGGTCGGACTGGCCGTGCCGCCTGCCAACCACCTGGGGCGCAGCGACCACGCACCGTTCTGGAACCGCGGGGTCCCCGCGCTCATGCTCACGGACACCGCCAACTTCCGTAATCCGCACTACCACCGGTCGACGGACCGTCCGGGCACCCTGGACTACGAGCGGCTTGCCGCAGTGTCGGAGGCCACGGCTCAGACGGCCGTGTGGTGGTCCGCGGTCGGTGGTCACGCAGGATCGGTCGACGGTCACGCGTGATCGGCCGGGGAGCGAAGGACGCAACCCGCCCCGTGGGGTGCGTTCCCGTGGCGTCAGTCGGACGGCGCTCCCTGGGCGGGGAGCAGGTCCGCGGTGGCGACGTCCCAGTCGACGCCGGCGAGTTCCTGTCCCGCGGGGACGAGGTCATACGTGCGCTCCAGCCACCGCGCCAGCGGCGGCACGGGCAGTTCGAAGAGGGCCGCCATGTCGCCCGCGGCCGGCTGAAGCCGCGCCGTGGCGCCGTCCTCCAGGCGCGAGGGCCACACCCGGACGTCGCCGAGGCCACTGATCGAGTACAGCCCCTGCTGCAGCAGGTCACGGCCGATCCGCCACAGGACCCGGGGGCCTCCCTCGACGAGGAGCACCACGCTCACGATCAAGGGGGATCCCGGATGGAACCGGAACTCCGCGCGGACGGGCTGCCGCGCGCGGACGCCGAGCACGCGCTCGATGTCCAAGGTCAGGTCGAGTCGGCCGGGCGGTGACTGTCCCGTCCCACCTGGCTTCAGGGTGATCACCGTGCCCGGTCGCCGGTTTGCGGGCAGTTGCAGTTGCCCCTCCCCGGGGCCCGTGAGGTGGAGGCGTTCGGGGCGGGCCGGAGCCCGCGCACGCGCGGGGCGGGGTCTTCGACATTCAGTCATTCGACTGTCGTCCCCGGCTCACGCCTCGACGATGCTGAACCCATCGCCCGCGTGCCGGTGCCGGGTGGTCGTGATGCTCGGAGGAACCAGCCGTGAACCGTACTCCCGTCGTCTTCATCCATGGCGCGTGGCTGCACGCGCTGTCCTGGGAGGCATGGGCGGAGCGGTTCGCGAGCCGGGGGTTCCTCACCGTCGCCCCCGGCTGGCCCGGGGAGGCCGCGTCCGCCCGCGAGACGCGCATGTCCCCCGGGCCGCTCGGCGGGCTCGGCCTGGACACGCTGACGGAGCACTACGCCGGCATCGTGCGGTCGTTCGACGTTTCGCCGGTGCTCGTCGGTCACTCCGTCGGCGGGCTCATCGCGCAGCATCTCATCGGCGCCGATGTGGGCCGGGCCGCGGTGGCGATCGCGCCCGCCCCGATCAACGACGTCCCCCGGCCCGCGCCCCCCGTTCCGCTGTCGACGCCCGGCCCGGGCGAGGGCACCGACCCGCTGGTGTCCCTGTCCCCGGAGCAGTTCCGGCACGTCGTCGCCAACACCGTCGGGCCCGAGGAGGCGGGCCGGCTCTTCGAGCGCTACGCGATACCGGCACCGCGCCGGCTGCTCGCCGACCTCGGATGCGGGGGAGCGGAGCGCAGCCCGCTCGCGGCGGCGGACACCGGCAACGTGCGGCGTGGACCGCTGCTGTTGATCTCGGGTCAGGAGGACCGCGTCGTGCCCGACGCCGTGACGCGCGCGGCCTACAAGCGGTACGGCGACTCCACGGCCGTGACTGACCTCAAGCAGTTCGCGGACCGTGCCCACTCACTGGTGACGGACAGCGGATGGCGCTTCGTGGCCGACTATGTGCTCGGCTGGCTCGACGAGCGCGGCATCCGGCCTCACCTGTCCTGATCGCTCGGCAGCCTGCCCAGCGCGTCGCGCAGGGCGGCGCGAGAGGTGATGCCCAGTTTGGGAAACACGCGGTAGAGGTGGGAGCTGACCGTGCGCGGCGACAGGTGCATCCGGTCGCCGATCTCCTTGTTGGTGAGGCCGCCGGCGGCGAGATCCGCGATCCGACGCTCCTGCCAGGTCAGCGCGGTGGGGTCCGCCGAGGAGGCGGGGGCGGAGGAGCCTGCGGTGAGGAGTTCGGCCCGGGCTCGTTCGGTCCACGCGGGGGTGCCGAGCCGTTCGAAGGTCTCAGCGGCGATCATGAGCGTGTGCCGAGCGGCTTTACGGCCCTGGGTGTGCCGCAGGCGGATGCCGTGGGCGAGGCGGATGCGGGCGAGTTCGAAGGGGAAGCCGGCGGCGCCGGGGTGTGTCTCGGCCCTGCGGTACATGCTGTCCGCCTCCCCGGGGTCGGTGGCGGTCATGGCCAGGGCGCCGTACGTGACCAGGGCGAGGCGGGGAGAGATGTCCGGGAGCCGGGCGTGCTGGGCGGCGAGGGCGTGCGCGCGGGCCTGCTCGGCGCGGCCGGTGTGGAGGGCCGCCTCGACGAGGTCGAGCAGGGTGCGGGGGGCCTGGTGGGTGCACGGCTGGAAGGTGCCGGGAGGTGTGATGCCGATGGCGTGCAGGTAGGCGGCCTCGTAGTCGCCGTCGTTGAGGGCGGCGGTGGTGCCGATGGCGTCGGCGATCTGGGTGAGGAAGCCGATGCCGCGGGGCCGGGCCCAGGCGTCGACGGAGGCCTGGAACTCGCGTGCCCGGTCGGTGTCGCCGCGCAGGGCGGCGAGCAGGCCCAGGTACGCCCGGCTGTGGTGCGCGAACAGGTCGTGGCGGTACGACGTCATCAGCTCCAGGCCGCGCTGCCCGGTGCGTTCGGCCTCTGCCCACTCACCGACCGCGATCTGGTCGAGCATGATCAGATGCAGCATCGTCATGCCCGGCGCCATGGCCCCGGTCTCCACTTCCCGGTCCACGGTCCGCTGCAGATGGGGCCGGTACTGGCTGAGGGTGTCGACGTGGTAGGCGGCGACGCTCAGCCGGCTGATGTCCCACGGTTCGAGCACGCGCAGGTCGGCGAACGCCCGCTCCACCCGCTCACGGACGCCGGTCCCGCGCCGCACCACATCGCTCCAGGAGTCCTGGTAGATGCGGGAGTACGGCGGCACCAGGTCGCCCAGTGAGTCGAGCAGCTCATGCGTCCGCTGCCAGGACGTCTCGTCGCTCGCGTACTGGTTGATGGCCAGGAGCAGGTTGACCAGCCGGGTCAGCACCTCGCTCGGCTCTTCCGCGCCACTGTCCCGGATGCTCTCGATCGCCGCCCGCACCAAGTGCTGCGAGGACCGTACGTCCCCGTCCTCGTACAGCGCGGCATAGGCCGAGGCGACCACCGCGGCCGGGGAGTCGCCCGGCCCGGACGCGGTGTCGGAGCGGAGCAGTTGCCGGGCCCGGTCGAGGCGGCCGGTGTGGCCGGCGACGAAGGCCGCGTCACCGAGCCTTCGGGAGCGGTCCTCGTGCCGCCCGCTCAGCTCCGCGGCCCGGGTCAGCCAGGCCACGGCGGCCACCGCGCCGCCCCGTCGGGTGGCGGACTCCGCGGCGGCCTCCAGCGCGAGCGCGACTTCCTCGTCGGGGTCGACCACCGAGGCGGCGAGGTGGGTGGCCCGACGCTCCACGTCGTCCCGGTGGACCTGGGCGAGAGCCGCGTGTGCCGCCCGCCGCTCGTTCGGGGTGGCCAGCTGGACCGCGGTCGACCGCACCAGAGGATGCCGGAAGACGAAGGCGCCACTGAGCGGGTCGATGTCCAACAGGCCGGCCGCCACCGCCTCGTCCGCGTCCCGCATCCGGTAGCGCGTGCCACGGCTGCCGCCCGCCGCCGTACCCGCCTCGACGCCGTCCAGGGCGCCGCGCAGCAACTCGGCGCGCAGGGCGTCGCCGAGAGCCCCGATGCGGGAGCCGTACACCTGCTGAAGTCGCAAGGGCAGCGGGACGCCGGTGTACCCGACGCTCTCGGCCGAGTGCAGACCCGCCCGCTCGACGTAGGGCGGAAGTTCCAGCAGGGCCAGCGGGTTTCCCTGCGCCTCGTCCAGGACCAGCCGGCGGATCCTGGCGTCGAGGCCGGGGTGGCGCAGGTCGAGGAGCTGCTCGGATGCCTTCTCGTCCAGTGTGGTCACGGGCAGCACGGACAGGGCGGCGGTGTCGAAGCCCGAGGGTATGTCGGAGCGCAGGCCGACGATGAGCCGCACGGAACTGCCGGTGAGCCGGCGCCCGACGAATCCGCACACCTCGGTGCTGGAGGAGTCCAGCCACTGGCCGTCGTCGAGGACCAGGAACAGGGGTTTCTGCGACGCGGCGAGCGAGAGCAGGTCCAACACGGCGATGCCGAGGGTCATGACCGACGGGGGTGTGCTCTCGTTCCTTCCGAAGACGACGTCGAAAACCCGCCGGTGCACGTCGTCCAGGCGGTCGACGTGGGACAGCAGCGGATACAGGAACTGGTGCAGCCCGGCGAACGGGAGCTCTGTCTCGGCCTCGACACCGGCCGCGCGTATCACCCGGTGGTTCTCGCGGGCCGCCAGCCCGGCCGCATGGTCCAGCAGGGCGCTCTTGCCGACGCCTGTCTCGCCCCGCAGCACGAGTGCCCGTCCTTCAGGGGCCGTCACGAACTCGGACAGCACTTCCTGTTCGCGTGCGCGGCCGAACATGGTCCCGACGACGGACTCCATACTTCCCCCACTGTCTTCCCCGCTGAGGCGCAAGAGCGAGGTTACGTCGCTCCGCCGCATCATGGTTGCGCGGCCGGTGTCCGGCCCGTCACCTGCGGGTGCGGAGCGGGCTCCGGGTGGGAGCGGGGGCCGGTTGTGACGTGCCGCCACCCACCGCCCGCCTCACACCTCGGACCTCACACGAGGAGAGTAGACGGCTCGGGTGACCTCGTCACGCGGGGTGGCCGAAAAGGTTCTTGTTGCTCGCACTTCCCAGGGTATGGCCGGGCGACGACCCGCAGCTCGACACATGTGCCGTGGAATCCCGACCATGCTGGTGTGAGCATGGCCATGTGTTTCCGAGGGTGTCGTCGTGTCAGGGTGCTCCGAGACCGTTCAGCAGGGTGTCGACCACGACGTCCGCGGCCCGCGCGGGGCTCAGTTCGGGCAGCCGCCCGGACACCAGGTGCATGAGCTGGGGCAGCAGCGCGCTCGCCCAGCCCTCGGGCAGTCCGGGGCGCAGCAATCCCTCTTCGGTGGCGCGTTCGAGGAAGACGTCGACCTCGTGGGCGGACGCGTCCCGGCGTTGGCGGACGGTGTCGTCGGCGAGCATGCGGGCGAGGTCGACGGGCCATCTGCGGTTGACCGCGATGATGTTCTCGACGTAGCGGTGCAGGGCGACGGCGACGGGGGCCTCGCGCAGCCGTGCGTCCTCGATGGCCTCTTCGATGGCTGTCAGCCGGGACTCGTAGATGGCGGCGAGGAGTTCTTCGCGCGAGGCGAAGCGTCGGTAGACGGTGCGCCGGTCCACGCCGGCCTCGGCGGCGATGCTCGCGATGCTCGCGCCGGGATCGGTGGCGAGCATGCGGGCTCCGGTGGTCAGCACGGCTTCCAGATTGCGTACGGCGTCGGCTCTCACGGCAGGCAGTCTAGCCCGCTCTGTGACCTCTGAGACAACTAGCACCTCATGGATGTAGAGATCTGGCATCTAAATGCTACATTGAAGTGACAGATAATTCTGGAAGTGCCAAGCGAAAGGCAAGTTCCGATGCCGAAGTCACAGTCCCCCTCACCCCGGGAGGGCGGTGTCGCCGCGGCGATGAGCGCGCTGATCCTCGCGGTCCTGCTCGCGGCCCTGGATCAGACCATCGTGTCGACCGCGCTGCCCCGCATAGCGCAGGACCTGAACGGGTTCGACGACATCGCCTGGGTCAGCGCCGCCTATCTGCTCGCGTCCACGGCGGTGACACCGCTGTGGGGCAAGCTCGGCGACATGTTCGGCCGCAAGCGGCTCTACCTGGCCGCGACCACGATCTTCCTGGTGGCCTCGGTCGCCTGCGGCCTGGCACAGAACCTTCCCGAGCTGATCGGCGCCCGGGTGCTCCAGGGAGTGGGCGGCGGCGGCATGATCGTGCTGACCTTCGCCCTGGTCGGCGACATCGTCGCGCCGAGCGAACGGGGCCGCTACCAGGGCCTGTTCGGATCGGTGTACGGCGTCGCCAGCATCGTCGGACCGCTGCTGGGCGGTGTCTTCACCGACCAGCTGTCCTGGCGGTGGGCCTTCCTGATCAACCTGCCCGTCGGCTTCGTCGCCCTGGCCATAGCGGCGCGGGCGCTGCCCGCCGCCACCCGCGGCGCCAAGGCCCGTATCGACTACCTCGGCGCCACCCTGCTGGCGGCCATCGCCACTGGACTGGTCCTGATCACGTCCTTCGGCGAGCGCTGGGGCTGGGGCTCGCCGTCCATCATCGGACTGATCGCCGCCACCGTCGCCCTGGCCCTCCTGCTCGTGCCCGTCGAGCGCCGCGCCGCCGCCCCCGTTCTGCCGCCGGCGATGCTCGCCTCCAGGACGGTGGTCTTCTCCTCGCTGATCGGGTTCTTCGCGAACGCCGCCATGTTCGCGGTCCTGGTGTACTTGCCGACGTATCTCCAGATCGTGCAAGGGGTCTCGGCCACCCTCTCGGGCGTTCACATGCTGCCCCTCGTCGCCGGTCTGGTCCTCAGCCAGTCCCTGGCCGGACGCTGGTCCGCACACGCCGACCGGCTGCGCCCGATCCTGCTCGCGGGTCTCGCCGCCAACCTCGCCGGGCTGCTCCTGCTGGGCACTATCGGGGCCGCCACCGGCACCCTGGTGCTCAGCGGATACTTCCTGATCACCGGCATCGGCATCGGCATGGTGCCCATGGTCGTGCTGACCACCGTCCAGAACAGCGTGCCCGCCGCCGACCTCGGTGCCGCCAGCGCGGTGGTCACCTTCGCCCGCTCCATCGGCGCCGCCTTCGGGGTCGCCGTCTTCGGCACGCTCCTCAACACCGGCTTCGCCGACCGCACCGACGACCTGCCGACCAGCGGGGGCTTCGACGCGGCCCGCCCCGACACCATCGGCGACCTGCCCGCCGCACTGCGCGACACCGCGCTGGACGCCTTCGCCCACGCCACGGCCACCGGCTACCTCTGGATCGCCCCCACCCTGGCCGTCGGCGTCCTCCTCGCCCTCTTCCTCAAGCCGGCCCGCCGGACCGGGAACACCGGCGCCGCCCCCGTCCCCGCGGCCAAGGACACCGTCGCCGCGGGCTGAGACGCCGCGGCGGCTCTCGGAGGACAGCGCCGGGGCGTTCTCCGAGAGCCTGTGCGCCGGCATTCGCCGTCGCAGACCTCGAAACGGTGGTTGTGGAACCGGACGTGATGGGTGTCCTCCTCGACCATCGGGATGACTGTCCGACACACCGGGCATCCGGTTCTCCCTGTCACCGAGCACCACGAGAGCCGAATGGCTGGGCGGCCGGAACGAGTCCCGGACCTGGGGCCTCCGGCCGATCCTGGTGGTGCGCGCGGCCGGCCAGTCGGACGTGCGTGCGGCGGTCCGCTTCGCGGCGCGGCACGGGCTGCCCGTGGCGGTGCAGTCCGGCGCCCATCAGGCATCGCGCCCGCCTGAGCAGAGTGCTGGGCAGGACGGGTGCCGAGAAAGAAAGAGGAGTTGAGGAGTGCCGATGAGGGATCTCGCGGCGGCGGTCGAATCGGTGGGGCAGCTCTCCACGGTGTGGCGGGCCATGGTGCTCGACCGGGACAAGGACGCGGACGTCCGGGATCTGCCCGGTGTCGCCGTGCGCTGGGCGGACTGCCGCTTCGCGTTCTGGAACGCGATCACCCTCACCGACGTGGGGGCGGACGCCGGGCTCCTGGAGCAGCGGCTCGGTCAGGCGGCGGACATCATGCGGTCCAAGCGGCAGCCGGGCTTTCTGTGGCTCTTCGAGGACCTCCTCGCGCAGGACGCGCGCGCGGTCCTGGACGAGGCCGTACGGCGGTCCGGCCTGGCGCATGCCTTCCCCGGCACCGGTATGGCGGGCGACCTGCTGCCCATCCCGGAGCCCCGTCATCGGGAGCTCACCTTCGAGCGCGTGACCACGGACGGACAACTGCGGGCCTACGCGGACATCAACTCCCGCGCGTACGGCCTCAGCCTGGAGGACGGCCGTGACGGGCTGGAGGGCTCCGCACTGTGGAAGGAGGAGGTCTACGCGTTCCTGGCCGTACGCGACGGCGTCCCCGTCGCCTGCGCGGCCACTGTCGAGGCCGATGGCCGCTTGTTCGTCGTGCTCGTCGCCACCGACCCGGAGCACCAGCGCCGCGGCTACGGCGAGGCGGTCACCCGAAAGGCGCTGTACGAGGGCGCCCGCGCGACCGGACTGACGAGGGCCACCCTGCACGCGACCGTCGCCGGCGCGCCGGTGTATCCGAGGATCGGTTTCGAGCCGAACTCGCCGATGCGCTTCTACGGGCTGGCGAACTGACCTGACGACGGACGGCCGGTGGTTCGGCCAGTGCCGCCCCAGGGCCGCCGCCGCACCGTCACGGCGGCTGGGCGTCGCGGACCGGGGTCACGGTGGCGCGGGATCGCGTCGGGGCGGGTCAGGACCTGGAGCCGGTGACCGGGGACGGTTCCGTCGCGGTGCCGCTCGTCGTCGGCGACTTGATGACGGTGAACAGCGTCCTGCTCCGCGCCGCGGCCGCCCCTGGGAGTCGCGGCCCTTGTGGGACGTCGACGGGCTCGCCCCATCCTTCGTGGTCGAGAGCGTCCGGCAGGTTCCGGGCTGTGGCCCTGCCCCTGGGGTCCAGTGCGTCGGCGAGACCGGCCCGGGCCCGGCCGACGTCCGCTGTGGTGAAGGGCCTCAGGCCGTACGGCGACGCCGCCGCTCCGGGGTGCGAGCGGCGGCGTCGTCCGGTGCGCCGGACCTGTCCGGGGGGTCAGCGGACGGTGGCCCGGGCGGCTCGCTCGATGACATCCGCGACCAGGTGCGGGTGGGACACGGCGACCGAGTGGGAGGCCGCGACCTCGGTGGTGTGGGCGTGGGCCCGCTCGGCCATGAAGCGCTGGACCGCGGCGGGGATGTTGAGGTCGCGGGTGGTGACGATGTCCCAGGTCGGCTTGGTCTTCCAAGCGGCCGTGGTGGCCTTCTCCTCCAGCGCGGCCTGAGCGATGGGGCGCTGCGCGGCGGCCATGAGGGCGGCCTGCCGCGCGGGGACGTCGGCGGCGAACTGCCGGCGGAACTTGTCCTGCTGGATGTACAGGTCGGTGGCGGTGGTGCCGTCGGCCTGCTGGTAGGTGACGGGGTCAAGGGTGCCGGGGAGGGTGGAGCCCGGGTACTTGTTGGTGAGCTCCAGGGCGGTCTCCCCGGGTGCGGGGAGGAAGGCGGCGACGTAGACGAGCGCCTTCACCTGGGGGTCGTCGGTGGCCGCCTGGCTGATGACGTTGCCGCCGTAGGAGTGGCCGACGAGGATTTTCGGGCCCTTGACGTGGTCGAGGAGGGTGCGCAGGGCAGCGGCGTCGGAGGCGGGTCCGCGCAGCGGGTTGGCGGCGGCGACGACCGGGTAGCCGTCGGCGCGCAGGTCGGCGATGACGCCGTTCCAGCTGGAGCCGTCGGCGAAGGCGCCGTGCTCCAGGACGATGGTCGGCTTGGTGCTGTGGTCGGCGCCGGTGGTCTTGGTCGCGCCGGAGGCGGTGCCGCTGAGGGCGAACGCTCCGAGTGCCAGCCCCGCCGTGGCCAGCGAGACCACACCTGTCACCAGCCGCTTGCGTCCACCGTTGATGCTCAGCACGAAAATGCCCCTTCCAGGCGCTACGAGTAAGGGCGGACGGCCGGTCTTCACCAGATCGCGTCACCGCCCTGAATGGTGACGAATTTGTCATCCCTCTCATCACCTGTCAAGGTGGTGACGGAAGATGCGGGAATTCGAGCCCGGTGTGCGAGGTTGACCCTCGTGGACAGACGCGGAGAGAAAGGCGATGCGCCATGAGTGACGTCGAGGAGAGGGCGCTGCTGGCCGGCGGCTGCTTCTGGGGTATGCAGGAGCTGATCCGGTCCCTTCCCGGGGTGGTGCGCACCCGGGTGGGGTACAGCGGCGACGACGACAAGCCTCGTCCCACCTACCGCGATCACGGAAAGCACGCGGAGGCGATCGAGATCGTCTTCGATCCCAAGGTCACCGACTACCGGGCGATCCTGGAGTACTTCTTCCAGATCCACGACCCGACCACGCGCAACCGGCAGGGCAACGACATCGGCCTCAGTTACCGTTCGGCGATCTTCTACGCCGACGACACGCAGCGGCTCGTCGCGCAGGACACCATCGCCGACGTCGAGGCGTCCGGACTGTGGCCGGGGCCCGTGGTGACCGAGGTCGTGCCGGCCGGTGAGTTCTGGGAGGCCGAGCCGGAGCACCAGGACTACCTCCAGCGCTACCCCAACGGCTACACCTGCCACTTCCCGCGGCCGAACTGGCGGCTGCCGAAGCGTGCCGAGGCGTGAGTCCTGAGTCCTGAGTTCTGAGTTCCGAGCGCACACGCGGCCGGGCAGGGATGCTTCTCCTGTCCGGCCGTACGTGTGTCAGCCGTCCGAGGCGGAGGTCGGGCGGACTCAGAGGTGGTCGGCGTCGACGACGGCCTGGGCGAACGTCGTGGGAGCCTCCTGCGGGAGGTTGTGGCCGATGTCCGCGATCGTGCGGTGCTCGTAGGGCCCCGTGAAGTGGCCGCGGTAGGAGGAGCCGTCGCCGGGCGCGGTGAAGGGGTCCAGGGCGGGGTCGAGGGTGATGGTCGGGACGTCGATGGGCGGCTGGGCGGCCAGCTGCCTCTCGTAGCGGTCGTACCGGCGCTCGCCCTCGATCAGGCTGATCCGCCAGCGGTAGTTGTACAGGACGACGGCGGCGTAGTCGGGGTTCTTGAACGCCTCGGCGGTGCGCTGGAAGGTGGCGTCGTCGAAGTCCCAGTTGGGGGAGACGAGGGTCCACACGTACCGGCACAGCGCGATGCGCTCGTCGACCTGCTCCATGGCCTTCTCGCCGCGCTCGGTGGCGAAGTACCACTGGTACCACCAGTTGCGCTCCACGGCCGGGTTCGCGGGCTCCAGCTGCGCCTTGCGGTTGGTGATGAGGTAACCGCTGGTGGAGACAAGGGCCTTGACACGCTCGGGCCACAGCGCCGCGATGATGTCGGCGGTCCGCGAACCCCAGTCGAAGCCGGCCAGCACGGCCCTGTCGATCTTCAGCGCGTCCATCAGCGCGATGATGTCGAGCGTGATGGCGGACTGCTCGGCGCTGCGGGGCGTACGGCGTGACAGGAACCGGGTGCTTCCGTGACCGCGCAGGTAGGGAACGATGACCCGGTAGCCGAGGCCGGCCAGCAGCGGGGCGACGTCGACGAAGCTGTGGATGTCGTAGGGCCAGCCGTGCAGGCAGATGACGACCGGGCCATGGGCGGGCCCGGCCTCGGCGTAACCGATGTCGAGGACCCCTGCCCTGACCTGCTTGAGCGTGGCGAATCCGGTGTGCGTGCCCGGGGTGACGGTCGGCACGGTGGGAACACGTGTGTCGCCCGTGTCCGGCGCGGCGAACGCGCTGCTCGGCAGGCCTGACAGCGAGACCGCGGCCGCGCCTGTGCCCAGGCCGACGGCCTTGCTGAAGGTACGCCTGTTGATCATGTGAACAACCTCCGTAATGCGCTCTGTCGCCCCGGTGGGCCGACGCCCCACACTCTCGCCCGTGACACATGCACACACATCAGTCATGTGACGGTCTGTCGCGGGTGGAGATGGCCGACGTGCGCGAGGTCATTCGACTGAAGGGCGGCTACGGCGGGCCATCCTTCACGCTTACGCGCATCTAACGCAGGCAATTGCTACATTGATGTGACACTTGGATGCAGGGTCCGAGTGAATAGAGCACGGAAGAGAGACAGCGCATGATCACCTACAACCGGCTCTTCATCGGCGGTTCCTGGGTCGAGCCGAGCCGGCCGGACCTGCTCGACATCGCCTCGCCGCACGACCGGTCGGTGGTCGGCCGCGCCGCGCAGGCGCAGCCGGCGGACATCGACCGCGCGGTCGCCGCGGCGCGCGCGTCCTTCGAGGCGGGGGAGTGGCGCCTGACCCCACCCGCGGAGCGGATCGCGCTCCTGCGCCGCTTCAACAGCCTGCGCGAGGAGAACGCGCAGAAGATCGCACACCTGATCTCGTTGGAGAACGGCTCGGCCGGATGGTTCACCCGCGCCGGACAGTCCGGCCTGACCCGGCAGGCGAACGCCTACCTGAAGGCGGCGGAGGAATTCGGTTGGGAGGAGACCCTCGCGCCCTCCGACCCCGCCTCCCCCGTACGCAGCGTGGTGCGCCGTGAGGCCATCGGGGTCGTGGCGGCGGTGATCCCGTGGAACTCGCCTTTCTCCTCGGCCACTTCGAAGATCATCCCGGCCCTGCTGGCGGGTAACTCCGTCGTCCTGAAGGTGTCCCCGGAGAACTCCCTGAGCATGGGCTTCCTGGCTGAACTGCTGGAGCGGACGGGCCTGCCCGAGGGTGTGATCAGTGTGCTGCCCGCGGACCGGGAGACCAGCGAACACCTGGTCTCGCACCGGGAGGTCGACAAGATCGCCTTCACCGGCTCGACCCGGGCCGGGCGCCGCATCGCCGCGATCGCCGGTGAGCAGCTCAAGCGGGTCAGCCTGGAGCTGGGCGGCAAGTCCGCCGCGATCATCCTGCCCGACGCCGACCTCGAAAAGGCCGTCGCGGGCGTGAAGTTCGGCTCCCTCCTCAACAACGGAGAGTCCTGCATCGCCCAGACCAGGATTCTCGCCCCGCGCAGCCGCTACGAGGAGGTCGTGGCCGCCTTGAAGGAACTGGTCGAGTCGCTGCAGGTCGGCGACCCGGCCGACCCCGACACCTTCATCGGCCCGATGATCCGCCCCGACCAGCAGGAGCGGGTGCGCAACTACATCCAGCTCGGCATCGAGGAGGGCGCCCGCCTGGTGGCCGGCGGGCCGCACATCCCCGAGGGCCTGGAGAAGGGCAATTACGTCACCCCCACCGTCTTCGCCGACGTCGACAACTCCATGCGCATCGCGCAGGAGGAGATCTTCGGACCGGTCCTGGTGGTCATCGCCTACGACGACGAGGACGACGCCGTCCGCATCGCCAACGACTCCGAGTACGGCCTGTCCGGCGGCGTCTGGTCCGCCGACGAGGAGCACGCGCTGTCGGTCGCCCGGCGGGTCCGCACTGGCACCGTCACCGTCAACGGCGCCTCCGTCGCCTTCGACGGCCCGTTCGGCGGCTTCAAGGCCAGCGGCATCGGCCGGGAGTACGGTGCGGTCGGCCTCGGCACCTACACCGAGTACAAGACCATCACCGTATGACCCGCGCTCGTCCGGGACATGGCATGGGGAGCTCCCGTTCATGTACGCCCTCAAGGGGAGGAGTTAATCGCCTCGGAGGGGCTAGTCACCGGTTTGACAGGTGATGAAAGCTGGGTCATTCTGATGGCGTCCAAGGCGACAAGTGGCACACGATCCGCGAAGTGGGGAATGGTCATGGACGAGGGACTCACGATCGACGCCGCTGCCGCGGCTCGGCACGCACGGTTCGGCAAGCTCCCCGAGCGGATCCGCTTCGAGGACATGACCGAAGAGGTCGAGGGTGAACCGGGCGGCGGGGCGAACGCCATGTACAGCCCGGAAGGTTCTTGGAAGTACTACTCGTGTCTGGCTCTCGACATGGGGCTGTAGGCCCCCGCGAGACGTTCCGGCACTGACGACGCCGTGGCTTCGGTAGCCCTGAGGGGCTCACCGAAGCCACGGCGTCGTCGCGTTCCCGGTGGCGTCCGCATGGGCGGCCAATTTCTCCGTCACTGGCTTGACGGGTGACTGTCGCACTGCCATGATTTCGTCACTGCCTCAACCGGTGACGAATGGGAAAGTCCTGGTCGGGAGCGTCCCACCACCTTTCAACCCAGATGGGGAGCAGCAGCCATGGCAGTCAGCTACACCGCCGTTGTGGACGTCGACGGAGAGGGCCGGAACGGCGGACACGTCCGCTCCTCCGACGGCCTGCTGGAGACGGGCCTCGCCCTCCCCAAGGAGCTCGGCGGCGCGGGCACGGCCACCAACCCCGAGCAGCTCCTGGCCGCCGGCTGGGCCGCCTGCTTCCTCGGTGCCCTCCGCCGCGCTGCCACGCTCCGCAAGATACGGCTGACCAGCACGACCATCACCGCCGAGATCACGCTCACGCATGGCGACGACGGCGAGTTCTCGCTGTCCGCGGTCCTCAGCCCCGTCCTCGGCGGTGTCGATCAGGCCACGGCCGAGGAACTCGCCCACGCCGCCCACCAGATCTGCCCCTACTCCAAGGCGACGCGCGACAACGTCCCGGTCACCATCAGGGCCGCCGCGGCCTGACATGGAGAGCCCCTCCGGCGGCAACGCCGGGCAGCCGCCCCGCGAAGAAGGACACCGCGAGGACCGGGACTGGCCCACCGACACACAGGTGTGGCTGTGGGTCCAGAGCGTGACGCTCTCGGGATACGGCCCGGCGGCCTTGACCCCTCTCAGGTGACGTGTCCCCTGGAAGACGGACTCGGCGACTCACACGTATGCCTGTTTCGAACCATTGAAAGCGAGAACACAGCCATGGACATGAAGCTCGAAGTCGTCATTCTCCCCGTCTCCGACGTGGACCGTGCCGTGGGCTTCTACGTGGGGCGGCTCGGCTGGCGCCTCGACGCAGACTTCCCGATCAACGACGGTTACCGGATCGTGCAGGTGACCCCGCCCGGCTCCGAGTGCTCCATCATCTTCGGAACCGGGCTCACCCAGCAGGAAGCGGGCACGCTGCACGGCCTCCAGCTGACCGTCACCGACATCGTCCAGGCGCAGAAGGAACTGACCGCGCGTGGCGTGGAGGTAGCCGGGCCCTTCCGCGACGAGACCGGCGCCTTCCATCACGCGGGCGACGCGCACCGCGTCGCCGGCCCGCACCCCGAGCGGGCCAGCTACGGCACCTTCGCCGCCTTCAAGGACGTGGACGGCAACGAGTGGTTCCTGCAGGAGGTCACGGAGCGCGCTCCCGGCCGCTGAGACCCGGTCCCGGCGCGGCCACCCCCTGCCGCGCCGGGACCGACCCACCTCCGGCCGACCCACCTCCGACCGACACCGTCCCACCGACACCCACCCGCCTACCGGAGGAAACGTGACGACCGAGACCGAAGCCACCTACGACGTCATCGTGATCGGTGCGGGACCGGTCGGCGAGAACGTCGCGGACCGCACCACCGCCGCGGGCCTGAGCACCGTCGTCGTGGAGAGTGAGCTCGTCGGCGGCGAATGCTCGTACTGGGCCTGTGAACCCAGCAAGGCACTGCTGCGCCCCGTCCTGACACGCGCCGACGCGCTGCACGTTCCAGGTCTCGGCCCGGCCCTCGAGAGCCCTCTGGACGCCGAGGCGGTCCTCGCGCATCGCGACCGCATGTCCGCCGGCTGGACGGACGACGGTCAGGTCGAGTGGCTGAAGTCGGCCGGCATCGACCTGCTGCGCGGACACGGCCGCCTGGTGGCAGAGCGCGAGGTGTCCGTGGAGACACCCGACGGTCGTACGGTGCGGTTGCGGGCCCGGCACGCCGTCGCCGTGTGCACCGGCAGCCGTGCCGCGCTGCCCGACGTGCCGGGGATCGAGACCGTGCGTCCCTGGACCAGCCGCGAGGCGACCAGCGCCCGGCGGCCACCGGGCCGCCTCGTGATCGTCGGCGCCGGGGTGGTGGGCGTCGAGATGGCCACCGCCTGGCAGGGCCTGGGCTCCCGGGTGACGCTGCTCGCCCGGGACGGCGTGCTGCTGCCGCGGATGGAGCCCTTCGCGGGTGAACTGGTCGCCGAGCGCCTGCGGGAAGCCGGGGTGGACATACGGTTCGACACGTGGGTCGTCGCTGCCGAGCGGCTTGCTGACGGCGAACTGCGCATCACCCTGGCGGACGGCGGTGAACTCCCCGCCGACGAACTGCTCTTCGCCACCGGCCGCGCCCCGCGCTCGGAGGACATCGGGCTCGACACGGTGGGGCTGACACCGGGCGACTGGCTCACCACCGACGACACTCTGACCGTCACCGGCATACCCGGGAACTGGCTGTACGCCGTCGGCGATGTCAACCGCCGGGCGCTCTACACCCACCAGGGCAAGTACCAGGCCCGCATCGCCGGTTCCGTGATCGGTGCGCGGGCCCGGGGCGAGGCTCTCGACACCGGACGCTGGGCACCGCACAGCGCGGCCGCCGACAGCGTGGCCGTCCCCGGGGTGGTCTTCACCGACCCCGAGATCGCGACCGTGGGGCTGACTACCGCCGGCGCGGAGCGCGAGGGTCGGGCGGTGGAGGTCGTCGACTACGACATCGGTCAGCTCGCCGGCGCCCATCAGTACCGTTCCGACTACAAGGGCCGGGCACGTTTGGTCATCGACCGGAACCGCCGGACCGTGGTCGGTGCCACCTTCGCCGGGCCGGGGGTCGCCGAACTCCTGCACTCGGCCACGGTCGCCATCACCGGCGAAGTGCCCGTCGAGCGTCTGTGGCACGCCGTGCCCGCGTTTCCTACCATCAGTGAGGTATGGCTGCGCCTGCTGGAGACGAGGAGGGACCGATGACCACCGCACGTGACCTCGCGCTCGTCGCCCTGAGCCTGCCGCCCGACCGGACCGTGGAGCGGGGCGACCTCTCCCTGGCGCTGGCCGGTGCCGAGGCGATCGACCTGCTGGCGGCCGGGGCGCTGGCCCTGGACGGCGACCGCATGGTGCCCGGTCCCGAACCGGTGACAGGCGACCGTCTGCTGGATCAGGCCGTCACCGCGCTCGTCGGGCGGGAGCCCTACGAGACGGTCGAGGACTGGTTGTGGCGTCGCGGCAGCGGACTCGCCGGGGTCTATGCGAAGGAATTGGAAGGGGCTGGGCTCCTCGAACCCTCAAGGGCGCGCGGCCTTCGGCCGCGGTCCTCGCGCAGTGTGCCGACCGACGCACCGGAGCGCCGCCGCGCGGCGGAGCGCCAGGCATCGGGCGAGCCCGTTCTCGCCGCTCTGACGTCGGTCCTGAGTATGGAGGACACATCGTCGGACCACCACGAAAGCCCCGACGGGGACGCGGTCACCAAGGTGGTGGGAGCCGTCGGGGACGCGGTGACGGAGCTGCGGGCCGTACGGCTGCGCAGGGACGTCGAGGACGCCGCCTTCGACAACATCTGGCGAGGTTAGGCGGTGCTCCGGTGGAGGCGGGCGTCAGGCGGCCGCGCCCGGCTCCACCAGGGTGTACATGACTGAGCGATCCTGCTTGTGGCGCTCGATGCGCCCCTTGGCGACCAGGGATTCGAGGGTGTTCCGCACGACCTGCGGGGTCGGGTTGCGGTCGGGGTGTTTCTGCAGCAGTTCGTCCCGCAACTCCTTGGCCGCACGCGGCTCTTCGTAATGGGAGAGCAGGTCCGCCAGGACGTCACCGAGCAGGGGCTGGGGTGACTTCTTGGCAGCGGACTTCTTCGCCGTGGCTTTGGAGGTTTTCGCCGACGCCGAACGCTTGGAACCGCCTGCGGACGGCGTCCGCCTGGGCTTCGCCACGACGGGCTCGTCCTGCGCCTGCTCGGGCAGACGCGAAGCGTCCGAGAAACCCTCGTACCGCTCGGCGAGGTCCAGGATGCCCGCCAGGAGCCCTTCCTCGTGCTTCAACCTGGTGAGCTTCTCCGTCAACTCCTGCTGCTGCCGACGGTTCTGCTCCAGGTCCGACGCGGCCTGCTCCAGGTAACGCGACCGGAGCGTGGCGGCTGATTGGCTGGTCACACTGTTCCTCCCTCGACACGGGTGACGCTGCGCATGGTACCCACACGGTGGACCTCTCGCAGATAAGTGTCAACTCTGGCAGGTGCTCCGGGCAAGTTGCTCTTCCCGACCGGTGAAGAATGTGTGTGGCTGTCCGGCGTATGTGCGGGCCTTGAGGTCGGCCTCCTCCACAGGGAAGGAGGCCGACCTCGGTTACATGTGGCCCGGCAGGTTCACCCCCGCGCTGTGACCGGGGGAGTGTTGTAGCCCTCCGCTCTCAGCACAGGGCGGCCCGAGGCGAGGGCGTGGGCCGGCCAGGAGAGCGTGATCGTGCGTGTCTCACCGGGCAGCAGCCACAGGTAGTTGTCGTCGTAGAGCGTCGGCAGGACCCGGTCGCCCTTCTGGTCGAGCAGGGAGAGCCGGGTCATCGCCGCCACGACGGAACCGCGGTTGCGCACCGTGGCGGTCGCCTCGCGCCAGTCCCCGTCGCGCGACACCTGCGTGAGGGAGGCCGACAGGCGGACCTGTCGGAGTTGGTTCAGGGCCCGCAGGGCTCCCGGAGTGCGGGACCGCCAGTAGGTGTTGCGGGAGAGCACCCGGCCACGTTCGTCACGAAGGGTCAGCCGCAGCAGATGCAGGTCCGGCAGGTCGTCCGTGAACTCCGCGGTGAACGCCTTGGCCGAGGCCGCCGGTGCCACGTCGACACGGGCGTGCCGGGTGGCCGCGACACCGCGGCCGGTGAGGTCGTACGTCTCGGCCGTGATCCTCGCGTCCTGCAGCGCCCGGCGCGTGTGATTGACCGCGATGATCTGCCAGTTCACCGGATCCGCCTGGATGTGCAGTGGCTCGCAGGCGCTTCGGCAGCCGAAGTAGGCGCCGTTGACGTCGAAGTCGTAGTCGTAGGTCTGCCAGACGGTGCTGTGCCAGGCCGGGTGGGACATCCAGAGCATCAGTCCGCTGGCGTTGTCCCACAGGTGCGCGTTCCAGGCCTCGAACATGGCGCGGAAGTTCTCGTAGTTGACGAACTGGGCCTTGCGGGTGAAGTCGTCCAGGTCGCGGGCGGTGCCGAGGCGGGTCTCGATGGCGGCCTTGTAGGTGTGCGGTGCCTGGTTGCCGCGCTCGCTCCAGTCGTGGTGGTACCAGGCACCACCGATCGGCCACGCGGGTCCGTCCTCGCCGACCATTGCGCGGGTACTGGCGGCGGTGGAGACGACGGGCATGCCGATCTCGGTGTGGAAGCCGAAGTCCTTGCTGCCGTAGGTCGACGGGTCGAAGTACCGTTCCGGCTCGACCCAGCCGTAGGGACCGCCGCCGGTGACGATGCCGCCGGCCGAGTTGTTCTGGTACAGGATGCCCGGCGCCTGGCCCTCCACAGCCTCGCGCATGCCCTGGTCGATCGCGGCGGGCGGGTTGCCCTCGTTGGCGCCGCACCACACCGCCACGCTGGGGTGGATGCGGTAGCGCAGCACGGTGTCGCGCGCGGCGGACAGGAACGCCTCGTGGTCGGGCGGGTCCATGCTCCAGGCGTTGGGGAAGTCGTTCCACACCAGGATGCCGTGCCGGTCGCAAGCGGCGTAGAACTCCTCGCGGTTGCTGCTGCCGACCCAGTTGCGGATCATCGTGAAGTTCATGGCGCGGTGCATCCGCACAGCCGCCTCCATCCGCTCGGCGGGCATCCGGCGCAGCAGTTCGTCCCAGCCCCAGTTGCCGCCGCGCACCAGCACCCGCACGCCGTTGACGCTGATCTTCAATGGGTCCGGGGTGTTGGAGACGGTGGTGACGTCGGTCCAGTTCTCACCGTCGTCGGACACCTGGATCGTGTACGTCTTCGGGTACGCCTGCTCCCACAGGACGGCGACGCGGTCGAACGTCCGCGTCTCGCCGAGGTCCACCTGGATCCACTGGTGGTCCTCGTAGGCGGAGGACCAACGGGTGCCGGGGCTGCCGTCGGTGGCGTGCGCGGCCGGGTGGTCGTCCTCCTCGGTGGAGGCCGTCACATGCCGGCGAAGGGCGAGATCGGTGCCGGGCCTGGCGCTGTCCACGACGGCCAGCGACCACAGGGAGTTGCCCCAACTGGTGTGGCGGACCCCGCAGGACAGACGGACGTACCGGGCGGTCCGGGCCTCGAAGTCGGTCACCCGCAGCGCGGCGTCGGCGGTGTTGAAGGGCAGGGGGACGGCCGTGTTGTCCACGGAGGCCGCGTCGGTCCACTGCTCGCCGTCCTCGGAGACCTGCACGACGAAGGTCAGCGCGTAGGCCTGTTCCCAGGTCAGGTCGACCCGGTCGAAGCTCTGCACGGAGCCGAGGTCGACGCGGATCCACTGGTCGTCGGCGTGGGCGGAGGACCAGCGGGTGCGGGGGTCGCCGTCGGTCGCGTTGGCCGGGCCGTGGCCGTCCTCGTCGGTGCTGGAGGCCTCGGCCGGGGCGTGCAGGGCGAGGTCGTTGCCGGGACGGGCGCTGTCGTACACGGCCAGCGTCCACAGGGAACTGCCCCAGCCGGTGGCCCGGGTCAGACAGCGGACGCGGACGTGGCGTGCGCGCTGGGCGCCGAGCTGGACGGTCTGCGTGCAGGCGTCGGAGGACGGGGTGAACTTCAGCGGGGTGTCGTACGCGTAGCCGAACTGCCGTATGCCGAAACGGGTGGTGCGCCGGTCGCTCTCCGCGCCACCGGTGCGGGCGACGAGCGTGAGGTCGTGCAGCGCGGGCTCGCCCAGGCCGTTGGGCCACCACAGCTCGGGGTCGTCGACCCGCAGGGCGTCGAACGCGCCCGGCGTGAAGATGACATCGATGTCAGAGCGGGCCGGGACGGTGACCGTACGGGAGACGCGGACGTCGCCGAACGAGGCGGTGACGGTGGCCTCGTGGGCGGCGGAGTCGGCGTTGCGCACGGGGACCGTCACGGTCAGCTCGGCCACCGACAGGTCCGGCAGCGCGGGCAGCACGGTGTCCACACGCGGGTCGCCGATCACGATGTGGCCGGTCGATCTCAGGCGTACGTGGTTCCAGATGCCGGCCGCCCGGTCGCGTACGGCGGGCATCCAGTCCCAGCCCGAAGAGGCCAGATAGGTCGGCGAGTTGAGATTCATCGTGGTGGCGCCCGCGTCCACCCACGCCTCGCCCTGCGGTCCCTTGTCGCCGGGACTGCCGGGCACCGGCATGGGGGAGACGCGCACGGCGAGGGCGTTGTCGCCCCGCTCCGCCAGCAGACCGGTCACGTCGTGGGCGCTGCGGGCGAAGGGGGAGGTAACCTCGCCCACCGCGCGGCCGTTGAGGAAGATCTCCGCCTTGTGGTTGATCCCGTCGAACTCCAGCCAGACGTGTCGCCCCGCGCCCGTGCGCAGGCCGCGCGGCAGGTCGAACTGCCGTCGATACCACCAGGAGTGCCGGGACAGGGCCTCGGGAACGCGCAGGTTGTTCAGGCCCGCGACCGGGTCGGGCAGCCTGCCCTGTTCGACGAGCGAACCCAGCACGGTGCCGGGTACGGTCGCCGGCAGCCAGCGGCTGGTGTCCACGCCGGTCCTCGACAGGGCGGCGCCGTCGCCGTCCGCCCAGTCGTCGAGGGTGAGGGTCCAGCCTGACTCGAGCGGCACCGTGCCGTCGTCCGTCACGGCGAGCGCGGGCGGGTGCTCGCGGTGGGTGCCCCAATCGGTCCAGCCGGTGGCCTCGGGGCGGCGTCCCGGGGCGGTGCCGTACACCTCGAAGCCGTTGAGGCCCAGCGGGTTGGGGCTGGAGCGCCTGCGGGCCGTCATCCGTACCCAGCGTGCGGTGACGGGTGCGGCCAGCGGGATGTCGACGACGCCGCCGGTGCCCGCGGTGGTGCGGTACGCGCTGGTCCAGGAGTCGCGGTCACGCGACGTCTCCACGACGAACTCGGTCGCGTAACTGGAGAGGATCTCCTTGCCGGTGGTGCCCTGGCGGGGGTTGCCGCTGGTGGGCGGCGTGAACACGGGGTCGCTCGCGTCGGCTTCGAAGGTCAGCCGGATGCGGTCGACGCGGCAGTCGGCCTCCAGGTCGACCTCGACCCATTGCGGATCGCCCGCCTCAGCGCGCCAACCGGTTCCCCGCACTCCGCGCGTGGGGATCGTGTCCACGATGAACTCGGGTTGGGTGGGCGCGTAGGCCTGCGAGGAGACCCGGACCGGTCGGTGGACGGCGAGTTCAGCCAGTGCGGACGTGCCGGTCGAGGCCGCGCTCGCGGTGCGGTCCGCGGCGTCGGCCGCTGGTGAGAACACCGTGCCGAGGCCGAAGCCGGCCAGCAGGGTCGAACCGGTCGCGACGACGGCGCGTCGGGAGGGGTGGTGCGAGGGACACGGCTGATCGGCCATGGGTGAGTCGTCCAATCCCAGGGGTGCTCGGGAGCCGCGCGGCGGCTGTTGCGGGTGCGGCTCCCGTGATCTGACAACGTTGCCATAGGCTGTTGCGTCGGATCCTCCCCTGTCAAGGCCCTTGCCGGTGGCGGATGGTCAAGCGGGCGGGCGTCCGACGGAAAGGGCTCGCGGCTCGACAATCTCGGCTGCTTCGCGCAACATGGCGGACGCTCACATGTACGGGTTCTCGCGTAGGCACACGTGTGATGCGTCCCGAACCGAGCTGTTCGCCATCCTCATGAGTCCGTGAGGATGCTGGGTGGCCGCGGACTCGCCGAGGACGTCTTTCGCGGTCCACCCCCGTTCCCGCGCCGACGGCCCGAGTCCCCCTCAGGGCCGTCGGCGCGCCCTCGTCACTGCTCCGCGTCCTTCGTGATCAGCCGGGCCAGTTCCACCGGCAGCGACAGGAAGGGGGAATGACCGGCCGCGATCCGGTACGACCGCTCCGAGCGTGCCGCCAGCTGCTCCTGCAATCCGGGATCCACCGCGCGGTCCTGCTCGCAGACGATGTAGGTGGACGGCACCGACTTCCAGGCCGCGGTGGTCAAGGGTTCGCTGAAGGACTTGACGGTCTGCGGCACCAGACGGTCGACCGCCCGCCGTGCCACGTCGTCCCGGACGTCCGCGTACAGGTGGTTCCTCGCGTCCTCGTGGGCGGGCAGGGTGCCGGTCTCGCCGCTGGGCAGGGCACCGCCGCTCAGGCCGGACAGGGAATCGCCCTCGTCCAGTTGGAAGGCGGAGAGGTAGACCAGTCGGGACACGTGGGGAGCGGCCCCGGCCTCGGTCACGGGCAGCCCGCCGTAGGAGTGCGCGAGGACCGTCACCGGGCCGTCGAGCCCGGCCAGCTTGGCGCGCACGACGCGGGCGTCGTCGTACATCCCGGCTGTGTTGCGGGGGTCGGCCGACGCGCTCGGAAGGTCGACGGTCTCCACCCGCCAGCCGAGCGAGGTGAGTTCGGGAGCCAGCAGCTCCCAGCACCAGGAGCCGTGCCAGGCACCGTGGACGAGCAGGATGACGGGGACGTTGAGCAGCGCGCTGCTCATGTGGAGACGACTTTCTCGAAGGGAACCGGCGGCGCATGCGGGCGCACGCCTCTGGTTCGGGGCAGTGGAGCTCCGGGACGAGGAGGCGGGAAGGAGCACACGTGTCTGCACGCCATCGTGCGGGAAGAGACATGTCTCGCTTTTCCCGCTCATCAGAGTAGAGAGCGTGACCCCCTGGGCACCATGTTCGGACGTCCGGGAGACTTGCGCGCTCGTCCACGCCAGTAGGCTCGTTGCGCCGGTCCCGCCCGACGTGGGCGGCGGACCGGGACACGCGTCCGCGGCCAAGGGGAGGAAGACGGCGTGGATCCGCTGGAGGACGTCCTCGCGTTGCTCGACACGCGCGGTCATCTCTCGGCCGGCCTGGTGGCGGGCGGCCGGTGGGCGGTCGCGTTCCCGCCGCCTCCCGGTGTGAAGTTCAACGCCGTCCGGCGCGGGAGCTGCCTGCTGGAGGTCGAGGGGGTGCCGAAGCCGGTCGAGCTGTCGGCGGGCGACTGCTTCTTGCTGACCCAGGGACGTGCTTTCACGCTCCGCAGCGAGCCGGAGGTTCCGGCCGTACCGGCGCGGTCGCTCTTCGCCAAGGCCGACGCGGGTGTGGCCCGGGCGGGCGAGGGGGAGGACGTGCACCTACTGGGTGGGCGTTTCTCCTTCGGTCTACGGGCGCGGGAACTGCTCCTCGACGGACTCCCACCGGTCCTCCACCTGCCGGCCGGCACGGGCCGGGCCGAGACGGTCGGGTGGGTGCTGGACGCGATCGACGAGGAGCTGCGGCAGCGGCGGATGGGCGCCGACCTGATCGCGGGGCACCTCGCGATCGTCATGCTCGTCCGCGTGCTGCGGTTCCACCTGGCCGGCGGGGAGCATGCCGGTCCCGGCTGGCTCGCGGGTCTGGCCGACCCGGCGGTCGCCGCGGCGCTGGCCTGCGTGCACCGGGACCCGGCTCGCCCGTGGACGGTCGCCGAACTGGCGCACGCGGGTTCGGTGTCCCGCACCGCGCTCGCCGAGCGGTTCAAGAAGGCGGTCGGGCAAAGTCCGTACGAGTACCTCACGGCCTGGCGGATCGAGCTGGCGGCCAAGCGGCTCCGCCAGGGCGGGGAGACCCTCACGGCCATCGCGCACTCGGTCGGCTACGGCTCGGACAGCGCGTTGAGTACCGCCTTCAAACGTGTGATGGGGACCTCACCGCGGGACTACCGGGAGCGCGGCGCCCTGGACCCCTGACACCTCAGGCGGTCGTGGCCGCCTTCTTGCGGGCCCGGTACGCGGCGGCCTTGATCTTGTTGCCGCAGGACTCCATGCCGCACCACTCGCGCCGCATGCCCCGGGAGCGGTCGATGTAGACGCGTGTGCACTCGGGGTTGCTGCACTCCTTCATCAGGGGGACGTCCGGTCCGCTGAGGAGTTCGACGGCCTGCCGGGCGACGGTCGCGAGCGCCTGTTCAGGCGTGGCCTCGGTGCGCCGTCCGGCCTTGGTGAGCTGGGGCGTCACCGGGGTCTTGCGCGCGGCGGTGTTGACGGTGTCGAGCGCCGTCGCGTCGAACTCCTCGCCGAGCCGGCGGTCGGTGACGAGCCGGTAGATGGCCTCGCGCAGCGTCGTGGCCGCACGCACGTCGATCTCGTCGCCGGGGGTGATGGTGTCCACGAGACCGGACTCCAGGTACCAGGCATTCAGCCGCTCCGGGGTCACGAACATCTCGAACCGGGTCGAGCGCCTGGCTCGGAGGGTGGCCGCGAAGTCGAGCGCCGGGTGTCCGCACACGAATACATGGTCAAGATTCACATCACCATCTTGACAGGTGACTCGGGCGGGGTGCAAGAAGTCCTGGGACCCGACAGGACGCCCCACCTGGTGGCAGGACGTCCTCTCGCGCTGTCGGTGCAGGTCAGGAGCGGCCCTCCCGGTGACTGCGCCCCCGCTCCAGTCTGAGCTCGCGGCCCTGTCAGCGTCGGCGCAGCCAGCGGTCGTGGCTGGCCACGACGATCGCGCCTGGGCCCGGGCCCAGCGCCGACTCCAGTTCGTCGCACAGCCGCGGGGAGAGGTGGTTGGTGGGTTCGTCGAGCAGGAGAAGCTGGGGCGGACGGGCCACGAGGAGGGCCAGCGCGAGCCGGCGGCGCTGGCCGACGGACAGCTGTCCGACCGGCTTGCCCAGGTCGGCCTCGTGCATCAGTCCGAGGGAGGCCAGCGGTACCTTCTCGGCGCGCCGCTCGCCCAGCGACAGCTCGTAGGTGTCCCGGACGGTGCGCTCCGGCCGCTCGAAGACGGTGTCCTGGGTGAGCAGCCCCACCGTCAGCCGCCGGGGCCGGTGCACCTCGCCCTCGGCGCGCAGGCGCCCGGCGAGTACGGCCAGCAGAGTCGACTTGCCCGCGCCGTTGCCGCCCGTGACCAGCAGCCGGTCCGTCGCCGACACCTCCAGGCCGGACAGAGCGAGTCGGCCGGGCACCCGTGCGTCGCGCAAGGAGATCAAGGGCCGGGAGTCCTCGGCGCGGGCCGCCAGTTCTCCGGCCGTGAAGCGCAAGGGGCGCGGCGGCTCGGCGACCTGGGTGCGCTCGAGTTCGTCCAGTCGTCGGGCGGCGTTGCGGACCCGGCGGGAGATCTGGTTCTGCACCCGTCCGGCCCGGTGCCCGTAGCCATCTTCTCGTTGTCGGTGCGGCCCCGGTCCGGGGCGAGCCGGTGCGCGGTGACTCCCGCCGAGTGGCGCAGCTCCGCCAACTCCTCCTGCTCCTCGGCGTATCGCCGCTCCCAGCGTTCCCGCTCGGCGCGCTTCTCGGACAGGTAGGCGCTGTAGTCGCCGCCGTAGCGGACCGGGCCGTCCACCGCCGGGTCGAGGTCGATCAGGTCGGTGCACACGGCGTCGAGTAAGGCGCGGTCGTGGCTGGCGACCACTACGGTCCCGGGCAGAGCGCGCACCTGTTCCTCCAGGAAGTCGGCGGCGCCGTCGTCGAGGTGGTTGGTCGGCTCGTCCAGCAGCAGGGCCGAAGGCCGCCGGACGAGCAGCGCGGCCAGGGCCAGCCGGCCGCGCTGTCCGCCGGAGAGCGAGCCGAGTGCGCGGTCGTGCCCGAACGCGGCGAGGCCCAGTCCGTCCAGCACCATGGCGGCCCGGCGGTCGGCGTCCCAGGACTCCCGGTCCTGGGCCTGTTCGAGGCGGCTGCCGTAGGCGTCGAGGAGTTCCTGGTGCCCGGGGTCGTCCTCGGCAAGACGCGCGAGTGCCTCGCCGAGCCGGTCCAGCTCGGCGAGGTCCTCGCGGGCCTCGCGCAGTGCCTCGTTGAGCACCTCGGCGATCGTGGCGTGGGCGTCGAAGGGCATTTCCTGGTGGAGGAAGCCGAGGTCGGCGGGGCGGGTGACGCTTCCGGAGTCGGGCTCGTCCGCGCCGGCGAGCACCCGTAGCAGGGTGGACTTGCCGACGCCGTTCTCCCCGATCAGGCCGAGGCGGCGGCCGGGGGAGGCGGTCAGGGAGACGCCGTCGAGGACGCGTCGGCCGCCGAGGTCGCGGACGATGTCGTGGGCGAGCAGAGCGGGCTGTGGCATGGGGAACCGTCCAACGTGATCGATGTACGGCCCGCCGGGCACGGAGCCTCGGACGCGGGCCACTGCACACGCCGACGGGTCACACCTCGGGTGCGCCCGTCTCCTTGAGCTGCCCGTCGGCCAGTCGCAGCCGGCGGTTGACGCCGATCTCGGCGAGGAACCGCTCGTCGTGGCTGACGACGATGAAGGCGCCCTGGTAGGAGTTGAGCGCGCTCTCCAGCTGGGCCGCGCTGACCAGGTCGAGGTTGTTGGTCGGCTCGTCGAGCAGGAGGAGCTGGGGGGCCGGTTCGGCGCACAGTACGCAGGCCAGGGTGGCGCGCAGCCGCTCACCTCCGGACAGCACCCCGACCGGCAGGTGGGCCCGCGCCCCGCGGAAGAGGAAGCGGGCGAGGAGGTTCATCCGCTCCGCCTCGGGTCGCTCGGGGGCGAACGCGGCGAAGTTCTCCGCCACGGTGCGGTCCGGGTTCAGCAGGTCCAGGCGCTGCGAGAGGTAGGCGACGCGGCCGTCGCCGCGCTTGATCTCCCCGCTGTCCGGGGCGAGTTCGCCGGTGATCAGCCGCAGCAGGGTGCTCTTGCCCGCGCCGTTGGGTCCGGTGAGTGCGATGCGTTCGGGCCCCCGGACGGTCAGGTCGAGCCCGCCCGCCGCGAAGACGGGCGTGCCCCCGAGCCGGATCCGCAGGCCCTTGCCGAAGAAGAGGTTGCGTCCGGCGGGCACGTGGGTGTCGGGCAGCTCCAGGGTGATGCGCTGTTCGTTGCGCAGGGCGCGCCCGGCCTCGTCGAGGCGGGCCTTGGCCTCACTGACCCGGGAGGCGTGCATCTGGCCGGACCGGCCCGCGGACTCCTGCGCACCCCGTTTCATGTTGCCCGCGAAGATGCGGGGCAGGCCCGCGTTGCCGAGGTTGCGGGCGGCGTTGCTCGCGCGGCGCTCGGCGCGTTCGCGGGCCTGCTGCATCTCCCGCTTCTCTCGCTTCAGTTCCTGCTCGGCGTTGCGGACGTTCTTCTCGGCGACCTCCTGCTCGGCCCGGACGGCTTCCTCGTACTCCGTGAAGTTGCCTCCGTACAGGCGCAGTTCGCCGCTGCCGAGTTCGGCGACGCGTTCCATGCGGTCGAGCAGGGCGCGGTCGTGGCTGACCAGGAGCAGACAGCCGGTGAAGTCGGACAGGACGTCGTACAGCTGGTGCCGGGCCTCCAGGTCGAGGTTGTTGGTGGGTTCGTCCAGCAGCAACACCTCGGGGCGCTTGAGGAGTTGGGCGGCGAGCCCGAGCGAGACGACCTGGCCGCCGCTGAGGGTGCTGAGCCTGCGGTCCAGGGTGAGGCCGGCGAGGCCCAGGCGGTCGAGCTGGGCGCGGGTGCGCTCCTCGATGTCCCAGTCGTCGCCGATGGTGGTGAAGTGTTCCTCGCTGACGTCTCCGGACTCGACGGCGTCCAGGGCGCGGATCACCTCGGCGACGCCGATGACCTCCGCGACCGTGAGATCGCCGGTCAGGGGCAGGCTCTGCGGGAGGTGGCCCAGCGTCCCGGTGACCGTCACCGAGCCGGTGGCGGGCTTGAGTTCACCGGCGATCAGCTTGAGCAGGGTGCTCTTGCCGGAGCCGTTGGGGGCGACCAGGCCGGTACGGCCCGGGGGCACGGAGAAGGACAGGTCCTGGAAGACCGGGGTGTCGTCGGGCCAGGCGAAGGACAGGTTCGAGCAGACGACGGCGGCGTCGGACATGGCAGTGACCTCGAAGGTACGGAGGGGCAGGACTCGTATCTCTGCCCTGGGCAGACGTGGGGAAAGGGGGTACGACGAAGCGGACCACCTCGGCAGCGCTCTCCGCGCCGGCCGGTGGCCGTCAGATCCGGATCTCACCCGGAGATGTCGTCGTCACCCACCACGTCTGCGACTCCTCGATCGAAGGTCTGTGTCGCGGGCCAGCGTAGCAGCCCGCGTCGCGTGCTTCCCGCACATGTGTGGGGACCCCCGGTTGACGGCCGCCGTGGCGGTGTGCCACGATCGTCACCAGTTTAACCGGTGACGTCG
The DNA here is from genome assembly GCF_053587635.1 of Streptomyces sp. NPDC003635. Taxonomy (NCBI): domain Bacteria; kingdom Bacillati; phylum Actinomycetota; class Actinomycetes; order Kitasatosporales; family Streptomycetaceae; genus Streptomyces; species Streptomyces sp. NPDC003635. The sequence continues at coordinate 10,612 of NZ_JBSFOK010000029.1, read as the reverse complement.
CGGTGCTCGGCCGATGGCGTTCACACGTGTGGACCCGCCGTCTGAAGGAGCACACTGACCATGGCAGGACAGTCGAAACCAGGGGCCGAGGGCGCGCCGGTGGCGCGGCGGGCGATGCTCGGCATGCTCGGTGCGGGGGCCGCCGGGCTCGCCGCCGCGCCCTATCTCCAGCGCGGCTGGGAGAACGTCCTCGCCGCCGCCTCCGAGGTCGACTCGACCGGCCTCACCGGCCTGCTGCCCAATCCGGGCGGATTCCGGTACTACAGCGTCGTCGGTTCCGTGCCCCACAAGGACGAGACGAACTACACGCTGCGGGTCGACGGACTGGTCGACCGACCCAAGACCTACACCCTCGGCGATCTGCGCGCGCTGCCGCAGACCCGGGTCGTCCACGACGTGCTGTGCACCGACGGCTGGCGCGTGAACCAAACACCCTTCGAGGGGGTGAAGTTGGCGGACCTTCTCGACGCCGCCGGGGTGCGCTCGCCGGGTACGGCGATCCGCTTCACCTGTTTCGACGGCGCCTACACCGAGAGCCTCACCCTGGAACAGGCCCGCCGCTCGGACGTCCTGGTGGCTCTGAAGATGCAGGACAAGCCCGTCACCCACGCGCACGGCGGACCCGTCCGCCTGTATGTGGCGCCCATGTACTTCTACAAGTCGGCCAAGTGGCTGTCCGGCATATCGGTCACCGACAAGGTGATCCCGGGCTATTGGGAGGAACGCGGATATGCGATCGACGGCTGGCTCGACGGCGCCGACCGGGACGGCGACGGAGCCTGACTCCTCCGGCCGGGTGCGCCGCTTCAGCACCGCCGAGCGCCTGGTCCACCGCGCCACCGGCTACCTGATGCTGCTGTGCCTGATCACCGCCGCATGCCTGTACATCAGCCCGCTCGCCCTGCTGGTCGGGCGGCGGCACCTCATGATCACGGTTCACGAATGGTCGGGCATCCTGCTGCCGCTGCCCTTCCTCCTCGGGCTCCTCTCCGCGGAGTTCCGCGCGGACCTGCGCAGACTGAACCGCTTCGCGTCGTACGACCGGCAGTGGCTGCGAGCGGTACGCAACCGCAGAACCTCGCCCGAGGCACGCCCGGCCGGCAAGTTCAACGCGGGGCAGAAGGTCTACGCGGGCTGGATCGCCGGCGCCGTGCTGGTCATGATGTTCACCGGCCTGCTGATGTGGTTCATGGAGTTTCTGCCCTCCCTCTCCCGCACCAGCGCGATCTTCGTCCACGACGTGCTGGCCTGGGCCATCACCATCGCCGTATGCGAGCACGTGCGCCGGGCCATGGAGGAGCCGGAGGCGCGGCTCGGGATGCGCACCGGTTACGTGAGCCGGTCCTGGGCGCGGCGGTACCACTCGAAGTGGCTGGGCGAGGAGCGCGACGAAAGCGCGGACAAGAGGTGACCCCCCGGGCACACCTCGACCGCCGAATGACCTAACACGTTCGTACCTGATCCCCTTCGAGGGCCGGGTGCGCGGACCGTCAACTGACTGTTGTCGTACATCCATTGCCTGATCAGAGTTGTACATATGTGCCGCCCGGTCGAGGCGCACACCTACTTCTTGGACGGAATCCCATGAGACGACTTCTGGTTGCCCTCGCGGCCGGCGTGCCACTGACCGCGGCGGTGTACCTGCCGACGGCGTCGGCCGACGCCGCCCACCCCTTCAACTGTGGCCCGGTGACGGTGAAGGCCCCGGCCGGCACCGAGGTGGAGTCCGTGACGGCGGTCAGCCGGCCGGGCGGCACCGTCAAGGGCACCGGCCTGCTGGGGGGAGAGGTCAGCGGTGTGCCGGCCTTCTGCGAGGTGACCACCACCATCTCCCACCCCGGCGCCGACGACCACGCCACGGTGCGCACCTGGCTGCCCGAGCAGGGCTGGAACGGCCGCTTCCAGGGGCTCGGGGGCGCTGCCTACCGGGCCGGGGACAACGGCGTCGATCTGGCCACCGCCGTCAAGAACGGCTATGCGGCCACCACCACCGACGCCGGCGTCGGTGACGTCCTCGACACCAGCTGGGCACTGAACGGTGAGGGACAGGTCAACACCGCCCTGCTGAAGAACTTCGCCTCCCGCTCCCAGCACGAGGCAGCCGTGGTCGGCAAGCAGGTCGTCGGCGCGGTCTACGGCAGGAGCGCCGCCTACTCCTACTTCACCGGCTGCTCGACCGGCGGACGCCAGGGCTACATGGAAGCCCAGCGCTACCCCGAGGACTACGACGGCATCCTCGCCGACGCGCCCGCCGTCAGCTGGGCCGAGTACGAGGTCGCCACACTCTGGCCGCAGGTCGTCATGAACAACGAGCGGACCTATCCCACGGGTTGCGAGCTCGACGCCTTCACCAACGCCGCCGTCAAGGCCTGCGACCCGCTCGACGGCGCCAGGGACGGCCTCGTCAACGACGCCTCCCGGTGCGACTTCGACCCCCGGCGGCTGATCGGCACCAAGGTCGTGTGCAACGGCGAGGAGCTGACCATCACGGCGGCCGACGCGGCCGTGGTACGCAAGATCTGGGACGGCCCGCGCACCACCACGGGCAAGAAGCTCTGGCCCGGCGTCCCGGTCGGCGCCGACCTGAGGGGCCTGGCCTCCAGCGCGCCCGACCCCGACGGCGTCATCAAGGGCGCCCCCTTCCCGGTGCCCGCGGCCTGGCTGTCGTACTGGGTGAAGAAGGACCCGTCTTTCGACCTCTCCACGGTCACCTACGGCGAGTTCACCCAGCTGTTCCAGCAGTCCCGGGCCGAGTACGACGAGGTCATCGGTACGGCCGACCCGGACCTGTCCGCCTTCCGCAAGTCCGGCGGCAAGCTGCTGACCTGGCACGGGCAGGCCGACGAGTTCATCCCGACCCAGGGCACCGTGGACTACCGCGAGCAGGTCGAGCGCGAGATGGGCGGCGCCAAGAAGGTCGACGACTTCCACCGTCTCTTCCTCGCCCCCGGCACCAACCACTGCGGCCTCAACGGTCAGGACGGCTCGGCCGACGGCCTCGCCGCTCTGACCGCCTGGGTCGAGCACGGCAAGGCGCCCAAGACGCTGCCCGCCACCCTCGTCAACGCCGACGGCGAACAGCTCGCCCGCAACCTGTGCAGCTACCCCAAGATGTCCCGCTACCAGGGCTACGGCGACCCGGACGCCGCCGCCAGTTTCCGCTGCGTCTCCCCCTCCCGGCACTGACCGGACCTTCGACACCTATGACCTGAGAAAGGCCGAACCATCATGAGCACGCAGGCCACGACGCCGACGGACTCGGCGCTGACCGAGAGCCGCTCCTCTCTGCTGAGGCTGTACCTGGGCCGCGGCGTCCTGGCCGTGGCGTGGGCGCTGGCGTTCGCCGGAGCCCACGAGGACGTCGACGCCGTGGCGATCACCCTGCTGGTGGTCTACCCGCTCATCGACGCGGTGTCCTCACTGATCGACCACCGCGCCCTGCCCGACGGCTCGGAGCGCCGGGTCACGGCGTTCAACGGCGTGCTGAGCACGCTCGCGGCCGTCGCGGTCGGCATCGCCGGGGCCGGTGGCGTCGTCCCGGTGCTCCATGTGTTCGGCGCCTGGGCCGTCGTATCCGGCGCCGCCCAGGTGGTCGTCGGGCTCCAGCGGCGCGGCCCCGAGCTGGGCAAGCAGAGGCCGATGCTGATCGCGGGCGGACTGTCCTTCCTCGTCGGCGTCTTCTACAACATCCAGGCGGCGGGTGACGATCCCTCGCTCGACGTGCTGTCCGTCTACGCCACGGGCGGTGGGGTGTTCTTCATCGCCCAGGCCGGCCTGCTGGGCTGGAAGACCCGCCAACTGCGGACCCGCACCGTCTGACCGCCGTACCCTTTCCGGTGCCGTCCCGGCCCGCGCCCCGTGGCGCGGGCCGGGACTTGCCGTTGTGCGGGTCGGGTGGCACGACGGTCAGCCGAGGTGGTAGCGCACCGGCAGGGACCGTACGCCGCGGATGATGCCGGAGCCGATCCACTCCAACGACTCCACCGGCACGGCCAGTTCCAGCTCCGGGACGCGGGACAGCAGGGTCCGCAGGGCGACGGCGGTCTCCAGCCGGGCCAGGGGGGCGCCCAGGCAGTGATGGATACCGTGTCCGAAGGCCAGATGGCGGGCGCCGGGCCGGGTCACGTCGAGGACCATGGGGTCGGTGTCGTCGGCCTGCGGGGCGTCGTGGCCGGCCGAGCCGAGAGCCACGACGACGATGCCTCCCCGCGGGATGAGCACTCCGCCCAGTTCCAGGTCGTGGGCCGCGTAGCGGCTCGTGGACCGCTCGACGGAGGTGTCGTGACGCAGGAACTCCTCGACCGCGGAGGGCATCAGCGCCGGCCGTTCGCGCAAGAGCCTGAGCTGGTCGGGGTGTTGCAGCAGAGCCAGGGTGGCGTTGCCGAGCAGGTTCACCGTGCTCTCATGGCCCGCGACGACGAGCATCAGGGCGGTGCCCACCAGTTCCTCCTCGGACAGCCGGCCGTCCCGCTCGTCGCGGACGCCGACGAGGGCGGACAGCAGGTCGTCGCGGGGAGCACGCCGCTTGTCCGCGATCAGGTCGGTCAGGAGGCCGTGCAGGGCGGCCAGCGCAGGGCGGTGCTCGGGCGAGGTGACCTGGAGGGCGTGGCTCGACCAGCGGCGGAAGTCCGCGTGGTACTGCTCGGGGATGCCGAGGAGTTCGGCGATCACGGTGGCGGGCAGCGGCGCGTTGAAGGCCTCGACGAGGTCGGTCTCGCCGGTCCGTGGCAGGGCGTCGAGCAGGTCGTGGGCGATCTGCTCGACGCGCGGGGCGAGTTCCGCCGTGCGGCGCGCGGTGAAGGCGGCCGCGGCCAGCCGGCGCAGGCGGCCGTGCTCGGGCGGATCGGCCTCGAGCATCTGTGCGCCCAGCCCCACGGACGGCTTGTTGAGGACGTATCCGGCGGCGGCCAGGGCCTCGGCGGCGGGCGTGGAGTCCTTGAGGAGGCCCGGGTGCGTGAGGGCCTCCCGGGCCAGGTCGTGGCCGACGACCACCCAGCCGCGCAGACCGAGGTGGAAGTGGGCCGGGTGGATGGGGCCGAGTTCGCGCAGCCGGGCGTACCGCTGGGGGGCGTCCGCCTTGAAGGCCGGACCCAGGTTCACCCCGCCGTCCTCGTACAGGCACTGCTCGTGGAGGCTCATGGGACCTCTCTCCCGTCCTTGCGTTCTCGTGGTTTCCGAGGGCTTCGTCATGGCAACGAGCGTGGCCCGGTACGGAGTTCGGGCCATGCGGAAACGCGTCCGGAAAACGCCTCAGGGGCATGCGCACCGCGCATGCCCCTGAGGCGTTCGTCGACAGGCTTCAGTTGTCGCTGTTGAAGAGGGTCAGCACGCGCAGCACCTCCAGGTAGATCCACACCAGTGTCATGGTGAGCCCGAGAGCCGCGAGCCAGGCCTCCTCGCGCGGTGCGCCGTAGGCGACGGCATCCTCGATCTGCCTGAAGTCCAGGGCGAGGAAAGCCGCGCCGAGCACGATGCCGAGGAGACCGAAGGCGATGCCGAGGATGCCGCTGTGGAAACCGAGCCCGTTGCCCGCGCCGAACGCGGAGAAGAGCAGGTCGGCGAAGAGCAGCAGCAGGAATCCGGTCGCGGCCGCGAGGACGAAGCCGGTGAACCGCCGGGTGACCCGGATCCAGCGCATCCGGTACGCCACGAGCGTGCCCGCGGAGACGGCCAGGGTGCCGAGTACCGCCTGGGCGACCACACCCGGCGAGAGGTAGGTCGAGACCGCGCTGGACAGCACTCCCAGGAAGACGCCCTCGAACGCCGCGTATCCGAGGATCAGGCCCGGAGCCGGCGCCCGCCGGAACGCCTGGATCAGGGACAGCACCGCAGCGGCGAGACCGGCGCCGAGCGCGATGCCGTAGGACCGGCCGATGTTCGCCTCGTCGACGGGCAGCAGCAGCCAGGACAGTACGGCGGTCAGGGCTACGACGCCGAGGGTCGTGGCGGTGCGGACGACCACGTCGTCCATGGTCACCGCGGCCGAGCCGACCGGCATGCGGGTGGCGGCGGGCGAGGCGTAGGGATTGGTCCCGTAGTCGCCGGTCGGCGTTGCGCCGACCGTGGCGGGCGCGGGCTCGCGCTGGTACATGCCCGCCGGGCCCGCGTCACGGGCGGCGCCCCAGCCGGAGAAGATCGGGTTACTGGTCCTCACGTCGTTCCTCCTCGTCCGCCGCGTGCGCGGCCTGTCGCAAGGCATTTGTCGTCGGGCGCCGGGGTTGGCACACATGTGTCAGCTTCCGGGCGCCCGGGTGATGACGGCAATCCCTTTGCGTCACCGCTTTGACAGGTGACGCAGTGGGAAGCAGGCGCGGACCGGTCGGTCGGTCACTCCGGCGGTGCCCCTGGCCCGTCGAGCAGTCCCATGAGGAAGCCGTCCCAGTCCAGACCGTCCATCTCCGCCTCGGCCGCGACGATTTGATAGGTGGCGTCGAGCCATCGCGTCAGCGCCTCGGTGGGGAGCTCGAACAGGGCCTCCACCTCCTCGGACTCCAGCAGCAGCCACGACGAGGGCCGCGTCCCGGGCAGTGTCGGCCACATCCGGACGTCGCCCGTGCCGCTCATCGACGACACCCCGCGGTGCAGGAGCTCGCGGCCGATGTGCCAGAGGAGGCCGGGCCCTCGCCCGGTCAGGAACTCGACCGTGATCACCGACGCCATGTCCGGGTCGAAACGGAACCTCGCCCGCATCGGCACTCGCGTGAACTCGTCGAGCATCTGATCGACGTCCAGTAGCAGCGGCGGCACGAGGTCGGACGACGAGCGGGCCCGCAGTGGTGAGTGGTCACGTTGCATGGCAGGGGGTCCCCTCCGTGGGAAGAATTCTGTGACTCTCACTCTTCGCCTGGGACGGAACCCGCACATCGGTCACTTGACGGTCAAAGGGTGGGGCCGCGCGCGGTGGCTGACGGCGCCGGGGTCCATCGTGCGGGCGGCGGGAAAGCTGCCGTGAGTCAATGTGCTGTGGGCGCCTGCCTGCCCTGGAGGGGGCCCGCGAAAGACTTGCGCAAGGATGCGGGGGCGGCCAGTGGGAGGAGGGCGGCGAGCATCTTGCCCTTCAAGGTGGCCGGCTGCCGTGTCAGTTCGACGTCGACCCGCGTGCCGTCGCCCTCGGGGGTCATCCGGAACACCCAGCCGCCGCCGGGCCCGAAGAGCTTGGAGTCCAGGGTGGTGATGGTGACCGTGTCGCCGTCCGGTTCCCACTCGTAGCGGGCTCGCTCCCAGGCGGCGGCGGTGCCCTCGGTCACCTCGGCCCAGGTGTCACCGAGATCGTGCACCTCGAAGTGGTCGGCGTCGATCGTGGGCCAGGACTCCGCGCGTGAGGGGCTGAAGTCCGTCAGTACCGCCAGCACCTCCTGCTGGCTGAGCCGGGAGACGAGATCGAACCGTACGACTGTCATGGGTGGTCCTTACGCGAAGTAACTGCTCTGACTGGTGACGCGAGGTTCGCAGGGAAAGACGTCACCTGTCAAGGTGGTTACTTTTCGCGGGGGTCTCACACCCAGGTGCCGAGCCACATTCTCGAGTTCCACTCGGGGTACGGGATCGTCTGGCCGGTGTAGAGCGGGAAGAAGTAGACGAAGTTCCAGGCGATGAGCAGAACCAGCACGCCCGCCGCCGCGACGCCCACGGTACGGCGGGTGTCGGACGCGCCCTTCGGACTCGCCAGGGCCCCCAGCGCCATCGCCACGGCCAGACACAGGTACGGCACGAAGACGACCGCGTAGAAGGAGAAGATCGTGCGGTCCTGGTAGAGGAACCACGGCAGATAGCCGGCCCCCACCGCGCACAGCACGGCGCCGGCGCGCCAGTCGCGGCGCAGCGCCCAGCGGAACAGCAGGTACACGAGGGCGGCGCAGGCCGACCACCACAGCAGTGGAGTGCCGAGCGCGAGGACCGTCTGCGAGCAGTCGGCCGCCGTGTGACAGCCGTCCTGTCCGGGTTTCGGGGACTCGTAGTGGAAGAGCACGGGCCGGCCCTGGACCAGCCAGCTCCACGGGTTCGACTCGTAGGTGTGCGCGGAGTGGAGCCCGACATTGAACTCGTAGACCCCGTGCTCGTAATGCCACAGGCTGCGCAGCGGCCCGGGTATCCAGGACCAGGTGCCGCCGCGGCCGTCCGCCCAGTGGCGGCCGTAGCCGTCGTCCGACAGGAACCAGCCGGTCCAGGTCACCAGATAGGTCAGCGCGGCGACCGGAACCAGGGAGAGCGCCGACCAGCCGAAGTCCTTGCGCAGCACGGCCCGGTACGGCCGGCGAGCCCCGGCGACGCGGCGGGCACCGACGTCCCAGAGCAAGGTCATGACGGCGAAGAACACGAGGACGTACAGGCCGTTCCATTTGCTGGAGGCCGCGAGTCCCAGGCAGACACCGGCGGCGAGCCGCCAGGGACGAAGCCCCGTGCCGACGCGGTCACCGGTATGCGCGTGCGGCCGGACAGTGCCGTCCGCGCCGACCGGCAGGGCCGCCGCGAGCCGGGCCCTGGCATGGTCCCGGTCGATCAGCAGACAGCCGAAGGCGGCCAGGACGAAGAACATCACGACGAGGTCCAGCAGCGCGGTACGGCTCATCACCACGTGCAGACCGTCCATGGCCAGCAACGCACCGGCGAGGCAGCCCAGGAACGTCGACCGGAACAGGCGGCGGCCTATTCGGCACAGCATGAGCACCGACAGGGTGCCGAGAGCGGCCGTCATGAAGCGCCAGCCGAACGGGTCCAGGCCGAACATCCACTCACCGACGGCGATCACCCACTTGCCCATCGGCGGGTGCGCGACGAAGGCCCCGGGATCGGAGAGCGGGATGACCTGGGGGTCGGCGAGGATCTGCGGGTCGGCGATCTTGCGGTCCGGCCAGGTGCCCTCGTATCCGAGCCGCAACATGGACCAGGCGTCCTTGGCGTAGTACGTCTCGTCGAACATGACGGCCCGCGGCCGGCCGAGGTGCCAGAAGCGGATGGCCCCGGCCAGGACGGCGACGAGTACCGGCCCGAGCCACTCCATCACCTTCGTGAGGCGGTACGCCCGTTCCGGCGCGACACGTGTGAACTCCCACAGGCGGGCGGGCGGCTTCGGGAAGGGCGGAACAAGTCGCTCGCGAACCCCGGTGCCGGGGCGTGCCACGTAACCGAACCAGCGAAGACGTTCCTGCCAGGTTCCGGGCGCCGCTGCCGGACGGGTCTCGTCGAGGACGGGGAAACCTGTCGTGTTGCTACTCGTCACCGGTCGACCTTAGACGTCGTGTCGGCCGGTGAGTCGCCGCTGGCCGAAAGACCATCGGCCGGGAGGTGTACGGCAGTCGAGGCTTCGCCTCAGGCCGGATCCTGTCGGTGCGGCGCGTCCCGCGTGACCACCTCCCGGCCCCAGTGTTCAGGGTGGGGCGCCCCGAGGGCGACACCCAAACCGTAGGGCTCCCCCTATGGTCCGGCCGCGAGGGCGCTGTGCATGCTGAGACCATGTGCATCAACATCGTCGTCGTCGACGACGACCCCGGATTCCGCCGCATCGCCACGACGCTGCTGACGGCACGGGGCCTGCGTGTCGTGGCGGAGTCCGGGGACGGGGCCTCGGCTCTGGCCGCGGTGCGCGAACATCACCCCCACGGGCTGCTGCTGGATCTGCACCTTCCCGACCTGGACGGGCTGAGCGTGGCGCGTCGGCTGGCCGAGGAGGACGACCCGCCGCGGATCGTGCTGACCTCCACCGACAAGTCCTTGTGGTCGCCGGAGGAACTGCGCCCAGCGGGAATCGAGTCCTTCGTCGCCAAGGACCGGCTCTTCGACGCCGATCTGCGGAGCCTGTTCACCCGCTCCGCACCCTGACCGTCAGCCGCCGCGCGGGGTCGCTTCGGGGCTACTGGCCGAGGTAGCGCAGCACCGCCAGGACCCGCCGGTGCTGCCCCGAGGCCGTCTGACTGAGCCCCAGCTTCATGAAGATGCCGGTCACATGCCGCTCCACAGCGGCCACGCTCACGAAGAGCTTCTGGGAGATCCCGGTGTTGGAGTGACCCTCGGCCATCAGCGCCAGGACCTCGCGCTCCTTCGGTGTCAGCGCGGCCAGCGGATCCTCCGGACGCTTGCGTCCCAGCAGGGCTGAGATCACGTCAGGGTCGAGCGCCGAGTCACGCGCGACGACCCGCTCGACGGCGTCGATCAGGATCTGCGGGCTCGCCACCTTCTCCTTGAGGAGATAGCCCACTCCGCTCGGGTCGTCGCCCACCAAATCGAGGGCGTAGGAGGCGTCCAGGAACTGGGAGAGCACGATCACGGCCGTCTCGGGCCATGTCGCACGGATCTTCTGCGCGGCCCGCAGACCGTCGTCCTGCAGACCCGGCGGCATCCGGATGTCGGTGATCACCACGTCGGGAAGGTGCTCCTCCGTGGCACGGACCAGGTCCACCGCGTCCTCGACGGCCTCGACGACGTCGATCCCGGCCTTGCGCAGGATGGTCACGATGCCTTCGCGCACGATCGGCTGGTCTTCACCGAGCACCGCCCGCAGTGGTTGGCTCATGGCGGCATCCTAGTACTGCAACGGTGCTTGCCGTGACTGGTGGCCAGGTCAGGGGATATGTCCGCGTCGTTTGTAGTGGCTGGTGCGGGCCTGGTGTTGTCG
>NZ_JBSFOK010000028.1:0-109004 GCF_053587635.1 Streptomyces sp. NPDC003635 | reverse complement strand
TGGCGGCGAACCGGCTTTCCCTGCCCTGCTCCGCAGGAGCTTCGTTTCCTCCCCCGGCTGAAGCCGGGGGTATCCACGAAGGAGAGACTCGATGACCGGGCACCCATCGGGCGCCCTGCACGAAGGGGGCGCCGATGGGTGCCGCCGGCTAACGGCCCGACCGGTCGTCAGGGGGTTTGCGCCGCTGGTACGGACCGTACTCCCGCTCGAGCCACGCCTTGGTGATCCCGTGTCCGGGCCCGCCCATCCCGTGGCCAAAGTCGGGCTCCCTCCCGTCTTCGAGAATCTGCCCGAGGACACGCGATCCGGTGCGCGAGACGTAGCGAATCTCCGGCAGGTAAGGCAGCAGCCCCAATGCGGCCGCAATGAGGCCGACAAGCAGACCTCCCGTGACGGCGTACGGGACCAGGTCGGTCTGCGGCCCTGAGCCCGGGCTGACCTGCCGCGCGCCGATCGCCAGTTGGCCGGTGACCCACGCAACCCCCACACCCAGCGACGTGCCCAGGGTGACCAGTGCCGCCCGCAGGGTTTTGATCGCCCGGCTCGCGTGGACGCCCACCGTTGGTCCCGCCGTTTCCAGCACCTTGGCGGCCTGCGCCTGGGTCATTCCCAGTTCCCGGGTCAGGAAGAAGGCCCGCCGCTGCTGGAGCGGCAGATGAGCGAGCGCCTCCTTGATGACGAGCCGCTGTGCGGCCGACTCCTCGAAGGACGGCGCCGCTGGCTCGTCCTCCGCGCGTATGTCGGCGTCGAGCGACGCGTACCCCCTGCCCGTGTCGTGGCGCTCGGCAGCGCGGAGGGCCTCGTGTCGGACGCAGGTGTAGACATAGCGGCGTAAGAAGGTGATCGGCTCGCTGCGCTTGAGCACGGAGCAGAGCGCGTTCTGCACGAGGTCCTGGGGGTCTGCTGCCGACTGCGGCACTCCGAGGCTGTCCAGCTGCCGCGCAGCGAAGCGGACCATCAGCTGGTACCGCTCTTCCACCAGGTCCTTCAGCGCCTCTCCATGCTGCGGCCCGTCCAGGTCAGCCATGTCGTCCCCGTTTCCCCTCCCAGCACTCGCCTCCCGCCTGCGCCTGCCCGGCCTTCGCACGGATCATCTCGGCCTTGCCCGCCGCGCGGATACGGAACGCAACGCTCGTCACCAACTTGCTCAGCGCCGGGGCGAACAACCCCATCACGAGCAGCACCACGCCAACAGCACCCGTCAACTCCACCGGAACTCCTTCGTCTGCGGCCCAGCGCCTCACGGTGAAGCAGCGGCGGCCGTACAGATGCCGAGAGACGTACAGCCGCTGGATTCTTTACACGCCACCGAGAAAATCTTGGTGGTGTCCCCTGGCAGCTGCCCCCGGACAGGCGCAACCGGTCGAGGGGGTGTCGTACGACGTCGTCTCCGGGGGCCTGTGGCCTGGTGCACGAAGCCGCGTACCGATCAACACGCCCAGCCGCGTGGACAGTTGTGCACTTACTGATCATCGCGACCAGCCCACAAGTCGATCGGCAGCCGCGTGTCGGCATCGACGAGCAGCGTGCCGTAGACGTCTGCGTACAGGGCGAAGTCGTCCACGGCCCAGCACTCGCGGTGTCGCGGCCGACAGCAGCCGCATGCGCACCGAGTGGAACAGAACGCTCGTCCGTGACAGCGGCACCTCCAGGATGTGCAGGAGCCGGGCGCCGCCGCGGCCTGCGAGCAACACACGGGCCATCTCCACCAGGTGCTGCAGCAGCGAGCTGCGGCGCCGGCAGCGCACCGTCAGCCTCTTGACCCGCTCGGCGCATGTCCGCCGAGAGCACTTCGGGCTGTCGCAGAACAACCCCCGCGCCAACAGTCCGATCAGCACCGGGCGGCCACCGACAGCGGCATCGGCCAACGTGGGGACATACCGACTGCGCACCCGTCCGGACACGCGACCGCAGTCCGGACAGGACCGCATGACGTCAATCGCCAAGGCCATCCTCACGCTGGAGCGGCAGCGCTGAAGAAGCTCAGTGAGCTATGGGCGCGAACCGCCTGCCTTTCCATCGGCGCGGGTGGGGCCAAAGGGAGGGCGGCGGGAGAAGCATCCGCCGAAGCAGCAGCGCTACAGGGCGTGGTGGAATGCGTGGAGTAGGCAGGAGTGCTCAAGGCCGAGGTGAAAACGCCTTCTCGGAGCGCTTCACGGTGAGTCCGCTCATGTTCTCCGGTTCGTAGTACCGTCGGGTGCATCGGCGGCCCCGTCCAGCACTGCGGTGCCTATGGTCTCGTGCCTCCCATGTGTCTGCGTAGCGTTGGAGTACCTCATGTGGAGAACGGTGCACCCCCGGCAGCGATCGCTTGGGGATCAATCCTGTGCTCAGGCGCAGTGCGCCCGATGAACGGACCGTGTATAAGAGGCCGAGCTGCGTTCGCGCTGATGCTGGTCGCGTTCGCGATCACGGCGTGTCATGTGGTGCCGCCTAACCCCCCCGATTTCGGCTACGCCCGTGCCTCCGACGGCAGTCTCGTCGTGGCCTATCCGCTCTGCCCGGGCGACCGCGTCACAGGAGCGGAGATCGCCGTACTCGACGACGGTTTCACGACGCTGTGGAAAGCGACCGGTCCACGGTCTCCCGATGTGGGACAGGGCCTGTTCGCCATCGGAGACAACACGGCCTTCGCCCAAGAGGTACATCCGCTGCGCGGCGCGCTGCCCGAAGGTTTCTACGTCAGCGTATTCGAGGTGGTCAATGGCAAGGCCGTCGACGGACGGGACGGCTGGATAGACCTGTCGCGGCTGAGGAACATCCACCTTGACGCCGGGGAATTCATGACTCACACGGGGAAGGTCATGACCAGGGCTGACATCAACGCACAACTGCCGTGCCCTGAACACAAGTCGTAGCGGACGGTATCCGCAAGCGCGGCCACAATCTGGCGCGGAGGCGCGCCGTTCAGGCGTGGGGCGGATCGCTCCGATCGCGCCCGGCCAGCAGCCTGCGCGTGGACCGCATCGTCGACGAAGCACGCCACAGCGACGATCCCGTCCGGCTGATGGAATTCCAGGCCAGTGCGGTCGGCTCGGGCTCAACGACGCTCACGTCGACGTCTCTGTCGGTCAGGCAGCACGGACCGCCCGATGCACCGCTGCGCCGGCCACGAAGACGAGGCCGAGAGGCGGGCGGCAACCGGGGCCGGCACTTCGTCCGCGCGCGGACAGGAGCCGCTCCCCGAACTCGCAACGGAGATCCAGTCGTAGACGAACGTCAGCCACCCGGAGCCCGCTGATCGAACAGGTCCGCCTCGCCCGCCTGTCGACGCCTATGAGTCGCCCGTCAGCCAGCCGTCGCGGGAGAACCGCAGATGCACCGGCAAGTCGACGCGTATCTCCGCGTCGTCGTCGCTGAAGTTCTTCGGCACGGGGAGGTAGCGGCGCGGGTCGGTCTGCTCCGCGTCCCCCAGCGGCACGGCGAACGACTGGTGCAGCGCGCCGCACTCGCGCATCAGCTCACGGCGTTGCGGCGGGTTACCGGCGCGGCACACCCCCGCGGCCGCCGGAGGGTCACTTGCTGGGGCTATCGGGTGCGCCGACCCCTCGACGACGCGCCCGACGACGTTGGGCATTGGGTCAGCGACTTCGCGGACTTCAACGAGCGGGCGGCCGGTCAAGGCGGCTACCGGGTGACGTAGCCGAAACCCGGCCCACCGGGGCCTCCCGCCCCGGCCTGCCGTATCCGGCTGCCTTCAGCATCGGACCGGCCCCGCTGCGCGCACTCATCGGCAGGCACGTCACTCCGGGTTGAACAGCCACGCCAGCCTGCGAGACTGTCAGTGCGCTGTGGTGCGTCTGCTGCCTCTTTCAGCCGACGTAGCCGGCGGAGTCGCCAGTCTCTGAAAAGTCGCCCCCAGCCCGTTCTTGAATGGTGAGTCCTCTGGTCATCCTGCGCGTCCCCACTGTGGCGCGCAGCCGGGCAGGACGGCCGCGATCAGGTCGTCCAAGCTGTGCTCAGTCGCCTCCGGCGGCAGTACGCCGCTGACCGGCAGGCCGGCGTAGTCGTGCAGCGCCGCGACGGCCGGCCGACCGGGTGGCCTACGAACCCGGCCAGATCACCCAGTACGGCCTGGGGTTCCCGGCGAGGAGGGGGGACAGGTCGCACTCGGCCAGCAGTGGGCCGCCGTTCACGCAACGGCCGTGACGCCCGCGGTGGCGCCGAGTGCGCATCCTTTTCAGACGGAGGCGCGGGCGACGAACTCCGCGGTGACGCGCACCGTCTTGGGGACCGTACGGCCGTTGAGGCGCTCGGTGAGGAGTCGGGCGGCTGCCCGGCCGACTTCGGTGGCGGGGTAGCGGATGGTGGTCAGCTGGGGGCGCACCAGGGAGGCGAAGGAGGCGTCGTCGTGGCCGATCAGGGCCACGTCGCCGGGGATGCTGATGCCCAGTTCGTGCGCCTTGTCCATCGCGCCGACGGCGATGACGTCGTTGCCGCAGAACACCGCGTCGGGACGGTACTGGCGGTTCATCAGTTCGCCGAAGCCCGCCGCGCCGGCTTCGCGGGTGTGTTCGCCCCGCACCACCAGTCCGTGCGGAAGTGACATGCCGAACTGCAGGGCCAGGGACCGGAGGTGTTCCAGGCGGGGGTCGCCGCCGGTGGCGTCGCGCGGGCCGGCGATCATGGCGATGCGGCGCCGTTGGGCCGAGGCGACCCGTTCCAGTGCGCGGCGGGTGGCTGCCCGCGCGTCGGGGGTCACCAGGTCGATCGGGCCGAAGGAGACGTCGGCGCTGACGACGACGGGGATGCGGGCGTCGGCGAGGGGCTGGAAGTCTTTCGGTTTGAGGCGAAAGGGGGTGATGATGACGCCGGCGAACCGCTGCTGGACAGCCTCTGCCAGGAGGGCTTGCTCCTCGTCCCGGCGTGCGCGGGTGTTGCAGACCACGACATGCAGCCCGAGTTCGCGCAGTTCCTCTTGGAGCGTGGCTGCGAGTTGCGCGAAGAAGGGGTTGGCGATGTCGGGCACGATCAGTGCCACGAGGCTGGACCGGCCGGTGCGCAGGCTGCGGGCCGTGGCGTTGACGGTGAAGTCCAGTTCGGCAATGGCCGCTTCCACCGCGGCCCGGGTCTCGGGGGCCACTGGCCGCTTGCCGGAGAGCACATAGGAGACAGTGGCGGACGATACCCCGGCCGCACGCGCGACATCGGCCATGGTGACCCGCTCTCGCACAGCTCACGCTCCCTTCTGCGGATCACCCTACTTCACGTCCCACGCTGCGCAGAGAGCGCTCTCTACGGCGGAGCGATCGTGCCCCTCCGTGAAGTGACCTCCTCAGCTCGCATGGGGCCCGTTCACGCGGCGCAGGCGGACCAGCACGCTCGCGCAGTCGCCCGGCGGCAGGTCGGGCAGAGGCAGCCCGTAGCTCATCAGGGTCGCCCCCGACCATTCGGCTCCGGTGTCCTCGTCCCGGTAGCGGGATCCTGTGTCCAGCCCGCGCAGCCGCAACGGTGGCCACGACGGTCCGAAGGAGGTCGTGGGCCGCCAGATCAGTACGACGGCGCGGTGGCCGTCCTCACTGAGGTACTGCACGGCCGTGAGCGGACCCTCGTCGGGGGCCAGGAGGCGGAACTGCTCACCGTGCTGGACGACGGGCCGGATGTCCTTGTACATCAGGATCAGGTGCCTCGCCTCGGCGAGTTCGGCCTCGCTCCAGCGCGTCAGGTCCCCGCCGATGCCGAGGACGCCCGCCATGGCGCTGTGGAAGCGGAACCGCAGCGGGACGACCCGGCCGGTGAGCGGGTTGGGGCTGTCGGTCACCCAGGCGGACATGACGCCGGCAGGGTAGAGCTGGCTGAAGCCGTGCTGGAGGGTCAGGCGGTCCACCGCGTCGGTGTTGTCGGACGTCCATACCTGGTCGGTGTAGGCGAGGATGCCCGGGTCGACCCGGCCGCCGCCGCCGGCGCAGGCCTCGATCCGCAGGCGCGGGAACTGCGTGCGCAGCCGGTCCAGCACCCTGTACAGGCCGCGTGCATGCTGCACGTGGACGCGCCGGGCGTCCGGCCCGGCCCCGAGTGTGCCCGCTTCGGTGAAAGATCTGTTGAAGTCCCACTTGAGGAAGTCGACCGCGTTCTCGGCCACGACCTCGCCCAGCCAGGCGAGGGCCCACTCGGTCACGTCCGGGCGGGAAAAGTCCAGGACGAGCTGGTTGCGCAGCTCGGTGGGGGCGCGGTCGGGCAGGTGAAGGACCCACTCGGGATGTCTGCGGTACAGGTCGCTGTCGGCGTTGACCATTTCGGGCTCCACCCACAAGCCGAAGGCCATGCCGAGGCGATGCACCTCGTCGGCGAGCGGGCGCAGGCCGCGCGGGAAGCGATCGGGGTGCGGCGTCCAGTCGCCCAGGCCGGCGGTGTCGTCGTCACGGCCGCGGAACCAGCCGTCGTCGAGTACGAACAGTTCGGCACCCACGGCGGCGGCACGGCGGGCCAGGGCCAGCTGGCCCGCTTCGCTCACCTCGAACGAGGTGGCCTCCCAGGAGTTGTAGAGGACCGGTCGAAGCTGCTGTGGATGCGGCAGGACGTGGGTCCGCAGGTGCCGGTGGAAGGACCTGCTGGCCGCCCCGAAGCCGTGCGCGGTGTACAGCGCGAGACTGGGCGCAGTGCGGTGGCTGTCGCCTGGCGTGAGGCGCAGTTCGATGCCCTCGTGGCCCTCCCCCGCCATCACGCCCGTCCGGCCGGCGGCAGTGCGCTGGGCGGTGATGCGCCAGCTGCCGCTGGTGGCGAGTGCGACGACCCAGGTATCGCCGTGCTCCTCACCCGCGTCCCCGGCGTCCAGCGCCACCCACGGGTTGGCGTGGTGGCCGGTGTGGCCGCGCCGACTGCCCATCACCGTCTCGCCGACCGGCAGCCTGGACCGTTGCAGGTGCCCTTCCGCGGCCCAGCCACCGTGCACGGACCCGAGGCGCCAGTCCGACCGCTGCGGCAGCGGCCAGTGGGCGGAGGAATACCTCAACAGCAGAATGTCTCCCGCGTCGTCGCTGCCCGTGTGCTGGAACTCCGTCCACCGCAGCAGGACGTCGCCGCCCGCGGGCACCTGGTAGTGCAGGTGCCAGGCCAGGGGCCGGGTGCGGTCCCGCAGCCGGATGACCACCTGGTCGGCCGACGGCACGACCACATCCTCCACCACCGCTTCGAGAGAGCTGGAGCCGTCGGCGAAGCGGACCTCCAGTGCGGGCACGCCGAAGCGGGCACCGCCCTCGACCGGGTACTCCTCGGCTCCGTCCAAACGTCCGGCGAAGCTGTTGTCGTGCTCTGACCAGGCGGGCAGCACCACAGCGTCGGCGAGAGGCAGCGGAGCACCCCAGTGGACGCTGCGCACCGTTCCCGCGTCACGGTCCACCTTCAGGACGTAGGCGCTGTGCGCGGTACGCAGCAGGACGGTGCCGGATGCCTCGTCGATCTGCACCGTGGGGCCCGCAGTGGCCTGCTCGGTCGTCACGGGGTGCTCCTTACGGGTGTTGTCTCGGGCGTGACAGCAGGTCAGGCGGCAGGAAGCCGGCAGTCCTCGCGGACCACCACCACTCCCCCGGGCGGCACCACCGCCGTGCCCTCGGCGATCTCGGCGCCGGCGAGGCCGGTACCGGTGACGGGGACACGGGCCGTCTGCTGGTTGTGGTTGATCAGGAAGAGGTACGCGTGGTCCGCTCCCCTCCGGCGTACCGCCTCCACGCCTGCCGGGGCTGTCGCGGTGGGGACCGCGCCGGCTTCCGCGCACATCGCCCGCAGCAGCTCGCGCAGGGCCGGGACCGGCAGACGGGCGGCCGTGTACCACCCGGTGCCTCTACCGAAGGCGTGGCGGGTGACGGCAGGTCCGCCGCGGGCCGGGCCGCCCTCGGCGGTGTCCGCGAAGCTCAGCAAAGTGGTGCAGCCGCGGGGTTCGACCCGCTCGGCCCACTCCCGGACCTCGGTGGCGTCCTCGAGCAAGGCCACGTCGTTCGGGCGAAGCGGCAGGTACTCGTCCACGACCAGACCGAGCACCTCGCGCAGCGCGCCGGGGTGACCGCCCAGACGTACCCGGTCGTACTCGTCCACGACGCCGCTGAAGCAGCCGACGGCGAGGTGCCCGCCCTGGTGCACGTACCGGGTGAGGTTGTCGGCATCGTTGTCGGTCAGCAGGTACACGCTGGGTGCGAGGACCGCACGGTAGCCGCTGAGGTCGGCGCCGGGCGGAAGGAGGTCGCAGGTGATGTTCAGCGTCCATAGCGCTTCGTACCAGTCGCGCACCGCGTCCAGGTAGCGCATCCGGTCCGAGGGCCGGGCCTGCAGTTCCAGAGCCCACCAGGAGTGCCAGTCGAACACCATGGCCACCTCCCCGCGCACGCGGCTGCCGGTGACTTCCGCCAGCGCTCCGAGCTCGGCTCCCAGTGACGCGACCTCCTTCCATACCCTCCCCTCGGTGCCGGCGTGCGGGACCATCGCGGAGTGCCACTTCTCGGCGCCTGCGCGGGACTGCCGCCACTGGAAGAACATCAGTCCGTCCGCGCCTCGCGCCAAGTGGGTCAGGCTGTTGCGGCGCATCTCGCCGGGCTGCTTGGCCACGTTGACGCCCTGCCAGTTGACGGCGGAGGTGGAGTGCTCCATCAGCAGCCAGGGCCGACCCTGGGCCATACCGCGGGCGAGGTCGGCGTTGAGCGCCACATCAATGTGGGCGTCGGGGTCGGCTGCCGGGAGGTAGTGGTCGACCGAGACCAGGTCACACGCGGCGGCGAAGGCGTATCCGTCGACCTTCTTCTCCAGCGTGCCCATCACGTTCGTGGTGAGCGGCACCTGCGGCGAGATCCGGCGCAGGATGGCCGCCTCGGCGTGGTGCCGGGCGAGCAGGGCGTCCGAGGAGAAGCGGCGGTAGTCCAGTTCCTGGCCCGGGTTGCGGAAGGCGGTGGTGTCCCGGGGCGGGTCGATCTCGTCCCAGTCGCCATAGCGCTGGCTCCAGAAGTCGGTACCCCAGGCGTCGTTGACCGCCTCGAGGGTCTTGTACCGCTCCTGCAGCCAGACGCGGAAGGCGTCGGCGCTGGTGTCGCAGTAGCACAGGGCGTTGTGGTTGCCCCACTCGTTGTGCACGTGCCACAGGGCGACGGCGGGGTGGTCGCCGTAGCGTGCGGCGAGTTCCGTGACCAGGGCGTCCGCGGCCTGCGCGTAGGCGGGACTGCTGGGGCAGAAGACTTGTCTGCTGCCGTGGGCCAGGGGGGTACCGGAGGCGGTGACCGGCCGGGCGTCGGGGTGTCGGCGGGTGAACCACGGAGGCGGTGCGGCGGTGGGCGTGGCGAGGTCCACGGCGATGCCGCCGGCGTGCAGGAGCTCGAGCACCTCGTCGTGCAGGCTCCAGTCGTACGTGTCGGGCCGCGGCTGGATGCGGGACCAGGAGAAGACGCCGACGGTGACGAGGTTGACGCCCGCTTCGCGCATCAGGCGGACGTCCTCGCGCCAGACCTCGCGCGGCCACTGCTCAGGGTTGTAGTCGCCGCCGTAGGCGACTCCGCCCAGAAAGCGGGTCAGGTCGGAGAGGGGGTGGTTCACGATTTCACGGCTCCAGCGGCAAGTCCGGCGCGCCAGTAGCGCTGTAGGAGGAGGAAGGTCAACACGATGGGCACGACCGAGATCAGGGCGCCGATGATGGTGAGGGTCTGCAGTTCGGGCAGACGGCTGGTCTGCGACTGCCAGGTGAACAGGCCAAGGGTGACGGGGTAGAGACGCTCGTCCTGCAGCATGATCAGAGGCAGCAGGAAGTTGTTCCAGATGACGACGAACTGGAACAGGAAGATGGTCACCAGGGCGGGGGCCATCAGGCGCACCGCGATGGTGCGGAAGATGCGGAACTCGCTCGCACCGTCCATACGGGCCGCTTCCATCACCTCGTCGGGTACGGAGGCGGCGGCGAAGATCCGGGAGAGGTAGACGCCGAACGGGCTGACGATGCTGGGCAGGAAGACCGACCAGAAGGTGTTGGTGGCGTCGAGTTCGGCGAACATCAGGAACAGCGGCAGGGCGAGCGCGGTGGCCGGGACGAGGACGCCGCCGAGGACAACGGAGAAGACCGCCTCGCGTCCGCGGAAGGTGTACTTGGCGAGCGCGTATCCGGCTGCCGCGGCCAGCAGGGTGGCCACCGCTGCTCCGGCTCCCGCGTAGAGGAGGCTGTTGAGCAGCCAGCGGGCGTAGACGCCGTCCTGCTGGGCGAAGAGCGCGCTGAGGTTGTCGCCGAGGTGCCATTCGGCGGGCAGGAAGCCTGGGGTGGTGACGAGGTCGCCCTGGCTTTTGGTCGACGACACCAGCAGCCAGTAGACGGGCAGCAGCATGTAGCAGGCGATACCGGCCATGAAGGTCACGGCGACGACGGTGGACACCCTGGTGAGCGGCCGTGGGCCGGCGGTGGCGGGGGCGGCGTGGGCCCCCTCGGTGCGGGTGAGAAAGCTCATCCCTGCCTCCTGGAGGTGAAGCGCAGGAACGCGAACGACAGGACGAAGGTGACGAGCGCGAGGACGACCGACAGGGCTGCGGCCTCGCTGTAACTGTCGCCGGAGGCGAGCGAGTAGGCGGCGATGTTCGGGGTGTAGGTGCTCGTCACGCTGGTGGATATGCCCCGGAAGACCTGCGGCTCGGTGAAGAGCTGGAAGGTTCCGATGATGGAGAAGACCCCGGTGAGGATCAGAGCCGGGCGGATGATCGGAATCTTGATGCGCAGGGCGATGGTCCAGCCGCTCGCCCCGTCCACCCGGGCCGCCTCGCCGATGTCGGCGGGCACGGCCTGGAGGGCGGCGTAGATGATGAGCATGTTGTAGCCGGTGTACGTCCAGGTGACGACGTTGGCGATGGACCACAGGATCGCGTCCGGGCCGAGCAGGTCGACCTGCATGCCGGCCGACTCCAGCAGGTCCACCACCGGCGACAGACGCGGGTCGTACAAAAACGCCCACATCAGCGCAGCCACGACGCCGGGGATGCCGTACGGCACGAAGTAGACGAGCCGGAAGAACTTCTTGGCGCGGGCGACCGCGGAGTCGAGCAGCAGTGCGAGGACCAGGGACAGCAGCAGCATCAGGGGGATCTGCACGAGGGCGAAGCCGAGAACGCGCAGCAGGCTCTCGGTGAAGTAGTCCTGCTGCAGAACCCGCCCGTACTGCTCGAATCCGGCGAAGACGCTCTGGGTCCTGCCGAAGGTGCCGCCCGTGCGTTCGGTCTTGTGCAGGCTCTGCCAGAAGGCGTAACCGACCGGGACGAGCGTGAACAGCACAAACGGGATGAGGAAGGGGGCGAGGAAGGCGTAGGGCGCGAGGGTCCGGCGGGGTCGGCGTCGGGCCGGTGCGGGTGCGGTGGTGGATGTCACGGGCAGCCTTAGAGGTGCTGTCCCCGCCGTCCGGGGACGGCGGGGAGGGCAGAAAGGGACCGACTACTCGGCAACGTCGAGCGACTGCTTGCGCAGTGACTCCACGCTCTGGGCGCCGGTGTCCTTGAGCACGTCACCGAGGGTCGTCTTGCCGGCGACGGTGTTCGCCGTGCCGTCGCTGAGGAAGCGGTAGGTGTCCGTCATCGTGGGGCCCCAGGTGAAGCCGGTGTCCACCTGAGCCGATGCCTCGGCGAAGACGTCGAAGACCTTCTGCTTGCCGTAGAAGTCGACCGGCTGCTGCAGCGCGGGCAGTTCCAGGCCGGCCTCGGCCGCCGGGTAGAGGCCGCCCTCGCGGTTGAGGATCTCCAGCGCCTCAGGGTCTGTGTTCAGCCACAGGGCGAACTTGGCGGCCTCGGCCGGGTACCTGGTGCCGGCCATCACCGTCGTGGTGGAACCACCCCAGTTGCCCGCCTGCCGGCCGCCTTCCTCCCACTGCGGCATCGGGGCCACCGCCCACTTGCCCTCGGTGGACTTGGCGTTGTCGCGGATGGTGCTGTAGCCCCAGGCGGCGCTGACCCAGGTGACCACCTCGCCGGTGTTCCATGCCTTGTACAGCGCCGGGGAGAATCCCTGCAGGTCCGTGGCGACGAGCTTGTCGTCGATCAGCTTCTGCCAGTAGTCGGCGACCTGACGGCTCTCGGGCCGGTCGACGGTGACCTTCCAGGTGTCGCCGTCCCGCTCGAACATGGTGGCTTCGTTCTGCCACAGCAGACCGGTGAACCAGTTCGGGTCGGTCTGGGAGAAGTGGGTGATGTACTTGCCCTCCTGCTTGAGCTTGCGGGCCTGCTCCGCGTACTCGTCCCAGGTGGCGGGCGCCTTCATTCCCATCTTGTCGTATATGTCCTTGCGGTAGAACAGGGCCATGGGACCCGTGTCCTGGGGCACCGCCCACACGCCGTCCTTGCCGTCGGCGCCGAACTCCACCTGCGACCAGGTCCAGTCGACGAACTTGTCACCGGCATCCTCGACACCGGGGCAGGAGGAGATGTCCGTCAGGCCCTCCTTGAGCCGGAAGCTCGCCAGGGAGTCGTACTCGACCTGCCCGAGGTCGGGGGCCTTTCCGGCCTTGAGGGCGTTGGACATGTTCTGGTACGTACCGGCGTTGCCCGAGGGGGTCGTCTTCAGCTTGACCTGGATGTCCGGGTTTTCCTCGTTCCAGACGTCAACGGCCTTCTGCATGCCCGGGACCCAGGACCAGTAGTCCAACGTGACCTTGCCCGACGCGGGCTTGCACGCTTGACCGTCCGCTCCGCCCGCCTCGTCGCCACCGCCTGAGCCGCAGGCGGTCACCGCGGTCAGGGCCAGGACCGTTGCGCCCAGCATGCAGCGTCTGGCCAGTGAAATGCGATCACGCATCGCCATGGGTAGCTCCTTGTCCCGAGTCCGCTCCGTCCGCTCCGACGAAGCAGTGGGCAAACGAGATAACAAGAATCCACAAAAGTCAACAGCGCAAGGACCATTCGCAGCACTTGCCGCGTCTTCGTGACCGCCCCGAAACCTGCCGCATGGCAACTAATACCCTTCTGACCTGGCATTTTGGTGAGCCTGCCCGAGCAGATGCTGGAACTGCTCGTCACGCGGAATCGATTACGCTACGGTGTGCGAGCGCGCCAGGAGCGAGTGCTGGCCGCACACCGAGGGCGCGGTTTCCCCAGCCGGGACAGGGCGTTCAGCACGGCAACGTCCTGGCGGGGTCTGCGCGCCAATCCCCCCTCGGGCAGACTCTCCGCCTCCGCCTGGACCTACTTGGCGGAGGCGGAGGGTCAGGCGTGGCGGGCGCCCGGGAACGCGGTGTGCGGGTTCCCTCCTGATTGCCGAGCGGGGGTTGATCCGGCAACTCACCGTGCAAGGCTCTCGCCGGCCGTGGCAGTCGCCGCGTTTCTCCAGGCCCCGGAGCCGGTCGGTGAGGTGCTGCGCGCGATGCCCAGCGAGTCGATGAAGCCTCCACGGCCGCTGACCCGCCTGCCCCGCTCTCGTTGCAGTCGCTGGCAGCCAGGTCGCCGAAAGGCCGCGCAGTGCATCTGCAATAGCGGCGAGACAGCAGTCGTGACCTGGGTATTCGAGTCGCCTGTTGCTGCGCCACCCCTGCCGGAGCGAGCCGGCCCGTCACGAGTACCTGCACCCGCAGGGACGGGCGTATTCGCCGCGATCAACGCCTGGTGTGACCGGTGGCTCGCCGACGACGACGGCATCCCGTGGTCAGGCTCCACACCTCCTGCGGCCACCACAGCCAGACCGAAGTCATCCGCACTTCCTGCGGCGAACCGCTTCACCACCAAGACGTCGGGGTGCGCGCCGGACCCGGCTACGCGGCCCGGCTCCTCGACACTCCCGCCGTGCAAGCACACTTCGCCCAGGACGGGCACGTCGAACACATCGGCACCGTCCGAACGTGGCGCTCCGCAGGCTGGTCGCGATCTCGCTCGTGGCGTCGACGACGACCGATGCGCACCGACCCCGTTCAGCGCACTCACCGCCACGGCAGCGATGGTCGGCGGGGAACGCGGAGCATCGCTCCCCGCCGCCGGGCACACGTCGCCCAAGGCACGTCACGGCCGGGGTCTCCTCCGGTCCCTGGCCCTCTTGGAGTTCCTTCGGAGCGAAATCGTTTACCTCCCCCGGTGCGGGCCCTGACGCCTCACCTGCCGCCTACGTCTGGGCAGTTCAGGGGGATGCCGTTCACCCTCGCACTACCGTCGAAGCGGAGGGGAATCGAGCATGTCTGATTCTCCCGTTGACTACAGCGCGACGGCCGGGGACGGTGGTGCGGCGTCAACCCGTCAGGGTTTGGCCTCGTAGCTGACGCCGGGCATGTTCTGGGCGGCGTCCCCCCAGACGAGATCGCGCAGCGAGGGGTCGACATCGAGCGTGTAGAGGAGCCACGCCGTGGTTATGGCGCGCGTGAGACGTTGCTGTTCCGCCCGCGAGATGGCGCCACTGTCGCATCCGAGGCCACCGCTGTCGGTGAAGCCGCAGTGGAAGCCGCCGGCGATGATGCGCAGCTGGGTGGCGGACGGCTTGGACGTGTACATCCTGCGCTGGTGCTGCTCGACTCCGGCGACGCTGTCCCGGCTACCGGCCACGTACTGGACGGGAACAGTCAGCGCCGAGGAGGCCGCCACGGCCGAGGGGTTGGTTTCCGCCGCCGCCAGGGTGGTCACGGTCGTGATGGAGGGGTTGCGTGAGGCGGCGAGGAGAGCCGCTCCTCCGCCCATCGAGTGGCCCGACACCGCGAGATGGCCGGTATCCACGGCGTTGGCGAAGTGGGTGCCTGGCGTTGCGCTCTGCGCGGTCAGCCAGGTGAGTCCCGCGTTGAGATCGTCAGCGAACGCCGAGTGGCTGGGCAGCAGCCCTCCCTGTGTCTTGGGGGCCACGGCGATCAGGCCCCAGGAGGCCCAGTGGCGAAGGAGGGATTCGTACTTGGAGATGTTCTGCAGGAAGCCATGGCCGAAGGAGAGTGCGGGATGCCGGCCAGCGGCGACAGGCGCGTCAGCACCGCCGGTGGTGCCCGGATACCAGACGCGGGCGGAGTAGGAGCGACCGGCGGCGGAGACCGTGACGTCCCTGTAGGCGACGGCATGCGGGCCAGGAGCGGCGGGGTCGGCGGTGGTGGCGTGTGCCGGGCGGATGGCGCTCAGGGCCAAGGCCAGGAGCAGCATGCAGTAAACGATGGAGCGCAATGCGGGACGAGTCATCGCGAGCCTCCTCGGGTTGGGGGGTGTTCCCCGAATGAAGCACCATGACGCGTGCATGACAACATAGGGGGAAGAACTGACGGGCCATCAAATAATTGACACGGAGTAGCGTTTGCCTGCGCTTTCGCGGTCCGGCAGGATCTGCACGACGTCACGTGCCACCCATCGCTGTGCTAGGTCGGCGACGGTCTGGCGCTTGCGAGGCAGGGGCGGCACGACGGGTACGGCGAGGCAGGCCCGCACGGCGACGACGTCCGCCGCGCCCGCCTCCGGGTTCAGCAAAGGCTGGCGGTCGGAACCGGAGCGGACAGACGTCTTCCACGTCGTGGCCACCACCCGCCACGACACCGTGGTCGCCCGCTGGGCGATCGACCATCCCGTCCACGACCTCTTCAACGGTCTTGCCCGGCATAAATGGAAGCGCCGCTCCTGCGGCACAGGGGCGCATGGCCTGCGGATGTACGACTGGGCACGCCTCGAGGTCGGGCCCTGGCACCGGCCCGACCGCCGCCACTGGGTCAGACCGCGGCCAGTAGGCCGTGTACATCGCCGACCCGAGCCGGATCCGGCACAGTACGCAGATGCGGCAGCGCATCGGCCGGCGCAGGCTCACCCGCGACATCATCCGTCGCGAGGACGCGTTCACCTCGGTGCGTCTGCCGACGTTCCCTCGCGGGCTCGGCGGACTGTGTCGGTATCCAAGACCGGTGCGCCCAGCTCAAGGTGAACAGGGTCGCAGACCCAGGAGGGCCGAGCCAGGGGCATGGCATGCAGTGGATTCGTCCGCTTCATGGCATGCCCTGGGATGTGGTCAGAGATCGTCCGGCGGGGACAGGAGTCGGCCCTGCTCGGAGAGCTTTCGCCATTGGCTGGGGGTGGTGCCGTAGGTCTGTCGGAAGCGGCGGGAGAAGAAGGCGGGGTTGGTGAAGCCCCAGCTGCGGGCGATGGTGTCGATCGTGCGGTGCGCGTGTGCGGGGGCCGCGAGGTCGGCGCGGGCACCCTCGAGACGGCGACGGATGATCCACTTCTCGAGACTGACTCCGCCGTCGTCACACAAGCGGTACAGCGTCCGCACGGAGGTGTTGTGCGCCCAGGCGATCCGCTGGGGCGTGAGGTCGGGTTCCCTCAGATGGGCACGGGCGTAGGCCAAAACTCGGGTGAGGAGGGTTTCCCTTGCGACGGCCCGGCGGGTGGGGTCGTCGCCGGCGACCGACACCACCCAGGCTCGAACGAGTTCCATGGTGGCGGAGGCCAGGGCGTCGGCTTCGGGCCCCCTGTTGATCTGGTCGGCGATGCGGTGGACGCCGAGCACGTGGTGGATGAGCAGCCGTCCGAGGGGGCTGTGCTCGAGCGTCGGGATGGATGTGCGGATCGTCTCCTCGGGCAGGCTGAGGCGTTCGGTGCTGAACATCAGGGCCAGCGTGCTGCCGAGGCCGGACCACCAGTACTCGTACCCGGCGGGCATGTGGTGCATGGTCGCGCTGTTCGGGCCGATGCGCTGGCGATGGTCGGCCCAGGCGAAACCGCCGGCTCCCTGGCGGTGAATGTTGATCGCGACGGTATCCATCGCATCGCGCCGGGCCTGGCGGAGCGAGCGGGAGATGCGCATCCCTGTGCCCTGGGTGTGGAAGAGCGTCACCGGGCCGAGGTGCCAGAGTTCGACTCGTTTCCAGACCGCATCCTCGGTCTCCTCCTCGTGGACGGAGGAGACGCCGCCTTCACCGGCGGCCACCGCCTCGAAGGCCGCGATCCGGTCACCGACTGAGAGATCGTCTGTGTCGAGGACGAGCACGATGCCTCCCGCGCCGGGCAGCGCCAGGTCGCCGCCTAGGACGTAAGTGTCCGCCGTGTAAAGCTTTGCGGGCAAAGATGCGTGTACGCAACACAGGCATGTGCACGCGTCTCCCGTGACGCGCGGCGCAGCAGATGCGCATGTGGGTGCGGCCTGGCCTTGGCACGCAGGGGACAGGCTCTGGCAGGCAGGGTAAAGCCGCCTGTCGATGCCCGTGCCAAGCTCCCGCACACGTCCTTCACAACTACGGGGTGAGGCGGAAAGGGCGGGTTCTGCGGCGCCCCGGTCACCGGTTGGGAGAAGCCCATGCCCTTCGTCACCGCATTCGACGACGCCCAGATCTACTACAAAGACTGGGGAACGGGCCGTCCTGTCGTCCTCAGCCATGGCTGGCCGCTGAACTCCGACAGCTGGGAGGCCCAGCAGCTGTTCCTGGCCACCCACGGCTACCGCGTCATCGCGCACGACCGGCGCGGCCACGGCCGCTCCACCCAGACGTGGAACGGCAACGAGATGAACACCTACGCCGACGACCTGGCCACCCTCATCGACACCCTCGACCTGCGTGACGCCACCCTGGTCGGCTTCTCCACCGGCGGCGGCGAGGTCGCCCGCTACGTCGGCCGCCACGGCACCGCCCGGCTCGCCCAGATCGTGCTCGTCTCCGCAGTCCCGCCATTCATGCTCAAGACCGACGACAACCCCGGCGGCGTCCCGATCGAGACCTTCGACGCCCTCCGCGCCGACTCCCTCGCCGACCGCTCCCAGCTCTACCACGACCTGGCCGACGGGCCGTTCTTCGGCAACAACCGGACCGGCGCCGAGGTCTCCCCCGGCATCCGGGAGGCGTTCTGGCGCCAGGGCCTGCAGGCTGGGCACCGGGGCGCCTACGAGTGCATCGCGGCCTTCTCCGCCACCGACTTCCGCACCGACCTCGATGCCATCGACGTACCCACGCTGGTCATCCACGGCGACGACGACCAGGTCGTGCCCTTCGAGGTCGGAGGCAAGGCGTCCGCTGCCCGCATCAAGAACGCGACGCTGAAGGTCTACCCCGGCGCCCCACACGGCATCACCGACACCCACAAAGAGCAGCTCAACGCCGACCTGCTGGAGTTCCTCAATTCCTGACGGAACAACGTCCGCGTCCCCGGCCACCCTCCGGGCACGCCCGAGCACAGGAGCCACCGCATGAGCTTCAGTGATCCGCGGCCTCGCCGCCGTACCGTCAGCGCGTGCCTGCTCGCCGCCGCACTCGTGGCCGGCGTGGGCGGCGCGGTCGCCCCCGTCTCCGCCACCACGGCGCACACGAGCGGCCCCAAGCCGACCGTCGTCCTCGTCCACGGCGTATTCGCCGACGCCTCCGGCTGGTACCAGACCACCGCCACCCTGCAGAAGGCCGGCTACCCGGTCATCGCCGCCGCCAACCCGTTGCGCGACCTGAGCGGCGACTCGGCCTACGTCTCCAGCATCCTCGACAGCATCGACGGCCCGGTCATCCTGGTCGGCCACTCCTACGGCGGCGAGGTCATCACCAATGCCGCCCGCGGCCACGCAAACGTCAAGGCCCTCGTCTACGTCGCCGCGTTCGCGCCCGACCAGGGCGAGAGCGCGCTGCAACTGGCCGGCAAGTTCCCCGGCAGCAAGCTTCCGGACGCCCTGATCACCCGCGACTACCCGCTGGAGGACGGCAGCACCGGCACGGACGGTTACATCGACCCGGCGAAGTTCCGCGAGGTATTCGCCGCCGACCTGCCCTCCTCCCAGACCCGGCTGATGGCGGCCGCGCAACGTCCCGGCAGCGTGGGCGGTTTGGCCGGCCCCAGCGGCACACCGGCCTGGAAGAACCTGCCGTCCTGGTATGTCATCCCCACCGCGGACAACGTCATCCCGGCCGCCGTGCAGCGCTACATGGCCGAGCGCGCCCACAGCCGCACCGTCGAGGTCAAGGGCGCCTCCCACGTCGTGATGATGTCCCGCCCCGACATCGTGGTCCGCCAGATCCTCGCTGCCCACCAGGCCACTCGCTGAGGAGCACACCGATGCAACCCGACACCATCGTTCTAGTCCACGGCTTCTGGGTGACACCGCGCGCCTGGGAAGGCTGGATCGCCCACTACCAGGACAAGGGCTTCAGGGTCATCGCCCCGCCCTACCCCGGCTTCGAGGCGGAGGTCGAGTCCCTCAACGCAGACCCGACCCCGATCGAGACCGTGACCGTCCCCGCCATCGTCGCCAGCCTGGAGAAGGTCATCACCGAGCTGGACCGGCCGCCGATCATCATGGGGCACTCCGCCGGCGGCGCGTTCACCCAGATCCTGCTCGACCACGGCCTGGGCGCCGCCGGAGTGGCGATCAACTCCGCGCCCACCGAAGGCGTGGCCGTCGTACCGCTGTCCCAGATCCGCTCCACCTTCCCGGTGCTGAAGAATCCGGCCAACCGCCACCGCGCCGTCGGCTTCGACTACAACCACTGGCGCTACGCCTTCACCAACACCTTCCCCGAAGACCAGGCCCGCGCCACCTACGAGCGCTACCACATCCCCGCCCCCGGCAGCATCGTCTGGGGCAGTGCCCTGGCCAACATCCACCCCGGCCCCACCGACACCCACGTCGACTACCACAACACCGGCAGGGCGCCGTTGCTGTTCTGTTCGGGTGACAGCGACCACCTCATGCCGCCCAAGGTGCAGCAGTCCAACGCCAAGCACTACAAGGCCGAGGGCACCGTCACCGAAGTCACGGTGTTCCCCGGCCGCTCCCATCTGATGCCCGCCCAGGACGGCTGGGAAGAGGTTGCCGACTACGCCCTGGACTGGGCCCTCGCCCACGCCTGATGCGAGAATCCCCCGTCCCGTGTCTGCAGCCGCTGGTCAGGCAGCAGCTTCTGCTTGGAGTGTCGCTTGATCGCCGAGTTGGCTGAGCTGGCTCACCAGGCGTCGGGGCCGCCTGGCCCGGCCAGTGCGTTCGATGAAGTACTGGCCGGTCACATCGGCGTGTTCGGTGTCGTGGGTGAACACGTGCCAGACCACGATCAGGATCGAGTGTTCCAGCGCGACCAGCGCGCGTTTCTCGCTCCCGCGGCGGGCGACGATGCGCCGGCAGCGGGCGGCGAGATAGGTGTCCTTGGTGCGCGGCGCGGAGACGGCGGCCTGGCCGAGGGCTGCCTTCAAGCAGGGGTCGCCGTGCCGGGTCTTGCCGCTGCCCGTCCGGCCGCCGGACTGGTGATAGTCCGGACAGACGCCGGCCCGAAAGGCCAGGTCGGCCGCGCGGGGGAAACGGCCGATGTCGTCACCGCTCTCCGCGAGGATCACTTGTGCCGCGCGGGCCTCGACGCCGGGGATGGTCACGAGCAGTTCGATCCGGCGGCGAACGGGCTGCTGCAGCATCACCTCGATATGTTCGCTCAGACGGGCCTCGGTGACGGTGCAGGCGTCGATGCGGTCCAGCATCGCCCGGGCCAGGAAGGCGTGATGGGCGGTCAAGTTGCCGGTCAGGACCTCCTCGACGAGGGCGTCGGTCGTGCGGCGCATGCTGCCCTTGGCCAGGTCCGCGAGTGCGTGGGGGCCGCGTTCACCGGCCATAAGGGCTTCGCGCATGGCCCGGCCGGAGACGCCCAGGCTGTTGGAGACGGTGGCCGACTTGCGGCCGTGCACCGACTTCATGGGGCGGGCGTTGAGCAGCCAGCACACCAACTCGTGCTCCATCAGATAGAACACGGCCTTCCAGTACACGCAGGTGGCCCCGGTACGGACCACGCTGACGGGCTCGGCGAGCAGCCAGTCCCGCATCGTCGGCAGAACGAACGTCATCGCGGAGAACGTCCGCACCTCACTGCGGCGCCGGTTGCCGGCACTGCTCGGGACGCGGATGCAGACCTTCACGTCGACCTTGCTGAAGTCGATCCCCGCGCAGCGCTCGTGGATCACTTCCATCCCGTCGGCATCCCCTTCGGTCGTCGGCCGCGAGCGCGCGATCGTCCGGCAGGGGTCCGGCAGGCGGAAGTCTGATTCACGTGCTCGGAGCAACACATCCGCAGGGTGCCTGTCGGTGGCCCCTAGCGTCCTACTGACCGACGGGCTCGGAACGCCCCAGGGCGAGACGACGATCCGCCGGACGACCACGCACCGATCTTCACGCACACAGAATGTCGCCGTCAGGCGACCGGACTACTGACCCCGCCCGCGGCACACACTGGGCCCGGGCGGGCACCCTCCCGCCCGATCCCGGGCAAGGGAGCCTTCGCATGAGCGACCTGCGTATCACCCACATCGGCGGCCCGACCACCCTCATCGAGACGGGTGGCTGGCGGCTGTTGACCGATCCCACTTTTGACCCGCCCGGACAGCGCTACACCTTCGGCTGGGGCACCGCCTCCCACAAGTCCGCCGGGCCTGCCCTCGCCATCTCCGACCTGCCCCCGATCGACGCCGTCTTGCTCAGCCACGACCAGCACGGCGACAACCTGGACCGCACCGGACGCCATGTCCTGCGCACCGCCCAGAACGTCCTGACCACCCCGGCCGGCGCCCGCCGCCTCGGCCGGGGAGCCCACGGCCTCGCCCCGTGGACCGTGCACCGCCTGCACGGCCCACATCGCCCCACCCTCACCGTCACCGCCACTCCGGCCCGCCACGGCCCGCCCCTGTCCCGGCCTCTGACCGGGCAGGTCACCGGCTTCGCTCTCGCCTGGGAAGGCCAGCAGCACGGCGTACTGTGGATATCCGGAGACACTGTTCTGTACCGCGGCGTACGGGAGGTAGCCCGGCGCCTGACCGTGGGCACCGCGCTGCTGCACGTTGGCGGCGTGCGCTTCCCGATCACCGGACCGGTCCGCTACAC
The DNA here is from genome assembly GCF_053587635.1 of Streptomyces sp. NPDC003635. Lineage (NCBI taxonomy): Bacteria > Bacillati > Actinomycetota > Actinomycetes > Kitasatosporales > Streptomycetaceae > Streptomyces > Streptomyces sp. NPDC003635. The sequence goes on along the minus strand of NZ_JBSFOK010000028.1, from coordinate 87,298 downwards.
GATGACCGCCGCGCAGGGCGTGCACCTGTGCCGTCTGCTGCTACCCCGCACCGCCATCCCCGTCCACTACGAGGGCTGGCACCACTTCCATGAAGGCCGCGACGCCATCGAGCACGAACTCGCCCGCGCGCCCGCCGACATCCGCAACCGCTTCCGCTGGCTACCCACCGGATCCGCCACGGACATCAGTGCCTGATCCGTGTCGTGCCACAACCCGACGAACCCCCGCACCCGCAACGACACCACGACGAACTTGCCCGCCGTCGGCAGATCACGAGAAAATCACAAGCAGGAACGGTGAATTCGTACCGCCAGCACTCCAGGCCTCGGCGTGAAGTGATCTTGTCCGGTTCCATCAGGTGAGGCCGAGTAGGCCAGGGGCTGGCGGTAGTCGCGGCCGTGTGCCGGAGGGCGGCTGCGATGTTCTTCTGGCCGTTTTGTCTGTGCAGGCCGATAGCCAGATTACGGAGACTGGCCAACGTCCGCGGAAGTTGAGCGGTACGGATTCTGGAGTCGTCCTCGCGAAAGGTCCGGTCACGGACGTGGTGGAGGAGCTTCTTCCCCCCCTGCCCTCTGATCCAGGACGCGAGCTGAGCGCCGGTGGCCGAGCCGGGCGGCAGGCTGGAGATCAGGTAGACACGTTCGATGGACAGGTTGCCCGAGCCGAAGTCTCGTCCCCAGCCCACGGCTTGGAGGGCCTGCCGGGCGTCGGGGTAGCCGAGGTGGGCGAACGCGGCGGTCTTCAGCCGACGGATCTCGTCGCGGTGGTGGGCCCGGGTGCGCTCGTAGTGATCGAGCGTGATCTCACGCCAGGGCAGGGTGCGGACGTGGTCGAACAGGCCGGGGTGGTTCCTCACGACGGCGATGCAGGGGGCTCCTCGCGAGCGCAGCCAGGTGCCGTGGCCGTGCTGGGTGTCCAGGCCGTCCGCCGTGATCACGGCATGGCCGAGGTCGGCACCGCTCAACAGCGGTGCGAAGGAGGGGATTTCGTTGCTTCTGTCGGCGACCTGACACTGCGACAGGACCACTCCGCAGTGGGCCATCGCGGACAGCAGTCACGGGAAGCAGCGCCTGATTGGAGCCGGCAAGGCTCTCACCCCCTCGAAACAGCACCGCGTGCGGTACAGGCAGGAACAGAGCGACTTCAGCGCGCTGGGTGAACGCCCAGGACCCGAACTGCACTCCGTGGCCGGAAGGGATGATGGTGCCGCACGGCCGCGGGAAGTTGCCGATAGCCATGGCCAGGGCGTTGGTGGTCAGGGCCGCAGTGGGCGAGGCGTCGATCGACCAGCCCACCACGCGTCGCGAGAACGTGTCCAGGACGACGCGCAGTACACCTTGCCTTCCTGTTTCTCCAGGTCAACGTCCCTCCATGCCCTCGTTGAACTCGCCGCCACCCCCTGCCTGCGGCGACGCTTGGTCGGCCTGTCGCACTCGAAGCCGAAGTGCACGCCCCCAACATCAGCCGATGCGGCCGCTGGCGTTCACCGGCTCGAACATGAGGCCGATGAACGGGTCCTGCGCCTCGACGCCCGAATGGGCGGTACGCGGCGGGGCAGGCTGAGGGAGCGTCCACGCACTCCCCCTCGGCGGCAGGAGACCGGCAGGTGTTACGTGTTCACTTCACCGCGGCAGACCTCGCCAGGACCCGGGTGGCCGCGACCATCGGCGTCGCGGCCGAGGTCTACTACAGCCTAGAGCTGCTGAGAGGCAACCGGGTGCCTACGCACCTCCAGACCTGGCGCTCGGCGGTCGCGGGCAGGACGGGGGCCGACACCCGCCCCTTGACGTCCCTCATTCCGACGCGCGGTCCCGGACTTGATCTGCTGGCCCTGACGGGCGACGTGCCCTCTCTGGACCACGCCGTGGACAATCTGCTGCACGCCCCGGTGTCCCAGCTGCGCCGCGAGATCGAGTGCCTTGACTACCGTCCCGGACAACTGCCGTGGGCCAAACGGGTGGCGGAGGGCGACCGAGACGCGCTGCGGGAGTTGGCCAAGGCGCTGCGCGCCTGCCACCGACTGACCGTGGAGCCCTACTGGGACAGAGGACGGTCCGAACTGGTCGCGCTGTCCACCCGTGGCGCGAACCTGGTGCTGGAGGGAGGCGTCGATCTCCTGCTGCGCTCGATCTGTGCACCACTGGTCCGCTGGCGTCCGCCGGTGCTCGAAGCCCCCTACCCGCGCCGAGTCGATGTGCACCTGCAGGGGCGGGGACTCATCATCACGCCCACGGTCTTCTCGAAACACCCGGTGAGTTTCCTGTGGGACCCGCTCGACACCGCTCAGCCACCCCGCCTGACCATCCCGGCCCTCCGCCGGCCACTGACCGGCACCGGAGCGGCGGAATCGGACGGAGCGACCGTCCGGAGCCTGGAGTCCCTGCTCGGCCGCACCCGAGCCGCCGCCCTGCGAGTGACGGCGGAAGGCTGCACGACGAGCGAACTCGCCCGCCGCCTCAACGTCACGGCCGCCGCAGCCAGCCAGCACGCGACCGTACTGCGCGACACGGGTCTCATTACCACCAGCCGCCGCGGCGGCTCCGTACTCCACCTCATCACCCCGCTCGGGACGGCTCTGCTGTGGACCGGTGCCTCGACGCGACCGTGACAGCGCGAGGATGCCGCGAACGAACGGCGCCACCCCTGTCACCCACCACCGAACAAGCACACCGAAGGGTGTGAGGTATTGCCACATCCACCGCCCTGGCAGCCCTTTTAAGCGGTGGCTTAAAGGATGGGCAGCGGAAGGTCGACCTGCCCAGGATGTGAGGCGACAACCGACGCGTCCCGTTCTGGAGGACCACTTGAAGACCCCACTCGCCACCGCCGTCGGCGCCGCCGTTCTGACCGCGGCCACCGTACTGGGAGCGCCGACCGCGGGCGCGCAGACAACGGCCTACCCGACCACGCCCATCACCGGCGTCTCGTATGGCGCCAGCTACGTCAGCGGCACTCTGACCTGGTACAACCGGTCGGTCGGGATCGACGGAGCACTCCGGGCCGTCGGCTGCCGCAGGGCGTGGGTCGGCACCTACGACGCCTCAGGTGACCTCCTCGGCGCCAGGAGCACCAGTACCAAGTGCGACGTGACGTACTCGCTCAACGACTTCCCGCCAGTCCCCGCAGATGTGCCCGGCGGGGCCGCGTCCGTCGTCGTCTGCCTTGACGACGCCAGCGCGTTCCCACTCGATTGCGAGGCGTTCTACCGGCCCTGACCACTCCGACCACTCGATAAGTGACCTTGCGCCGACACACATACCCGGCCCCGGGGCGGAACGGCACGCGCCGCCCCGGAAGCTGATCCCGTCGCCGGACGAAGCACTCTGCAGCGCAGGCGGCTTCGAGGGCTCGGAGCAGACGCGCCGATACATCGCCGACGAGCGCCCGGCGCGACCATCACCATGGTCAGGAAACCCTGCTCGAAGAACGTGTACTCGACGCCGCCGTATCCAGGACACCCGACGCGTCCTCGGCGACGATCACAGCCCCCTGCTCCAGCCACCGTCGAATGCGATTGACGGCGGCGATCGCGACACCGTCCGCGGAGCGCCCCGCACGCGCCTCAAGGTCACTGTCGGGCATCCCGTTCTCCATGACCAGCATCCTGGCACCGCAGGGATGCCCAAGGGGACCTATTACCCCAGAAACGGGCGACCTGGTCATCGGCCGCTGCTATAAACCCACCATGACCAGCGTGACTTGGGCCAGTGACGTGACCGATGCGGCGGGGGCGGTCGGGGCGATCGCCGCTGTGGTGGTGGGGATCGCCGCGATCTACTGGGGGTACCGAGCCAACGTGCCACGGCGCAGGGCCGAGTACTCCTTCGAGATCACCCCGCTCCTGACGGGCGGGGTGAGCGACGTGTCCGTGTACCGGGGAAGGGAACAGCTCAGGAACCCGCACACCATGACCCTCAAGCTGAACAACGTGGGGCACTGCGAGTTCGAGGCGGCCCATTTCAACGACAGGCCCGTCGAGTTCGCGCTCGGGTCACGCATCGTCGCCAAGCTGGACGAGGGAACCGGGGACCACCGACGGGTCCCGCCCGCGGACTTCACCCACGACACCCTGTACGTCCGGCCGCACGTGATCCACAAGGGTCAGCGGATCACCTACAAGTTGCTGCTGGACGGCCCCGACCCGGTGGTGACGCCGCGCCATTCGCTGAGCGGCGAACTCCGGGTCGAGCCGTGGGCGACCAGGGCCGTCCGGCGCTGGCTCGTCGGGATCGTGCTGGCGGCGGCGTGTGTCTGGGGCGGCCTTCTGTGGACGATCTCCGACACCAAGGCGGAGACCCGCTCCAAGGTCCAGGACATCGCGGAAGCCTCGTATCTGACCGGGATGCGCGACGCGCATCTGCTGTGCCGGCAGTTGCCGGACGGCTGCGCGACCCGGACACCGGCCGGGATGGGCGTCCTGCCCGAAGGGTTCGGTCAGGCGAGGTAGTCCGCGCCTGACTCGTCGTCGGGTTCGAAGGCACCGTCGGGGATGACCCAGAACTCGTTGCCCGCTCCTGGTCTGCATCAGGTCCCAGAAGGCGGCGGCACTCACCCCGACCATCCGGCCGGTCGGCCCAATTCACTCGGTCAATAGTGCTTGCCGGACCCAGCGCAATGGGACGTGAGGGGGCGGGTCGGGGCGTCGGCGATCGTGTCGCGTGCGGCCCGCAGGCGGAGGTGTTCGGCTCCGGTGAGCTCGTGCACCGGCCCGGTGGATGTCAGACAAGGTCCACCCTGGCGGGTACCAAGTCGCGGTGGCCGACAACCGCCTTGCGGCAGGGGCGTGACGCGGGCGTCTTCCAGGACTGTGCCCCCTCCACGCCCTGCGCGCATGGCCCATCCCCTCGCCGCCGACGGCCAGGCTCACCCCCGCTCCGCTGCTTCGCCGCATCGACCGCCACCTGCGGCTGCTGTCGCTAACCAGCGGATCGCTCAAACACCTTGCGCGCTACCACCGCGAACCACGCGTCAGGGATCAATGGAACGAGTCAGGGACGGGGGATGACGCTGTAGTCGCGGGGGTCGAAGCGTGCCACCTGTGTGCGGAGCCGGTCGGTGGACCAGGGCCAGCTGAAGCTGTTGCGGCCGTTGGCGTCGAGGTAGTAGCTGCGGCATCCACCGGAGTTGTAGACGGTGCCCGCGAGGGCGGCCTGCAGCTCGGTGTTGTAGGCGGTCTGCACATCGCGGCGTACCTCGACCGAAGCCCACCCCTGGGCGCGTGTTGAACAGATCGCGCCGACGGCGAGATCGAGCTGGGCTTCGAGAATGCTGAACGCGGAGCTGTGTCCAGTGCCCAGGCCGGGACCGAGAAGCATGAACGCGTTGGGGAACCCGGCGGTGACGGTGCCGAGGTACGCCTCGGGTGAGCCCTGCCAGTGGTCGGCGAGGGAGCGTCCGGCTCCGTCGTGGAGGAGGTTCGCCAGGGGCATGTCGAGGATGTGAAAGCCCGTGCCCAGGATGATCGCGTCCACTTCGGCGCTGCTGCCGTCGGCGCCGAGCACGGTGCCGCCGTCGATCGTGCGGACGGCGCAGGCGTGCAGGTCCACATTCGGGCGGGTCAGGGCCGGGTAGTAGTGGTTGGAGAACAGGATGCGCTTGCAGCCGATGGTGTAGTCGGGGGTCAGCTTGCGGCGCAGTTCGCGGTCGCGGACGGTGGCGCGCAGGTGTGCGTGTGCCACGGCCTGCACGGCGCGCAGCAGCGAGGGCCTGCGAAATCCGCGGCCCAGGAGCTCCATGGCCCGGTATTCCAGGGTGGCCATCGCGGCCCGGGCGCCGGGCACCTGTCGCATCATCCACCGCTCTGCCTTCGGTATGCGGTGGTCCGGCTTGGGCAGCACCCACTGGGCGGTGCGCTGGAACAGGTGCAGCCGGTCGACCTGCGGGGCGATGGCCGGGACGAACTGCACGGCCGATGCCCCGGTGCCGAGCACCGCGACCCGCTTGCCGCTCAGGTCGTAGTCGTGGTTCCAGCGCGCGGAGTGGAACACCTCGCCGGGAAACTCCGCGAGGCCCGGGACAGCGGGGATGAGGGGCTCGTTCCACGGCCCGGCGCCGGCGATCAGGAACCGGGCGGTGAACTCGCCGGCATTGCTCTGGATCCGCCACCGCGCCGCATCGGGCTGCCAGTGGGCCTCGGTCATGCGCACCCCGAACCGGGTGTGCTCGCGCAGGCGGTGCCGTTCGGCGATCCCTTTCACGTAGGCGAGGATCTCCGGCTGATGCGCGTACACCCTCGTCCAGTCCGGGTTCGGCGCGAACGAGTAGCTGTAGAGCCGGGACGGCACATCGCACTGGCAGCCCGGATAGGTGTTGGCCCGCCACGTGCCGCCGAAGTCGTCGGCGGCCTCGATGATCAGGAAGTCCCGGATCCGGGCCTCACGTAACCGGACCCCCGCGCCGACCCCGGAGATGCCGGCGCCGATGACGATGACGTCGAAATCTGCGCTCATGCCGTGGTGCTCCTGTCGAGGGCTCGCTTGACACGGTCGGGGGCGGTACGCAGAGAGATGTCGAGGGTGGCCGGGCGGCGGGCGAGGTCCATGAAGTTGAAGCCCATGACGGCCAGTTCCTCGGCGCCGGGCTCGATCCGCACGACGCGGGTCCCTGCCGCCCGCAGCAGGTGTTCCTCCGCGTCGAGGGTGCGGGTCATCCAGCGCCTGACGACGCGTTCCAGGCGGCTGAGCCCGGTGGCTGGGGCGCCACCGGACGTCGTCATCGGGGCGATGATCACCACCTCGTCCAGGCCGAGCGGGGCCACGAGGTCGGCCGACGTCGGCGACACCGTCCCGCCGTCGAGGTAGGCGCGCCCATCGATCCGTACGGGAGGGAACCAGCCCGGAATCGCCCACGAGGCGGCGATCGCGCTGCCGATGTCGGCGACGGGGGCGTCGGGCGAGCCGAACGCGACCCGGCTGCCTGTGCGGGTCTCGGTCGCCACCAGCCACGTACGTGACGAGTCGAGCCACGTGCGGCCGTCGGCCAGCGCGGCGCCGAAGCCCCGCAGCCACCCCGCATCCCCCCGGCCGCGCGGCAGGAGACCGAGCAGCCCCGACCCCAGCGGCACACGGCCCCGGGCGGCCGCCGCCGTCAGGCCGGCGCCCGGCAGTCCTGGCCACGGAACCGGTGGCAGGGCGCCCGGGTGCGCGCCGATGTGCTGGACGAGCAGCGGGTCCGCGTCGGGGCGGTCCTGCAGTGCCGCGAGCAGGTCGCGGACCGACCGGCCGGATCCGAGCGCGGATACGACCTCCGCCCCGGTCGACGTCCCGACCAGCACCTCTGCCGTGCGGGCGTCCCAGCCGAGCTGCTCTTCGACCGCGGCCAGCGCCGCAACGGCCCATGCGAAGCCGAGGGTTCCGCCGCATCCGACGACCAATCCGCGTCGTTGACTCCCCGTCATGGATTCTCCCAGTATTCGGATTCCGAGGGAATCCGAAAGCTAGCGGTATCCTCCGGGGGTGGCAAGACTGACCCGGGCCGAAAGCCAGGCCCGCACCCGCGAGCACGTCCTCGACACCGCGTACACGCTCTTCCTGAGCGACGGCTTCACAGCGACGTCCATGGAGCGAGTCGCAGAGGCGGCGGGCTACTCGAAGGGGGCGGTGTACTCCAACTTCGCGACCAAGAACGAGCTGTGCCTGGCCGTGCTCGACCGCATCGCCGCAGAACAGGTGACTCAGCTGACCGCCGCGATGGGCACCGCGCCGCGCTTCGAGGACCGGATCGCGGGATTCGCCCGCTGGGCCGACGAGACCATCGGCGACAGCTCGTGGACCTCGCTGGAAGTGGAGTTCGCCACCGCCAACCGCCACGACACGCAGGTGTGCGAGCAACTCGCCCAACGTCGACGCACCGTCACCGACGCGCTCGCGGACCTGATCCGGGCACAGGCGGACGAACTCGGCATCACCCCTGCCCTGCCCACCGACACCGCCGCCCTGACCCTGCTCAGTCTCGGCATCGGGCTGGGCGTCCAGCGCGCCTTCGACCCAACCGTCCCTGTGCAGCCCATCGTTGACCTGCTGCGCAGCGTGATGAGCGGGCGCCTCTGAGGGTGCCGATGCCCCTGCGCCGAGCGTGCGGGCACCCGGTTAGGAAGGGCGGATCGGAGACCGGCGAGGCAGATCCGTATTGCCGAGGCGCGGGGGCGGCGCACCGCTCACGGAGCTGACTGTGGCGTGCGCCAGCGGATCCGGGCACAAAAGAGTCCCGTTCCCGGAGCCCTCGACGTACGCCTCAACAGCCAGGTGACCCAGCAGCAATAGCGCACATCGCGCGACGCCTGGGAGTTCCTGCAGCACAGCCCGGCGGAACGAGGTGAGGTGTAACGCACACCGGGGCCACTCCGTCAGCACAGGCGCAGCCAAGAACATACCTTCCACCGCACGGTTGAAGCCCCCATGGCGCCTTGGCTGCGGGTGATTCCCCACCCCGGACGGTGCGCAACTCCGCACCGAGTGGCCGGAGTTGCGCGGACGCCGACCGAGACCGCGCTCGGCCTTCTTCAGGACGCCTGGGCCCGCGGCGGGCTGTGCCACCAGGCGACCGCCTCCGAGAGCATGTCTCCCGCGCCGCGGGCCGCGTCCCTGGCGATCGCGCTCACGCGGATCCATTCGGCGAAGTACCGCCGCCAGGACAGTCACTGCGCGAGGCATTGGGCAAGCGCCACGGCCTCCGCGCGTACCGCTCTTCCTGGGCCTACCGCACCGCGGCCACCAGGCCCAATCGCTCGCCGTCCAGCCACGCCAGCGCCTACCGCCTGAACAATGCTGCCCCATCCGCCTCCACAAGCGGATGAGTCATCCGCTTGTGTTACCGTGGCCATTAACCGGATGACCTATCCGAATCACTAGGGTGGAGGAGCGCATGGGGAAGACAGCTGTGGTCACGGCCGGGACCGCCGGCATCGGCTTGGAGACAGCTCTGGGACTGGCTGCCGCCGGATTCTCGGTCACCGTGGTCGGCCGCAACCCCGTTCGGGGTGCCCGGGCGGTCGAGCGGATCGACGCGGTGAACCCGGCTTGCCCTGGCCGGTTCGTGCCCGCCGACCTCGGCTCGCTCGACGGCGTGCGCGTGCTCGCCGGACAGATAGCCGACGAGCATGCCGCCTCCGGCGAACCGCTGACCGTACTGGTGAACAACGTCGGGGCGATGTTCGCGGATCGACAGGAACTGGACGGCGTGGAGGCGTCGTTCGTCGTCAACCACCTTTCGCCGTACCTGCTGACGGAACTGCTGCTGCCCACGCTCACGGCCGGTGCGCCGAGCAGGATCGTGAACGTGACCTCGGCTGCGGTCGGTGTCGCCAAGCGGGTGTTCGATGCCGTCGAGCCGCCCGGCGGCTACTACGGCTTCCACTGGTACGGCCGCGCCAAGCTCGCGAACCTCGCCTACACCCTCGACCTGGCGGCGCGGCTCGACGGCACCGGCGTCTCCGTCTTCGCCGCCGACCCCGGAGGCGCTGCAACCGACATGACCAACGGCACCATGACCGACCCGAAGATCGTCTCACCGGCCCTGAGGTTGCTGTGGCCGCTGGTGCGCCGCAAATTCGAACGCTCCACCGCGGGCCCCGCATCCGAGGCCGCGAAGTCCTCCATCACCGCCGCCACCGACGAGTCCCTGGCGGGCCGGACCGGCATCGTCATCGGCGCCACGGCACGCCCGGCAGCGCCATTGCGCGCGGCCACCGACCCTCGCGTCGCCGATGCCGTGCGGCGACTCAGCCGGCAGCACGCGCCCCTCGTGGCGCCCTAACCCGCCAGGCCCGGCCCGGCATGGCCAGCCACGGACGGCGCGACCATCCGGATGAGCCATCCGATTAGCATGTCCCCATGACGACGACACCACTGCGCAAGGACGCGGCCCGCAATTGGGACCGGATCGTGGCCGTCGCCCGCGAGCTGGTCGACCAGGGCACGCCGTTGCAGCTCAACGACGTCGCCCGCCGCACCGGACTCGGAGTCGGAACCGTCTACCGCCACTTCGCCACGCCCGAGGCGCTCCTGGAGGCCGTCGCCACCCCCCGCCTGGAGGCCCTGACCGCCCACGGCAGGCAGGCGCTGGCCGACACCGACGCCTGGCGGGCGCTGGAGACCTTCCTGACCCTAACCGTCGAGGCGCAGGTCACCGACGCCTCCCTGGCGCCGGTCGCCGCCGCCTCCGTGGACGCCCTGCCGCGCACCACGGAACTCAAGGAGTCTCTGTGGTCGACAGGCACCGCACTCCTCGACCGGGCCCGCGCGGCCGGGGCGGTCTGTCCCGACCTGGCCGCAGCCGATCTGGTCCCGCTCATGTGCGGCATCGCCCACGCCGTAGACGTACGCGGCGGCGATCCCGCAGACCGGATCGACAACGCGCACCGCTACCTGGCCGCATTGCTCGGCGGCCTGCGAGCCACACCAACAACGGTGTGAGATCTCCCCTCTGCCGCAACCGGGGTAATGCCTGCGCCCAGCAGCAACGCCGAGCTCCTCCGGCACACGTCCACGACCGCCCTCCCCCTGGGGAATCGCGACGGCAGGGATGGGGAATTCCGTGACGCGAAACCGGCTGAAGCTGAGGAATTACGTGGGTTGTGCATCCGTGCGCTAACGGCGCATGGCGTGGTGGACGCCGTCGCCCCTCAGACGGCTGTCGCGGAGGATCTTCCAGGTCTTCATGCGGGCGGCCTGGACCTGCTTGTGGGACTTGCTATGTACCTGCTTCCGGTCCGGAAGGCCACTCTGGCCGCGCTTGCGGCGATGCGGGACGACCAGTCCGGTTCCCGGGTAGCCACTGTCGGCGATCGTGATGGTCTTGCCGACGGCGGCCTTGGCGACGGGCTCCTCCCATGCCTTGCAGTCGTGAGGTGGAAGCGTCACTTGGAGCCGACTCCGCCGCGATCGTCATCACCGCACTGGCACGACGTTCGCAGGTGGCACATGGGCGGGCTGGGCAGGGGCCGGCCGCGGAAGGTGGGAGACGTCACGAAGGGCTCGGCGGTCGGATCCACCCAAGGGACCGCTGCACGGCTCGCTGCCAGCAGTCGTACTCCCAGTCCCGCCGTTCGGGATCCATGTCCGGCAGCCACTGGGCGGCCCGGTGCCAGTTACGGCGCAGGATGGCCAGATCCGGCCAGTAGCCCACGGCGAGGCCGGCGGCGTAGGCCGCGCCCAGGGACACCGTCTCGGCGACCAGGGGCCGGACCACGGGCACATCGAGCACGTCGGCCAGGAGCTGCATGAGCAGGTGGTCGGACGTCATGCCTCCGTCCACCTTGAGCTCCTTCAGGGCGAGCGCGGAGTCGGCGTTCATGGCGTCGATGACCTCGCGTGTCTGCCAGGCAGTGGCCTCCAGGACGGCTCGGGCCAAATGCCCCTTGGTGATGTAGGAGGTGAGCCCGACGATGACGCCTCGGGCGTCGCTGCGCCAGTGGGGTGCGAACAGGCCGGAGAAGGCGGGGACGATGTAGCAGCCGCCGTTGTCCTCGACAGTGCGCGCCAGGGTTTCGATCTCGGGTGCGCTGTTGATCAGGCCCAGACGGTCACGGAACCACTGGACCAGCGAACCGGTGACGGCGATCGGGCCCTCCAGGGCGTAGACCGTGGGCTGCTTGGCGATCTTGTACGCGACGGTGGTGAGCAGCCCGTGCCGGGACCGTACGAGGTCGGTACCGGTGTTCATCATCAGGAAGCTGCCGGTCCCGTACGTGCATTTCGCCTCACCGGGAGAGAAACAGGTCTGTCCGAACAGAGCCGCCTGCTGGTCGCCCAGGGCCGCCGCGATGCGCACGCCCGGCAGCACAGTGCGGGCCTCGCCGTAGCTCTCGGCCGAGGAGCGGATCTCCGGCAGCATCGCTCGCGGGACCCCGAAGAACTCCATCAACAAGTCATCCCAGGTCAACGTGCGGATGTCGATGAGCATCGTACGGCTGGCATTGGTGGCGTCGGTGATGTGCAGGCCACCGTCCGTACCGCCGGTGAGATTCCAGATCAGCCAGCTCTCCATCGTGCCGAACAACACCTCGCCGTCCCGGGCGCGCTGCTCCAGCCCGGGTACGTGGTCGAACAGCCAGCGGATACGGGGGGCGGAGAAGTAGGTCGAGGGAGGCAGACTGCAGCGTTCGAGGAAGAACTCGTTCCCGGGCTCGATCCTCAGGTCCTCCACGAGCGGCGCGGTGCGGGTGTCCTGCCAGACGATCGCCCTGCCCAGCGGAACGCCGGTCCGCCGGTCCCACAGCACGGTCGTCTCCCGCTGGTTGGCGATGCCGACGGCGGAGATCTGTCCGGGGTCGAGGCCGGCGTTGGACAGTGCCTCGGGCACGATGCGCTGGAGATTGCGCCAGATCTCGACGGCGTCGTGCTCGACCCACCCGGGCCGGGGGAAGTACTGCCGATGCTCCCGCTGGGCGACCGACACCAGCCGTCCGCTGTGGTCGAACAGAATGCATCGTGTGGACGTGGTGCCCTGGTCGATGGACATCACATACCGTTCAACCATGATCGGGCCTGCTTTCCGATGGGTCACTCAGGCGCTGGGACCTACCAGCGGGCCGCGCCCAGGTCTCTGGAGATCGCCCGTGCCGCTTCCCGCAGCAAGGTGATCAGGGCCGGTTGAGGTCGGCCTTTGGTGTCGCAGATCCGCTCGACGGGGCCGGAGACGCCGATCGCGCCCACCACGAGACCGCCCTGCCCCCGGATCGGTGCGGCGACCCCGGCTTCGCCCATGCTCATCTCCTGCACCTCGGCGCCCCAGCCGAGGTCCCGGATTTCGTCGAGCGCCCGGTTGAGGTCGTCCGGGAGGACCAGGGTGTGCCGGGTGTAAGCCTCCAGTTCGGTCTCCAGCAGAGGGTCGACCGGCGCGGTGCCGAAGGCCAGCAGGACCTTGCCGAGCGAGGAGGCGTGCAGCGGCAGCAGCGCGCCCACGTCCAGAGTCTGGAGGGTGTCGTCCGGCCGGAACACGTGGTGGATGACGAGCACTCTGCCCTCCAGCGGCGTGCCCAGGCGGACGGTCTCCCCGCTGCGGCCGGCCAGGGCGTCGGCCCAGTTGAGGGAGCGCGAACGCAGTTCATTGACATCGAGGTAGCTGGTGCCGAGGTGCAGCAGCGCGCCGCCGAGCTGGTACTTCCCGGTCGCTGGGTCCTGCTCCACGAAGTCCACGTGTTGCAGCGTGCGCAGAATCCCGTGGGCTGTTCCCTTGGCCAGCCCGAGGGACGACGCCACCTCACCGAGGCCCAGCCGCCGGGAACCGCCGGCGAGCAGACGCAAGATCGCTGCCGCCCGTTCTATGGACTGGACGGGGCCGGTCATGAAGCGATAGTAGTCCGATTTCACCTCAATTTAGACCCGCGTTCGGTAATGCCGACCGCTGTTCGTTGACCGGCCCCTATTTCCCTCCTTAGCGTGTCATCACGCCCGGCTCCCGGCCGGGCCGCTTGCCTGAGGAGGGCCCATGATCATGGCGCAGCTCGGCACCGCGCCTCGCGGGGAGGTGGAACACATCCTTCCGGTGCCGCACGCCGCGGAGGCGGTCTCATCGCTACGTCGACATGTACGCGCGGTCCTCACCGACTGGACGCTGACGGGCGACGTCCTCGAAGACGTGCTCCTGGTGGTCTCGGAACTGCTCACCAATGCGATCGTGCACGCCCTGCCGCCGGCGACGCTGAAGCTGACGCGGGGCTCGGGGGATCAGCACGGTGTCGTACGCGTCGAGGTGACCGACACCGGACCTGCGGCTCCGGCAATCGTGCCGACGGCTGCCTGTGACCCGGACGAGCACGGCCGAGGTCTTGGCATCGTCACCACGCTGTCGGTTCGGTGCGGCGTGCGAGCGCACTCCGGCGGGACCAGCCGGTGGGCAGAGGTTTTCGTGGGGTTCGGCGGGTCGGGCGGAACCGTGGAAGGCGTCACCGGGGCGTGACGGCAGGTCGGCCCTCGCTACCAGGCTGAAGCCTCATGCCCCAGCAGCATTTCGCTGCCTGACCTGGTCTTTCCGCCGGGTGGCGGGACCTCGAACCGGACGACCGCTTCCTGACCGTCGGTCACCGCTTCGGCCGAGTCGAGCTCCGCCGCCGCATGCGGGACCACGTGCGCGGACTGCTCGCTCCGGTCGCCCGCGAGAACGGCTGGCCGCTGGCCGAACAGGCCGGCCACCGCACGCGCGACGGCCTGCGGCACCTCCTCGCCGGAGCGAAGTGGGAGCCCGATGACATCCGCGACGACCTGCAGGAAGACGTCGCCGGCAAACTCGGCGAGGCCGACGGCGTCGTGATCATCGACAACACCGCGTTCATCAAGAAGGGCACCACCTCCGCCGGGGTCCAGCGCCAGTACTCCGGAACTGCCGAGGCGTGTATGTCGATTACTGCTCGATGCTGGGTGTTGGCGGGAGAATGAGGTGTGACTGCGGGTGCGTGCGCTCGGGCCTCGGTTATGGCACTACGAGCGAAGTTCGATCAGTTTCTTGCTCCCGCTGAACGGCGTCGGCGGATCTACCTGGCCAGCGAGGCAGCCGCGCTTGGCCACGGCGGGATCACGCTCGTGGCCGTCGCTTCTGGCATCAGCGCGGCCACCATCGCCCGCGGGATCACCGAGCTGTCTGGGCGTCCTTCGCCGGTCGGCCGGATCCGGGCTCCAGGGCCAGCCGCAAGCCGGTGACGCCCACCGACCCTGCCGCACCCCCATTCGATGGTCACCCAGTGATAGCGCCGCGCACCCCGTGGAGCCCTGACCACAACTACGCCGCTCCCACGCCTCTTTGGGGATCCGGGGCAGCAAGATGCGAGCCTGGACGGACCCGCAGCCCGCCACGACCCTGAGGTGCGACGGGACCGCCATCGCCTACCGCGGGGACGTCGCCTCACACCACTCCCGCAGACCCGGATGCCGACCGCGGACCGCATCCGCGGCTACACGCGCGATCGGAGCCACGGCCGCCAGGGCACGGGCCAACGTGCGACGCCCTAGGGATGCCCTATGGACGACACGAATGAGACCCGAGTGCTCAATGGCCCGTAGATTGGAAGTACGGGCAGTCGCGCTCGCGGCCACGAAAGAGCGCGTGATGACAGCAGACATCGATTTCACGGCGTTTCTCGACGCCACGCCAAGCCCGTACCTGGTGCTGGATGCGGACCTGGTGATCCGCTACGCCAACCCGGCGTGCCTGCGGGCCGCAGGCCGGACCCGGGACGAGTTGGTCGGGAAGTACTTTTTCGATGCCCTGCCGGAGAATCCCGGCTTCCGCGCCGAGGCGGAACGCGATCTCAAGGCCTCACTGCAGCAGCTTGTGAACACCGGGACGCCGGAAACCGCGGTGCTGGAGCGGTACGACGTCCCCGCACCCGGCCAGCCGGGCGGGTTCGAGGAGCGATGGTGGTCCGTGATCCACACCCCGCTGTGCGGACCTGACGGCACCGTGCATTGGATCGTCCAGCAGCTACAGGACGTCACGGCCTTCGTCCACTCACCCCAGGCCCGTCAGCTCGGCGAGGGGGCGGCCGGGCGGACGAAGAGCATAGCCGCCGAGCTGTACGCGCGGGCCGGTGAGCTGCACCGGCTGAACACCGAGTTGCGCCAGGCCCACGCCCGCGAGCGGCAGGTCGCCGTCACCTTGCAGGAGGCCATGCTCTCGGCCCCGGACCTGGACCGGCACAGCAACATCGCCGTGCGCTATCTGCCCGCGACTGCGTCACTGAACGTGTGCGGCGACTGGTACGACGTCGTCGACCTGCCCCCCGACCGCTATGCCGTGGCGGTCGGGGATGTCGTGGGTCACGGCCTGCGTGCCGCCGCCGTGATGGGCATGCTCCGCAGTGCTTTGAGCGCGGTCATCCGCGCCATTCCCAGCCCCGCCCAGGCCCTGGAGGTCCTCGGCCTGTACGCCCGCTGCGTGGACGGCGCCCTGGCCGCCACCGCGGTCAAGGTCCTCATCGACACCCGCAGCCAGCTGATCATCTACAGCAGCGCAGGGCACCCGCCTCCCGTCCTGGTCCACGGCGACGGGACCTGCGCTCTGCTGGACCAGGCCACTGATCCGCCGCTCGGCGCACGCGAGCACCATGTCCCCCGCCCCCAGGCCGGCCTCCCCTACACCCCGGGAGACACCCTCGTGCTGTACACCGACGGCCTCATCGAACGCCGCGGCGAGGACATCGAAACCGGCCTGGACCGCCTGACCAGCGCCTTGGCCCAGGACCGCGCTCTCGCCCCCGACCTGCTGGCCGACGGACTACTGGCCCGCCTCGACGTCGCCGGGGGCGCCGGCGACGACATCGCATTCGTCATCATCCGCCTCTGAACCCCGCGCGCCTTCCCGACAGCGCCCGCAGACACTCCGCCCGAGTCAGCAACCGGCGCACAGGGCTGGCGAAGGCGTCCGCCGCCTGGGCCCCGACGGCATCACACTGCGGCGGCGGGCTCACTCCGCAGGGGCGGCCGCGTCAGCGGCGCATCAAGGGCTCCGGCGGGATCCCGGGCCGGTCCTTGGGCAGCAGGACCCGCAGGGCGCCCGGCCGGACGGCGCACACCACGGGCAGCGGCAGGCGCACCGCTTCGCCGTCGATGCCCGCATCCAGGTGCCCCGCATCACCGTGCAGCGTGATGCCGGGAGCCGACCAGACGAGGACACCTTCACTCGCCGGACCGTCACCGCGCGCGGGCCGGCGCAGTTCGCCGCGCAGACGCCGCAGGAGATCCGGGGGCCCTGGTGCCGGGCGTTTGAGGACGATCACGCCCAGCTCT
Organism: Streptomyces sp. NPDC003635; assembly: GCF_053587635.1. Taxonomy (NCBI): domain Bacteria; kingdom Bacillati; phylum Actinomycetota; class Actinomycetes; order Kitasatosporales; family Streptomycetaceae; genus Streptomyces; species Streptomyces sp. NPDC003635. Next base: position 70,576 of record NZ_JBSFOK010000028.1, on the reverse strand, counting down.
CCCGTGGTGAGCGAGAAACGACGCCCCAGCCAGAGCGGTGTGGCCAGGTGGTACGGGTTGTTGGAGATCAGCACCACCTGCGGGAACTCAACGCTCCCAAAGGGTGAGTCCAGGCGGGCCCGGACCCCCTGTTCGCCCTTGACATAGCCGGGCGCCACCGCGGTGAAGGCGCGCGGCTTGTCCTGCCGGTACCCGGGCTCCAGCAGCGCATCGGCATACACGCCGAAGGAGACGTTGTTGACGAAGACGCGCGAGCCGAGTCTCCCCAGATCCACCTGCGCGGGCTCACCGTCGGCCAGAGCGTCCAGCGCCCGCCCTGGGTCCTTCAGATCCAAGCCCAGGTCCCGGGCGAAGTGGTTACGGGTGCCCGCCGGGACCACGACCAGCGGCCGACCCGCGTCGGCGGCCACCGCCGCGACCGCCGACACCGTGCCGTCACCGCCCGCCACCCCCAGCACCGGCGCACCCTCTTCCACGGCCGTCCTCGCAAGCGACGCCGCGTCCCTTTGCGCGCTGGTCGTCCAGACCTGGGCACCCAGGTCCTCGGCCCGCTGCAGGAGGCCGTAACGAGCAAGCTTGCCGCCTCCCGAACGCGGGTTCGCCACGATCACCGCCCGGGCACTGGTGCGGGCAAAGGCCATGATCACACCCCTCTCTGGCTACTCGAAGGGCCGGTCTGCGGCCGCCCGGCCGACGTAGGAATGAACGCTGCGGCAGCCCACCCCGCGCAGGCCGGGCAGCGGCGCATTGTGCGCTGCGGGCTTCGCGGTGATCAGTGCTGCGGGTGCGGTTGGTGGCACAGGGACCGCAGCTGCGCGGCAGTGGCGCTCGGGGCGAGGCGGCCGACTTCGACGCGCATCCTGATCGCCTGGAAGACCTCGATCATCCCCAAGACCACCGCTGTGACGCCCACCGCCAGGGCGAGCGCGACGATCGAGGTGAACGGCGAGACGATCAGCACCATGCCCGCCAGCGTGCTGCGGATCCCGTAGAACAGCTGCCAGCCGCGCCCGGGTGTCGGCGGAGGCCGCCGCAGCCGTCACCAAGATGCCGCGCAGCAGCCGGCTGAAGCCGATCCACAGCACGAGCAGAAACCACCCGCAGCGTCTCCTCCGGCCAGGCAAAAACCACCACTCCCGGGCCGACCGTGACCAGGCCCGTGGTGAGCGGGATCTGCCGGCCCATGTTCGCCACCGTGCCCAGCCCCCGCTCCTGGGGGCGTGGGAGGGCTCGGTGCTGGGCGCAGGGCCGGTGCCAGAGGAATCAGAGGGTTTCGTCATGGCGCTGGCTCCTTCCGAAACAGCACGGTCGGGCCTACAGCTCCATCGTCCCCTCGCCGGGCCAATGCATCCGGCGCAGACCGGTCGGTGACCGCGCTACACATCACTCCTCCTCGCCCCCCTCGTGCCGACCCGGGACGCAGAGCACCGGTACGGGGGACAGGTGCAGGAGTTTGTGCGGGGTCGAGCCGAGGAGGGCACCGCGCATCGGGCTCTCGCCATAGGTGCCGACCACGATGAGCCGGGCCTCGTGGCGTACGGCGGCATCCAGCAGGGCCTGGGCCGGCTTCTCGTCGACCAGGTCGACCAGAGTGGAGACGCCCGCAGTGTCCGCCGCCGCCACCGCGTAGTCGAGGGCGACCCGCCCGGTCTGGTGCAGTGCCTCGCGATGGGCCCGGTACTCCTCGCCCATGCCCCCGGGGGCCGCCGCGGCGTAGACGAGAACGAGGGGTTCGCTGTAGACGTTCGCCATCTCGATCGCGACCCGCAGCGCACGCTGCGCGCCCGGCGACCCGTCGTATCCGATAACGATCGCCATCTTCCTCAGTGCTCCTTGCCGTTGACGCCGTGGACGAGGTCGGGGTCGGGCACGCTCGGGCGTTCCGACCAGAAAGCCGGTGCCACCACGCGTAGGACGAGCATGATGACCACCCCCACCAGCGCGATACCGATCCCGATGACCAGCGGCGGGCCCAGACCGAACCAGGAGACGCCGCTGTAGGAGTTCTCCGGGTCGGAAAGATCGGCCACCGACTCCACCAGCAGCCAGGCCAAAAGCCCCGCCCCGATCAGTGGACCCAGCCCCACGAGCAGGAGGAAGCGGACGCTCTCGAGGAGATGACGGCGGTAGTAGACCGCGCAGGCCAGGCCGGTCAGGGCGTAGTAGAAGGCGATCAGCAGCGACAGCGCGGTGAGCGAGTCGAACAGGGCGTTCTCGCTGATGAGGTTGACCACGACGTACCAGGCGATGGCGATGCCCGCGACCCACCAGGTACTCACGTCGGGGGTGCGGAAGCGGTGGCTGATGTGCCCGAAATGCCGGGGCAGCGCGCGCCGGCGGGCCATGGACAGCGCGGTCCGCGACGCCGGGATGATCGTCGTCTGGGTCGAGGCCACCGCGGACGTGGACACGGCCAGCAGGACGACCCAGTCCCAGCCGCCCATCACCTCCCCCGCGAGCAGCGCGAAGATGTACTCCTCCTCGTCGGCGTTCTCGGTGAGGTAGGCGGTGCCGGCATAAGCGACGACCGCGTAGGCGACTGACACGTACGTCACCAACAGGATGACTGTGGACCAGACGCCCGCTCTGCCGGGGGCGGTCGCCGAGTCCTCGACCTCTTCGGTGAGGTTGACCGCCGACTCCCAGCCCCAGTAGCTGAACACCCCCAGCAGCAGCGCACCGGTCAGCGCTGCACCGCCGGGGCCGAAGGGGCCCAGCCAGGTGAGTGACGGATCGATGGAGTCGAGCGTGCCGGTATCGGCGTAGACGCGGTACAGCGCGACCACCGCGAAAGCGAGCAGGCAGACGACCTGGGCGAGGATGAGGAAGTTCTGCACCCTGGCCGACAGTTCCGTGCCGATCACGCAGACAGCGGTCATGAAGACGATGAGCAGCACCGTCAGCAACTGCCGTAGGAAATCGTTGTCGACCCAGCTGTCCAGGCCGAAGGCGAGCAGGGCGAACGTCACCGCAACGTCCGCCAGCGAACCGACCACCAGGACACCGGTCATCGCGATCGCCCAGCCACCCAGCCAGCCCGCCCACGGGCCCATCGCCCGGGTCACCCACGAGAACGTCGTCCCGCAATCCTGATCAACCCTGTTGAGGAAGTAGAACGCCGAAGCGATCAGCAGCATCGGCACAAACGACGCCACCAACACCCCGGGCGCATAGATGCCGACCAGCGCGACGACCGGACCGATAACAGCCGCCAACGAATACGCCGGAGACGTGGAGTTCAGCCCGATGACGAGTGCGTCGACGAACGTGATCGCGTTCGGTTTCAGCCCTTCGCCCTCGGGCGGGCGGGCTTCAGCGGTGGCATCGGTCATCTACGGTCCTTCGCTCCGGCAGCTCGCGGGTGGAATCCAAACACCATGGGGGCTCAACAGGGAGCCAAGGGACTTTCTACGCTATCCGGGCACTCCAGCCCGTCTGCCCGCGCACACCCCACCGCGAGCCCCATCCGGTCAGCAGACCGAGGCAAGGGGACGGGGTGGCTGTGCACAGGGGCCGAACCCCGCAACCCCCGCCACACTCCGGTCTGACCGCACTGTTCTGGTGGAGCGTCAATCCGTACGGCACCTGCCACCGGGACCTGGACCAGCGGCTCGACCCGGTGTCCACCGCCGCGCCCCGCCCCTGCATCTCATCCGAAAGCCCCGCCCGTTCGACCCCGGAGACGCGATGTACCAGACCCCGACGTTGGGACACTCGCGACCCTCGGATGAACGCAGCGGCCTGGCGTGCCCAGGACCTGCTGCGGGCTACGCCGCCCGCAACCCACAGCAGTCCTCGAACATTTCGCCCACCTGGAGGACGCCGGCTGGGCTTCTGATTCTCTGCGGGAGCAGGCGCTGCCACGCCTTGCCGGGAAGGCGTTCTCCTTCCACGGCCGGGTCAGCGCCGCGATCCGGATCATGCTGCGGGCAACCTGTCCCGTGTCGTGTCCTCGGTGACGCTCAGATCCTGGGTTCCCAGGACCGACAGCAGTTCCAGCTGCTCGGCTCCCGGGCTTCCGGGCGGTGCGGTGAACCACAACAGGCGTTGGCGTCCGTCCTCACTGAGCAGGTTGTAGCAGTCGAGTTCGATGATGCCGAGCGTGGGGTGGACGATCTTCTTGTGGTCCATGCGGCGCACCGCGACGTCGTGGGTGTCCCAGAGGGCGGTGAACTCCTGGCTGCGGCGGCGCAGCACGGCGACCATCTTCGTGACCTCCGCGTCCCGGCCGCGCCGGGCGGCCGCTGCCTGCAGGTCGGCCACGAACACCCGCGAGTGGTGCGGGTGGTCCTCGGACGGGTACCTCTCGCGCGCCTGCGGGTCGGTGAACCAGCGGTACACGAAGCTCGCCGCCGGGCCGCGGTGTGCCGGGGACTTGCCGAGCAGGTTCCGGGCCAGGTCGTTCTCCACCAGGGTTTCGTGCAGATCGGTGATGACGCGCGCGGGGGTGTCGGACAGCCGGTCCAGGAGTCCGAGAAGCGCGGGCTGCACGTGTGCCGACGGTCCGTGTGCTGACGGAGGGACCGGCCGTTCGGCAAGGTGAAACAGGTGGTCGCGCTCGTCGCCGTTCAGGCGCAGGGCTCGGGCGAGGGCGGCCAGGGTCTGGCTGGAGGGCTGCACGCCGTTCTTGGCGCTGCCGCGTTCCAGCTCGGTGTAGTAGTCGGCTGACAGCCCTGCCAGCTGGGCGACTTCCTCGCGGCGCAGCCCGGGGACGCGTCGGCGGGGGCCTTGCGGAAGACCGACCTCGTCGGGGCGGATGCGGTCGCGGCGTGTCCTGAGGAAGGCGCCGAGTTCTGGAAGGTTCACCTCTTCATGGTCGCGCGCGTGCCAGACCGTAGCCAGGGGGTGGCATCCCCTGGGTAAACGCAGCCCTGGCTAGGGGTTGGGGGGCCGACCGATCGTTTGAGGACGCAGCAGGGCGACGGCGAGAGCGCGGCCTGATCGCATCCACCACAGGAGTCAGTCATGCCTATCCCCACCTGGGCCGGGACAACCGCCCCGGCCCAGCCCTGCGGCTCACCGCCAACGGCGGAATCGTCTGAACCGCCCGCAGCCACCCCACCGGTCAGCGAAAGGCCCTGTCGTGAGGAACGACGCACAAGGAGGGGCATCCTCATCACCGGGCCATCCAGGCGTCCTCGGGGCACCACTGTCCGTGCGCGCTCTGGCCCTCGCCGGACACACCGTGCACGCGGGCATCCGCCAGATCGCGGCCCGCAACGCGACCGCGGCGGCCGGCCTCGAGCGCTACGACATCAACCACCGGGTCGACGTGCACAGCGCCGGGCACATGGTCCTGGGCGCCGCCAAGGCGTTCACCGTTCGAGCCGTTCGCAGACCTGTACGACGTGAATGTTCTGGGCACCCAGCGCGTCAACCGCGCCGCCCTGCCGAAGTGGCGTGCGCAGGGCTCGGGGCTGCTGGTGTGGATCGGCAGTTCCAGCACCCGCGGCGGCTGCCCGCCCTTCCTCGTCCTGTACTTCGCCGCCAAGGCCGCGATGGACGCCACATCCGTCAGCTACGCCGCCGAGGTGATCCCGTTCGGCATCGACACCGCGATCGAGGTGCCCGGTGCGTTCGCCACCGGGCGCCAACCACTTCGCCAACGCCGGAGCCCCCGCCGACATCCCCTGCGCGGAGGCCTACGACCAGCGTCTCCGACCCCTGTGGGTGATCTGGACAAGCGCCTGGCGCGCTCATCCCTTCGAACGCCGAGGTGACCGAGGTCGCTGAAGCCGTCGCGACTGTTCGCGATGAAGCGGCACCCGGCCTCTGCGCACCCACACAGACCCCAGACGAGACGGCATCGACGTCGTCCGCGCGGTCGCCGACCGCTTCCGCGCCGACTTGTTCCGCCGCACCGGACTGGACGACGGCCTGCTCACCCCAGGCACATCCCTGTCACACCCCACAGAGAAGGAACAACCAGCCATGCCTTTCGCCAACTTCAAGGTCCCCGAGAAGACCCTCACCCCGAAGCAGAAGGAGGAGATCGTCACCCGCACCACCGAGCTGTATGTCGAGATCTACGGCGAGCGCGCCCGCACCAACACCATGGTTCTGATCGAAGAGGTCACCGACGGCGGCTGGGGCATCTCCGGCAACGTGCTGACCCTCGCCATGCTCAGCGAGGCGACACCGGCCAACACCAGCGACGCCTGACCGCACCGGCCATCCACCGGCCACAACAGCACCTCGAAACCGAGGGCCGCGAAATCGAGCGTCCGCCACACTGTCTCGTTCATCCGGCGGTCGGTCAGACCAGCGGCCAAGCCCTTCATCGTGTCCTGTCCCCGCACCCCCTGCGGTGTCCGCCCGGGCGCGGGGACAGGCACGACGGCGGCCAACCCCCACTCGATTTGCTTGTCCAAGTCCATGCGGATGCTGCCGTGCTTGTTGACGTTGCACCAGAGCAGCGCGGTGCTGGCGCTGTTCCCGTACTCCAGGACCTGGAGTGCGCTGGCCAGGTAGTCGCACGGGAAGACTGTGCGCGCCGTACGCGCGAGCTCTGCGAGCGCGGCCTGGGTGGGGTGCCTGGGGCCGTCGCGGGTGGAGTGCCGCAGCACCTGCTCCGCCTCTGCCGCCCCGGGCCGGAGCGCAGTGGCACACGAAACCATCTCGTCGTACCGCCGCTGCTCGATCAGCCCACATCGGACCGGCCGCGTCAGCTCGATCCCAGCGTCCGTGCAGTGCCGCAGCAAACCCTTCGATCACCGCGGCGACCACTGACGACGAACAGATCTCCCGCTCGAAGGAGACGCAGACACTCCTCTTCTCGATATGCCAGCGGATCATCACATTGTTGCCGCCGTGTCAGGCATCCAGCGCGCGGGGACCCGGTCAACCACCTCGAAGCCAGTGCCGCAGTCCGGGCACGCCGCTCGACCAAACAGATACGGCAGGCCACGTGCCAGGCGCTGTTGTCCGTCAGCGAGGGCCGTCCACGGCGTCCGGCCCCCTCACAGCCTTCCTGGCCTCGGCGTCACTCGTCTCGTCAGGCATCACCAACTGTCCTTTGAAGATCGGGAGTTGAACCGCTCCCCTACAGACCCGCGTGCCAGCGATGCGCGGCGGTGACGCGCAGGCGTCCGTCGTGGACTTCGGCGGTCTGGTCGACGGCGGCGAGGTGGGTGCTGTCGTGGGTGACCAGTACGGTTGCGGTTGCCTGCTGGTGGGTCAGACGGGTGATCAGGTCGATGACGGCGGCGCCGCGTTCGTGGTCGAGGGCGCTGGTGGGTTCGTCGACCAGGAGGACGGTGGGGTCGTTCATCAGGGCGCGGGCGATATTGACGCGCTGGCGCTGGCCGCCGGAGAGCTGGTGGGGTCGTCGACCGGCCCGGTCGGCCAGACCGACCGCATCCAGGAGTTCCATCGCGCGGAGGTGGGCGGTGCGTGGCTTGCGGCCGTCGATCTGTGCCATGACCTGGAGCTGTTCGACGGCGGTGAGGGAGGGCAGCAGGTTGGGCTGCTGGAAGACGATGCCGATCTTGCGGCGGCGCAGTTCCGTGAGCTCGCCGCGGGTCATGCCAGTAGTGGCCAGGCCGTCGAGGGTGACGGTGCCGGAGTCGGGTGTGATCAGGGTGGCGGCGACCGCGAGGAGGCTGGACTTGCCGGAGCCGGAGGGGCCGACCACGGCGGTCAGGCTGCCCTTGGGCACCTCCAGGCTGACCTGGTCGAGGGCGGTCAGGCGGGTGTCGCCGTCGGGGTAGGTGAGGGTGATGTCGGTCAGAGTCAGGCTCATCGGGCGCTCCCCAGCGCGGTCAGCGGGTCGACGGAGGTGATGCGGCGGATGGACAGGGCTGCTCCGAGCACGCCGAGGAGCACCATCACGGCGGCGGGGAGCAGGACGGTGGCGGGGGTGAGGAGGAAGGGCACGGCGGAGTCGGCCACGAGTGCTCCCAGGGCGGCGGCGATGCCGGTGCCGAGCAGAGTGCCGCCGACGAGCAGGACGACGGCCTGGCCGAGCGCGTCCTTCAGCAGGTTCGCGGTGGAGGCGCCCAGAGCCTTGAGGACGGCGACGTCGCCGCTGCGCTGGATGGTCCAGACGGTGAAGAAGGCGCCGATGACGAGGGCGGAGATCGCGAACAGGAAGCCGCGCATCAGCTGCAGGGAGCCGTTCTCGGAGGTGTAGGAGCCGATCGCGGACAGCGAGTCGTCCTTGGTGACCGTCCTGGTGCCGGCCTGGTGGTCGATGCCCGCCGTATTCGCCCTGGGGGTGGTGTCCAGGGCGATGACGGTGGCGGTCGGGCCGTCTGTACTGCCGGTGGGCGGTGCGGTCTTCTGCCAGACATCGAGGCTGGTCCAGACGACCGGGGTGTGGCTGAAGGAGGCGTCGCCCTCGACGGCGGCCACCGTCAGGTGCTGCCCGGCCAGGGTGAAGGAGTCACCAGGGTGCAGGCCGAGGTCGTCGGCGGCTTGGGTGGACAGCACCACCGCGCTGCCGGTGATCCTGCTGCTGTCGGGGGCGAGGCGGGAGCCGGGCTGGACACCGAACGCGGAGACCCCGGTGCTCTTGTTCCCGGCGGCGGCCTTGGTGGTGGTGATCCCCAGCGGTTCGGCGTTCTCGACCCCGGGCGCCTTGGACCATTGCTGCCACTGCCGCTCGGTGACGGTGGAGTTGACGTACGACAGACTCTGACCGCCGCTGGGCGCCTGGAAGGCGATCTTGTCGGCGGGCAGGGACGTGATCGCGGAGATGTTCTGCCGGCCCAGTCCGGCCGTCAGCCCGGACAGGAGCCCGACCAGCAGGGTGATCAGCACGATGACGGTCCCCATCAGGGCGAAGCGCCCCTTGGCGAACTTCAGATCTCTGCAGGCGACAAACACGGCCTTGGCCTGTCCTTTCCACCGGGAAGGGGTACGTCCCCACCGTCGCCGCCGACTCCCTGTGGGCGCATCTGGCCCAGGACGGCACTTCGCGGGCCGAAAGGCGGCACGCGGGTTCCTACTTTCGATAGAGGCCCCTCGGCCGCGGCCTCCGTAGTCTGGAACACACTGTGAACACCGCTGCCCCCACCCTGACCCCGACCACCCGGACCCTGGCCTGGTGCCTGCATCTGCTGGTCATCGGCCTGCTCGCACTGGCCGCCGGCCGGGCCGTGACCGACGACCGGCCCCACGCCGGATGGATCGTCGCCGCCTCCGCCGCGTGCGGTCTGGCGTACGCGGTCGGGCCCATGCTGCCGCGCGTACGCCGCTCACGGCGGGCCGCCGGGCTCTGGCTGGCCGTCGTGGGCGCCTGCTGGCTGGTGCTGCTCGCCCTCTCCCCCGACGCCGTGTGGGTCGCCTTCCCGCTCTACTTCCTCCAGCTGCACCTGCTGCCCCGCCGCGCCGGCCTGGCGGCGGTGGCCGCGACGGCCGCCGCGGCGATCATCGGCTTCGCCGCCCACCAGCACACCTTCGGCCCCGCCATGGCCATCGGCCCCGCGCTCGGCGCCGCTGTGGCAGTGGCCGTGGTGTGGGGATACCAGGCCCTGTACCGAGAGAGCGAACACCGCCGCAGACTGATCGAAGAACTCACCGCCACACGCGCCGATCTGGCTGCCGCCGAGCACACCGCGGGTGTGCTGGCCGAACGCGACCGCCTGGCCCGCGAGATCCACGACACCCTCGCCCAGAGCCTCTCCAGCATCCAACTGCTGCTGCGTGCCGCCGAACGAGCCTTGCCCCAGGCCCCTGAGAACGCGGCCCGCTACGTCGACCAGGCGCGGCAGGCCGCCGTCGACAACCTCGCCGAAGCCCGCCGCTTCGTCGCCGCACTCACCCCACCCACGTTGGACGGCACCACCCTGGCCGGCGCCCTGAAACGCCTGTGCACCACCACCGCTTCCCGCCACCGCCTCCCCACACGCTTCCACCTCACCGGCGACCCCGCCCCGCTCGCCATCGCACACGAGGTCGCCCTGCTGCGGATCGCCCAGTCAGCCCTGGCCAACACCGTCCACCACGCCGAGGCCACCACCGCCGAAGTCACCCTCAGCTACCTCGGCGACCGAGTCGCCCTAGAGGTGGTCGACGACGGACACGGCTTCGACCCCGACCAGTTGCCCGCCCCCGACCCCGAGGCAGGCGGCTTCGGGCTGGCCGCCATGCGCGCCCGCGTGGACGCCCTGGGCGGCACCCTCACCATCGAATCCGCCCCCGGCCACGGCACCGCCCTGGCCGCCCAACTACCTTTCACCCCGCCGGCCCAGACCCAGCGTGAGGCCCGAACGTGACCGACGACGCCCCCGTCCGTCTACTCCTGGCCGACGACCACCCCGTCGTACGGGCCGGACTGCGCGCCGTTCTGGAAACCGAACCGGGCCTCCTCGTCGTGGCCGAAGCCGCCACCGCCGAGGACGCCGTCGCCCGGGCCGCCGAAGGCGACATCGACGTCGTGTTGATGGATCTGCAGTTCGGCAAAGGCATGGGCGGCGCCGAAGCCACCGCCCAGATCACCTCCCGGCCGGAAGCCCCCCGCGTGCTGATCGTCACCACCTACGACTCGGACGCCGACACCCTGCCCGCCATCGAAGCCGGCGCCACCGGCTACCTCCTCAAAGACGCCCCGCCCGAGGATCTGGCCGCCGCCGTACGCACCGCCGCCGCCGGACGCACCACACTCGCGCCCGCCGTCGCGGACCGGTTGATGAACCGCCTCCGCGCCCCCGGTGCCGCCCTGACCCGCCGCGAGAGCGAAGTCCTCGCCCTGGTCGCTGACGGCCTGTCCAACCAAGCCATCGGCGCGCGCCTCCACCTGACCGAAGGCACCGTCAAGTCCCACCTCACGCGCATCTACGGCAAACTCGGCGTCGACTCCCGCACCGCGGCCGTCGCCACAGCCATCGACCTCGGCCTCATCCGCCGCTGACCCCCTACCCCCAAGATCGGCTCAGCATCAGGCCGGGATGTGATCACGCCCCGATCGCATTGCCTCGGAGTGCCAATACCCCATTCTGCGCCCGGAATCGGGCAGGGAAGCTCCTGCCATGTCTGCTCAATGACGAACGGGATGGGCACAGTCGAGCGCATATGGCGGTACCCGATCAAGTCGACAGGGGGGCGAACAGCTGCGGCAAGCGGACGTCGAGCCTCGCGGTCTCGTCGGGGACCGCCTGTTCGCGGTGCGCGACGGCGAGGGAATTTCGGCTCGGGGAAGAACACCCGTTGATTCCGCCGGATACCCCGACGGCCCACCTACGTCGATACCTCAGCCTGGACGACGTCGAACTGGCCCGCGAGCAAGCTGTCTCCCACTTCGACCAGCTCCCCCTCAGCGTCCTGACTACGGCCACCCTCGACTGGGTGCGCGCGGCCGTGGCCGGTGTTCCGGTCGACGAGCGGCGCTTCCGCCCGAATCTCCTGGTGCGAACGCCTCCCGGTACGCGCCCCTTCGTCGAGGACGAGTGGTTCGGACGCAAGGCATGGTTCGGGCATGCCCTGCGCGTGGAGTTCGTGCGCTCCAGCGAACGGTGTGTCATGACCAATCAGGCCCAGCCGGGTCTGCCTCATTCACCGCTGGTGCTGCTAGCGATCGCGAAGGGGCACGACGCCCGGCTGGACGCCCTGGCGTCAGTGGTCGTGCCCGGCCCGGTGAGTGTCGGCGACGCTGTCGCTCTTGTTTGACCGCCCGGGGAGTGGCTGGTCAATGGGTACGGACCGACGGGGACGGCGATCTGCCAAGGTACAGGCCGAACTCCCGCTCGCTATGCGTTTCATAGCGCACACCGGCCCAGCGTGCCGGTACCGCACATGCTCATCGGACGGCGGGCGCGTTGGAGTCGAAGGCGCCGCGGCGGTCGACCGGGTGCACAGTGCGGTTCGCGCGCCTCCGCCAGCGTCAGGTCATGTGTCGCCAGCACGACGGTGTGTCCGGCGCGGTGCAGATCCATCTGCAGTTCGCTGACGTTCTGGCCCGCGGCGGTGTCGGGCGCGCCCCGTGGGCTCTTCGGCGAGCAGCAGCGCGCGGGCCGGGTGACCAACGGCCGGGCGACTTGCACGGCTGCCCCGCCGCTGATCCTCGCCTCTTCACGGGCGTCATTGAACGACCAGGATCGAGCGGATTCTTCACCGACGCCGACGCCAAAAGCGCCTGGGCCGAGCACCGCCGATCGAGATATGCGATGCCACTTACGCGAAAAATCTTTCGCGTAAGTATTGACGTACATTGAGGGCGAAAGCGACGCTGGAGGTGCCCCTTCTCCTCGCTCCCGGAAGGAGCGACCGCCATGAAGGCTCTGCGCCCACCCCTCGCGCCGGCCGCAGATGACACAGCCCCGTCCCCCCGCCCGCGCCCGCGGTTCCCGGTGGCTGCGGCGCTGACCGACCGCCTGGACGACACCGCCGTGGTCGACGTCGCAGTGCGGCTCGCCGCCGCCCGGGGTGCACCGTTGCTGCTGATCGCCGTACTGCCCCCACTGCCGCCGCGGTTGGCGCCTCGCCCGGACGGCATGGCGGCCCGTGCGGTGCTGGGGCGGGCGCTGTCGCGCCTGGCCCGCGCCGGTCTCACCTATGAGCCGGCCGTCTACCACCGCCCGACGAGCCGGGGCGGGCGCCTGGGTGAGGCGAAGGGCCTGCTGGACGTGGCCGTCGCCCACGGCTGTTCGGTGCTGGTTGTCTCGCGCAGCGGGCCGTCTGGGCTGGATGCGTGCACGGTGATGCAGGCGGCCGCGATCCGCGGCGGACCGTTGGTGCACGCGGCCTCACCAGTGCCCTGGGTGCCGCTGGCCGCGCCCTGCCCTCCCGCCTGACGCCCAGCGGCCGGTCAGACGTCGGTCCCGGATCGCCCGACGGGGAGAGGATGTGCGTACACCCCAGCTCCGGGCCGCACTTCCGGGCGGATGGCTTTACGAGGCGGCATGCTCGGCTCCCGTGCCGGCGGCGGCGGGAATGTCCTCGCGGTGCAGGAAGGTGCCCAGAAGGTCACCGACGGGGTGGTCGGCCTCGGACGGGTGACGCAGGGCCACGGTGGGGTCGATGGTGTAGCGGTTGCGGCGCCCGACGCGGGTGCGGGTGAGGTAGCCGGCCGCTTCGAGGTCGGCGACGATCAGTTGTACGGCTCGTTCGGTGATGCCGATCTGGTCGGCGACGTCGCGTCCGCGCGCTTCCGGGTCGCGGGCGAGGGCGATCAGGACGCGGGCGTGGTTGGTCAGGAACGTCCACTGGTCGCCGCGCGCGGCAGAAGGCTGGGTCATGACCTCCACCATACGAAGCTCACTTCGTATGAACAAGACCTTTTCGCGAAAATGTATTGACGAAAAAGTTTTCGCGTAACTCTTGACGGGAATCACGCGGTCGAGTGACGCTGAAGACACCCCCGCCACTGGCCTCGACCCCGCTGAAAGGGGGTCACGATGCCCGTTCCGACCCTCACCCGGCTCGCCGCCTCAGGTCCGCCAGTCCTGCCCCTGCTGCCTCGTCCGGTCACCGCGCTGGTGACCAACCGGCCCGAAGACATCGGCTGCACCCCTGTCGTCCACCTCGTCCCGGCCGACGGTGGCGGGCAGCCGCGGCTGCGGGCTGCGGGCGGGGTGCCGGCCCTGGCCGCCCGGCATCACTCGCCGCTGGTGGTCGCCTCCGGCCGGGGGCCGACCGGGCTGGACGCGCACAGCCTGATCGAAGCATCCGCTGCACACGGCGGCCCCTTCGGTCACGCCGTCGCCCCAACCCGATTCACCGCGCCCGTCAACGGCGCCGGCCTGGGGACGTGCGACCTCTCCCCGGCCGGGCTGCGCAACGTGTGGACACTCGCCCAGCGGGGCCTGCCCACACCCGCCGCCCGACAGGTGGCCGAAGGGGCACGAGATATGTGTCGCTGTGTGTGCGTCGCCCTCCCGACGTGCCCGCAACACCGCGCCCCCGCGCGAAGCCCGGCGTGAGGAGGTGACCGCCTGTGTGACGTCCCACGAGTGGCCCGGGCCCGGCCCACCCTCCGTACGCCGCTCAAAGCCCGGCCACCGACCCGCTCCTCATGCCCTGGACCTCCACGTCGTCTCCCACCAGGAAGCCGATCAACCATGAATGAACTGTCGTTCGCGGTCCCGCTGTGGGTGTGGGCCGCGGTCACCGTCGGCATCGGCGTCATGCTCGGCCTCGACCTGATCGCCCACCGCGACAACCACGTGATCGGCTTCCGCGAGGCCGCGCTGTGGAGCGGGTTGTGGATCGCCATTGGCCTGGGCTTCGGCCTGATCCTCCTGGCGTGGCAGGGCGGGGACGCGTCCTCCACCTACTACGCGGGCTATCTGATCGAGAAGGCGCTGTCGATCGACAACGTGTTCGTCTTCGCGCTGGTCTTCTCGTTCTTCGCCGTCCCCGACGCCTACCAGCACAAGGTGCTGTTCTGGGGCGTGATCGGGGCGCTGGCCTTCCGGCTGGTGTTCATCTTCATCGGCGCCGAACTGCTCCAGGTGTTCTTCTGGACCGCCTACCTCTTCGGCGCGTTCCTGATCTGGACGGGCTGGAAGATGGCCGTCTCCAAGGACGAGGAAGTCCACCCCGACCGCAACCCGGTCGTCCGCCTGGTCAGGAAGCTCATCCCGACCGACCCGACGTTCCACGACGACAAGTTCTTCATCCGCGTCAACGGACGCCGGATCGCGACGCTGCTGTTCGTGGTTCTCGTCGCGATCGAGGCCACCGACCTGATCTTCGCCGTCGACTCCGTCGCCGCCGTCCTCGCGATCACCACCAACACGTTCATCGTGTGGACCGCCAACGCCTTCGCCGTCCTGGGACTGCGCAGCCTGTACTTCTGTCTCGCCGGACTGCTGCGCCGCTTTGCGTACCTGCACTACGGGCTCGCGGTCCTCCTCGCCTTCGCCGGTGTCAAGCTCATCCTGTCCGAGACCCCGGTCGGCAAGCTGCCCATCCCGCTGACCCTGGGCGTCATCGTCGTAACGATCACCGTCTCCATCGTCTGGTCGCTGATCGCCACCCGCAGCCAGAACGGCGACACCCCGCACGGCACCAGCCACGCGGACGAGGCCGCCGAACCCGCACCGGCCACCGGCCACCGCCCTGCCACCTCCTCCGCGGCCCCGCACGGCAAGGAGGGCCCCCGTCACAAGCACCCTGAGCCCCGGCCGGACGACCTGACGAGAACTACTCTCCGGCAGGGTCGTGTGCGGTGAGTCGGCTCGTGTCGATCCGCGTGCGTGTTCCGTCCGGACGCTCGATGTCGACGATGCCGGACTCGGTGATGAAGACGTGCCAGCCGCGGATCTCGCGGTCGGCGTCCAGCACGATGGAGTACACCGCCCGGTGACGCGTCGTGGGTTGCGGGGTGACCAGGCTGTACACGACGCCGCCGCCCTCACGTCCCTGCGTGGGGGCATTGGGCTGAGGCTGGTAGATGTCGTGCACGGCGGTCCAGCTCCGCTGGAACGGGGGCGACACCTGCCCGCCGTCGTCCTCGGCCCGCAGGAGGAAGAACTTCGCGGCGGCCGCCCCCCGTCGCAGGACGAGCCGCTGGTCCGTGGCTTGGTTCACCCGCAGCGCGTGGTCGCGGTCGTTGAGCAGGAAGCGGGTGTCGACGGTGACCGGCTCCCTGGCGGCGATGTCGTCGACGACGAGCACGATGTGCGGGAGCAGGGTGATCCAGGTCCGCCGGGCGCGGGTGATGGCGGCCGGGTAGCGGTCCGCGAGATCCACGCCGAACACCGTGACGCCCGCCCGGTGTTCAGGGCCGCTCCGGTCGCCCACGGGAGCGCCGTGGACGTGGCTTCGCTCGATCGTCGCGCCGGTGACCGGATCCGTGATCACCCATGTGCTGTGCTGCGCGGCCTGCTTCGCCTCCTGCTGGGCGCGCAACCGGTAGGAGCAGTGGCCGGGATCGGTGAAGAAGAGCTCGTCGCCGTGGCTGAGTACGAAGCTGCCGTGGTCGTCGTGGCGATGACCGTCCACGTTCAGCGCTGTGTTCCCGGCCTGCGCGGCAAGGACCGTCCTGGTCTCCTCCCACCGGTCGCGGACGGCGACCGTCCCGGTCTCGAAGGACTGCGCCAAGGGGAGCGAGAGCTCGTGCGGAGCACGTGCCGCCACCGCGTCGGACAGGTTGACGGCCGACCGCCAGCCGATCTGGGAGAAAAATCCGAAGGTCGACAGGCCCGACGGCTCCAGCTGGAGATCGCTGTAGGTGTGGTCGAACAGCCAGCGGGCCAGTGCCGCGTCCGCGGGCTCGGCTCCACCGTCCCGCCCGGCGATGCTGGTCAGAAGGTCGGCCGGAGGACGTGCCGTCATGGCGGAGTCGCCGAAGTTGACCATCGTGGTGTAAGTGCCGGGCCCGAGTTCGGCGTTCGGGCCCTGGAACATCGCCGAGTGGGCGATCCACGGCATCATCGCCGCGTAGGGGACGGCGAGGTCCGGCAGCGGGGTCTGTCCGTAGGCCAGAAGCAGTTCGCGCAGGTTGCTGTGGTGCAAGGAGGCGTACCCGAAGTACTGGAGGCTCTCCCCGTAGCTGTCGCTGTTGTACAGGGCGGCCGCGCGCGCGTAGCGCTCGGTGAGGGTGGCGGTCCGGTCTTCGTCGCCGATCAGCAGGGACACGGCGCCGACGGCGTTGAGGAGCACCATGTACCAGTTGTTGAGCGGTGTGCCTTCCTCGCCGCCGCTCACCGCGTACTGATCGGCCCCTCGCTCCATACCGAGCAGGGCGCGCTCGCACGGGAGGAGGCAGTGGTCGACGAGGGCGTCCGTCACGACGCTCCGCTCGTCGGGTGTGAAGATCTCCGGCGCGAGTTCGAGCACCTCGGCCACGCCCAGGCCGACGTGGGCGGTTTCGAGCATGCCGACCGGCGGATCCAGCCTGGGCCGGAAGGAAGGTCCCACCCACGCATCGACCGGGAGGGCGCACAGGCGCAGCGTCTCCGCGTGAAGCCAGCCTGCCGCCGCCGGACTCGGCCGCAACGCGTGGACGAACGCCACGTCCCCGAGACGCTCCCAGGCGACGTGCCACCACGCGGGCAGCTCGCCGGGAACGGTCAGGGTCGGGTTGCGCACCCATCGCGCCGCCCGCTCGGCGATCACCCGTACGAGCTCGGTCACACGTGGGTCGTGCGCCATGCGTCGCCTGACGGCAGCCACGTCCAACCGCGCACCCGCTTTTCGGTCTGCCGACAGCTCGTACACGCAACTCTCCCGGTGATCGCGGCTCCGTGAGATTCCCATGATTCCGGGAGCGGCCCTCGAACACCCTTGTGTCATTGGGGGTGTATTTACACGAACCGACGGTCGCCGCGGGGCGCACGAGTTCCCCGGGGCTACGGTCCCGGCCTCGGCGGTCGGATCAAGCAAACATCCGGCGTCTCACCGATGGTCCGCACTGCTCGGCCTCACCATGCTGGCACCATGGCACATGCGAATGACACACCTGAGGCCGGCTGCGCGCAGGGTCCGGCTTCCCGTACCCCTGAAGTTCCCCGGCAGGGCGACGGGGTGGTGGCCGGGCGGCGTATCGCCGTCGTGGGTGCCACCGGCGGGATCGGCAGGGCTCTCGTTCACCGTCTGGTGGGACAGGGGGCCCGGGTGGCGGCGGCGGGAACCTCCCGCGAGCGGCTGAAGGAGCTGAGCGCCACGTATCCAGCGGTGTTCGTCTGCGCCGCAGACTTCACCAACGAGGGCGACGTGGAGGCCTTCTACGCCGAGGCCACCGGAGCACTGGGCCGGCTCGACGCCGTCGTCAACCTCGCCGGGGCCTCGGTTCCCGGCGATGTCCGGAACGCGAGCACGGAGACGTTCGACCAGGTGATGGCGGTCAACGTGCGCAGCACGTTCCTGTCCTGCACGCAGGCGCTGCCGCACCTTCGCGACCAGGACGCTCTGATCATCAACGTCGGCTCGCTCGCCGGTCTCCGCCCCAATCCGGCGGCGCCGCTGTACTGCACGGCGAAGGCCGCCGTCGCCATGTTCACCCGCGCGTTCGCGACGCAGGTCAAGGACAGGCGCCTGCGCGTCACCAACCTCACGCCGGGAGGCACGGACACTCCGTTCTGGGGGGACCGGGCGGTGGACCGCACCGCCCTCATGTCGAGCGACGACGTCGTCGACACCATCATGTTCGTCCTGTCGCGGCCGGCTCACATCATCGTCCACGACATCCAGTTCGAGTCCACGGGTCGCGTACGCGCGTGACGCCTGAACCGGGCCGCCGTAGGCGTCGCCTCGACGGTGGCACGAGTCGAGCGGACCCCGTCAGCGGCCTGGCCAGGAGTCGCGGGACCGCTCCCGCCCTGTTCTCGTCCGACACCGACCATCGGTGCCCCGTCGAAGGGATCTTCGCCCATCATGACCCTTGCCGTCCGCTATACCGCCCCGCGCACGCTGGACTTGGCACCTGCCGAGACCGTTGCGCCCGGCCCGGGGGAAGTGGAACTCTCCCCCGCCTACGTGGGGATCTGCGGTACAGACCTGCACATCTACCACGGTGACATGGACCAGCGGGTCAGCCGGCCCGCCGTTCTCGGGCACGAGATGTCCGGCCGTGTCGTGCGCACCGGCCCGGAGGTGGAGCGCTGGGAGCCCGGCGACGCGGTGACCGTGATGCCGCTGCGCTGGGACGGCACGTGTTCCGCGTGCCGGGCCGGCCATCGCCACATCTGCCGGGGCCTCGACTTCCTCGGCATCGACTCTCCCGGGGCGATGCAACAGCACTGGATCGTGCCCGCCTCGACGCTCGTCCGGCTCCCCGCGTCTCTCGCCCTGGACCGGGCCGCGCTGATCGAGCCGACGGCCGTCGCCGTACATGACGTGAGCAGGGCCGCCGTGAGTGCGGGAGAGAAGGTCGTGGTGGTCGGCGGCGGCCCCGTCGGTGTCCTCATCGCGCTGGTGGCCCGGGCCGCGGGCGCCGATGTCCGGATCGTGGAGTTGAGCCCTCACCGGCGGCGCATCGCCGACGGTCTCGGGCTGCCCTCCTGGGACGCCGCTGACGACGTGCCGGAACGGGTGCGGCGGTGGACTGCGGACGCGGGCGCGGACGTGGCCTTCGAGGTGTCCGGGGCCGCGGGCGGTGTGGCTACGGCGGTCGACGTGCTGGGGGTGCGCGGCCGGCTGTGCATGGTTGCCATCCATCCGCACCCTCGCGAGCTGGACCTGCACCGGTTCTTCTGGCGGGAACTCACCCTGGTCGGCGCCCGGTTGTACGACCGCTCCGACTTCGAGCGGGCGGTCGGGCTCGTCGCGGACGGTGCGGTACCCGTCGACCGGCTGATCAGTCAGGTCGTGACGCTGCGCCAGGCGCCCGAGGCCTTCGAGGCGCTGGAGAGCGGCGGCGACGTGATGAAGGTTCTCGTGCGCTGCGAAGACGCCGTTCAGGGAGCCGCCTCGTGAGCGCCTTCGATCTCACCGGACGGCTCGCCGTGGTGACCGGTGCGCGGCGCGGCATCGGGCGGGCGATAGCCCGTGCGCTCGCCGAGGCCGGCGCGGACGTCATCGGCGTCAGCGCGAACCTGGAGCCGTCGGGCAGCGCCGTGGAGAAGGACGTCACCGGCGCGGGACGCGCTTTCGAGGCGATCCGCACCGACTTCTTCGATCCGGCCGCCGTACGGCGGTTGGGCGCGCGGCTGACCCAGCGACCGAGACCGGTCGACATCCTCATCAACAACGCGGGCGCCATCCGGCGCGCCCCGGCCGCCGTCCACAGCGACGCCGATTGGGAGTACGTGCTCCAGGTCGACCTGCACGCGCAGTTCACGCTCACCCGTGCGGTGGGGGCGGCCATGGCGGCACGCGGGCAGGGGAAGATCATCTTTACCGCGTCGCTGCTCAGCTTCCAGGGCGGCGTCACCGTTCCCGGCTACGCCGCCGCGAAGCACGGCATCACCGGTCTGACCAAGGCCTTGGCCAACGAGTGGGCGCCGCACGGAGTCAACGTCAACGCCATCGCTCCGGGCTACGTCGCCACCGACAACACCGAGGCCCTGCGCGGCGACCCCGCCCGCAGCGGGGCGATCCTGGACCGGATCCCGGCCGGCCGATGGGGGCGGGCGGAGGACCTGGCCGGCGCAGCCGTCTTCCTGGCCTCCGACGCCGCCGCCTACGTCAACGGCATCACGCTGCCTGTGGACGGCGGGTGGCTGGCCCGCTGAGCCCTTAACGCTGATGAGGCGTCAGGATCGCACGACCGCTGACGGGTTGACCCCGGTGAGCTTCTTGTACAGGTAGCTGAAGTAGTACACGTCACGGAATCCGCTCGCACGGGCCGCCTCGGTGACGTTGTACTCACCGCTGGCGAGGAACTCGGTCGCCTTGTTGATCTTGAGGTGCTGCTGGTACTGGGTCGCGGTCATCCCGGTGGCGCGCTTGAACAGCGTCCGGAAGTGCGAAGGGCTGAGGTTGCACAGCTCGGCGAGTTCCTCGACGGCGTAGCTCCGGTCGAAGTTGTCGGCGAGCAGCTGTGTCACCTTGCTGATCCTTCTCTGGTACGGCGGTACGCGCTCCGGTGCGTCACCGGTTGAGACGATCTTGTTGAGCGTGAGCGCGATCGCCCCACGGATGCGGAGCAGGTGGCCCAGATCCTTCCTCGCCCAGGCCGTGTACATCTCCTGGAAATAGGGGGCCACGTCCGCCCGCATCCCCTTCGTCAGGACGGGGACCGCGCCCGGTTCCGGCGGTTCAAGTGCCTCGTCGGTGAGGGTGAACGCGGTGGAGACGAAGCGCCACGGATCATCGGGGTCGCTCGACGCGGTGTGCGCGGCGGCTTCGGGCATGAACAGCACATCGCCGGCGGTGATCTCGTAGGCCGTGCCGTCTATGAGGTAGTGGGCGCGGCCCGCTACGCAGTAGGCGAGGATCGTGGAGCTGGGGTTGGCGAAGTCGCGGATGCGCCAGTTCGGGTTGGGCTTTCGTTCGATCACGTACTCGATCTTGGTGACGAGCAGGTCGTACGAGGTGCGCGCACCGTGCGGCTCCGACGGACGAGGCGACATCGGATCCTTACCGCGTCGAGAGAGGTCCAAAGGCTGGGCCCTGGCCGGTGCTTGCGTGGTCCCGGCCTTGAGGCGGACCCGACGCCCCGCATCCGGGCGTCGGGCCACGAGACGGACGGTCAGACGTCGAGTGGCTCGACGTCGGTGGCGTCGGGCAGCATGCCCGTCGACGCCAGCCGGGCATACCAGTGTGCGGAGTCCTTCCAGATGCGCTCCCCCGTCGCGTAGTCGACGCGGATGAGGCCGAAGCGCTTGGTGTAGCCGTAGGACCACTCGAAGTTGTCCAGGAGGGACCAGGCGAAGTACGCGCGCACGTCCGCCCCGGAGTCGATGGCAGCCCCGACGGCCTCTATGTGATCCCGCAGGTAGCGCACCCGCCGGTCGTCGTGTACACGGCGCCGGCCGGCGGGGTCCACGGTGACCTCGTCCGCGAACGCGGCTCCGTTCTCGGTCACGGCGAGCGGCAGCGCGGGGTAGCGGCGGTGCAGGTCGAGCAGCAGTTCGGTCATGCCCGAGGGCTCGATGTTCCAGCCCATCTCGGTCAGCGGGCCCGGCTGGGCCGGGAACTCGACGTCGTCCGCCCCGACCCAGGGAGACATGTCCCCGCTCCTGTGCCCGTCGGCCCGCTCGGGAGTGCCCCCGTCGACGAGCTTGCGCACGAGTGTCGTGAAGTAGTAGTTGACACCCAGTACGCTCAGCGGCTGGCGGATGGCCTCCAGGTCGCCCTCGTGCACGAAGGACCAGTCGCTCACGTGGGCGGTGTCGGCGAGGAGGTCCTGCGGATAGGCGCCGTCGAGCATGGGTCCGGTGAACGCCCGGTTGGCCAGCGCATCGATATGCCGAACGGCGTCCGCGTCGGCAGGAGAAGACGGATCCGCGGGCCGGATCAGGTGCAGGTTGAGGGTGACCGATGTCTGAGCGCCGGGAATCTCCTCGCGGATCGCCCGGATGGCGAGGCCGTGCGCCAGGTTGAGATGGTGCACGGCTGCAAGCGCCGCCTCCGGTTCGGTGCGGCCGGGGGCGTGGATCATGGAGGCGTAGCCGAGGTAGGAGCTGCAGAACGGCTCGTTCAGTGTGGTCCACACCTCGACCCGGTCACCCAGCTCGCGGGCCATGTGCCGGGCGTAGTCGGCGAACGCCAGCGCGGTGTCACGGTTGGCCCAGCCGCCGGCGTCCTCCAGTTCCTGCGGCAGGTCCCAGTGGTACAGCGTCACGTAGGGACGGATGTCGCGCTCCCGTAGGGAGTCGAGGAGCCGCCGGTAGAAGTCGACGCCCTCGGTGTTCAGGGGGCCGCGGCCGCCGGGCTGGACCCGCGGCCAGGAGATCGACAGCCGGTAGGCGCCAACGCCGAGACGTACGAGGTGCTCGATGTCCTCGGCCCAGCGGTGGTAGTGGTCACAGGCGACGTCGCCTGTGTCGCCGTTCTGTGTGCGACCCGGGGTGTGCGAGAACGTGTCCCAGATCGAGGGGCCGCGGCCTCCCTCGCGGGCGGCGCCCTCGATCTGGTAGGCGGCGGTCGCGGTACCCCACGCGAAATCGGTCGGGAAGATGCGCGGGGCGCTCAACGCCACCTGCCTCTCCATCAGTTCACTCATGGTGCAGCCTTCGGATCGGGTCCCGCCGCGTCAGCTCCGCGGCGGGACGGGTTCATGAGGGGTCGTGAAGGGCTGTGATGCCACGCCGCGCGAGAGCATCGGCGGTGGTCTGTGACGTCAGGACGATCGCGGGCCGGAGCCCCTGCTCGACGAGCGCGAAGAAGGCGTCGGCGAAGTCCAGATCCGGGGTGCGGTCGTCGTCGAGGACCAGCTCGAGCGCGCGTGGTGCGGGGGACGCGGCGCCACGGGCCGCCTGTGCGATACGGCGGAACGCGGCGCCAGCGGGCTTGACCTCGTTGTCGACCGTGAGCAGCCCGAGGTCGTACTCCAGTTCGTCGAATCCGCCGAGATCGCGGGAGATGTCGTGCGAAGCCCACCAGGTCACACCCCAGAGCCCGGTCACGTCGAGCGCAGCGCGCGTCGCGGCCATGAGGAAGGCCGCGGGGTCGATCCACCGCGTGGACGCGCCGTACTCCTGCAGCCACACGGGCCGGTGCGGGTCCTCGTGGAACGCCTTGGCGAGTTCGAGCATGTACGCGGCCAGGTGAACGCTGCCCGCACCGTTCTCCCCGTAACGTTCGAGTGCCCCGGTGAAGTAGATCCAGGAGTGAACGGGAGTGACCGCACCCGTCCGGGCCAGCACCTGCCGGCTGAAGGGCTGCCGCGAGGTCAGCCAGCAATCGTGGTCCATGCCGACGTTGTGCAGACCGCCGGGCGCGACGCGCTCGCAGTGCTCCAAGAGGCGGGTGACCCAGCTGTCGCCCTGCTGGAACGTGATCGAGTCGCCGGGACTACCGGTGAGCACGTTGGGCTCGTTGGCGATGTCGAACCCGAGGAAGCGCCGATGGCCGCCGCATCGGGCCGCCATCGCGTCCAGCAGCGAGAGCTGCGCGGCGATCACGCACTCGTCGCTGAACGTGGCGGACCGGTTCGGTACCCAGGACGGCCGGAACTCGAAGCCGCTGAGCCAGCCGTCGAACACGGCGGCGACGACGTCCAGTCCCGCCTCGTCGGCACGGTCGAGAAGCCTCGCCAGATGGTCCAGCATTCTCGGGCTGACGAGACGAGAGTTGGGCTGGAACAGCGGCCACGTGCAGTGGATCCGAATGTGGTCGGCTCCCAGGGCGGCGATGGCTTCCAGATCGCCGGCGATTGCCGTCTCGTCCCAGTCCACCCAGGAGTACCACCACCCGGACGAGGGCACGTAGTTCACTCCGAAGCGCGGTGTGCACCGTGCTCCCGCTGCGCGGCTTCGCGGCTGGGTCTTCATGCGGCGGGCTCCATAACGTCGGGAAGACGTACGCGATGTGTGGAGCCGTCACCCCAGGTGACGGTGCACAGGTCGGTCTCGAGTGCGACGCGCGGCGGCGGCGCCGGGTCCGCCCCGCTCAGTTCGACAATCGCCGCCTGCCACCGTCCGCGCTCCGGTTCGTCGAAGACGAGCCAGGGTGTGGCGGACCCACCGGGCAGCGGCGTGGCGTCGGGATCGGTCTGGACGCCGCTACGGGGATTCCCGCGGACCGGTCGGACGCTGGAGCGCAGTCCGTCGGTGATGACGGCGGCGCCACCGAGGGCCAGCAAGCGGCCGCCGGTGACCGGCCATCCGGTGACGGCGAGGGACGTGGCGCGGGCGGTCTCCCCGGGGTGTGCGTCGAGCCTGAACAGGCGCACTTCCCATTCGTCGCGTACGACGGACCCGACCATGAGGACGGGCCCGTACCGGTTCGAGCCATGCCTGCCGTGGGCGAAGTCCGGTTGGCCCTCGTACAGGTCCATCCATCGGCTCGTCCACCGGGAGAACCCGAACGCCGTCCCGTCGGCGTCACATCCGGTGGCCAGCCGTTGGAACCCCGCACGATGGCTGGTACGGCCCCGCACGTCCCGGACCACGACCGCGGAATCGGGAAGATGGCCTGCCTCCGCTCGCAGCAACGGGAACGTCGCCGTCGAGTACGCCAGGCGCGCGTAGGTCGGCTCGTCACTCACCTCGTCGCCGGGCAGGGCGTGGTCGGTGCCGTGGTTGTAGACGCGGACGACGCCGTCGGCGGCCGTCGAGCTGACCAGCCACCCGGGAGCCTGGATCACGGACACCATGGACGACCGCTCACTCGGCAGCGGCTCCTCGACGGCGTTCCACAGGGGGTGGTCGGCCGGCAGCGCCAGCCCGATCAGGCCCTTTGCCGCCCAGTACGGCGAGCCGGTGCCCGAGTACGCCTGGGCGAGGTCCGGCCAGGCGCGAAACCATCCCAGCGACAGGATGCCGCGCTCGTCGGGCACGCCGTGGTCGACGAAGTGCCGGACCACGCCCATCGCCGCGCGCCGGAGCTGTCCGAGCGAGAGCACGTCGCTGCCGATGAGCGCCGCCGTCCAGAAGGGTGCGGCGGCGGCGAAGCGGTAGATCAGGCTCCGCCCCTGCACCAGCGGGGCGCCGTCGGCTCCCACGAGCCGCGCCGCGTCGGCGAGGAACCGGTCGAACCGCGCCCGGTAGGCCGCCTCCGCGGCCTGCGTCCCTCCCCCCATCCCCCGCCACAGGAAGGGATACAGCTGCAGGGCCCACCCGTTGTAGTGATCGAACGCCCGCGTGACGCCGTCCGCGTACCAGCCGTTCGGCCGGACGAAGGACTCGTGCGCCTGGAGATCGGCGTGCACGTCGCCGGGGTCGCTCGGTCCGCCGACCGTGTCGAGGAACTGCTCGACGACCAGGCGGAACCAGATCCAGTTGGTATTGGGTCCCTCGGTACCGAGCACACTGGCCAAGTACGCGACAACGTTGCCCCGTTGTTCTTCGGTGAGGCGGGTCCACACCCAAGCGCGGGTGAAGTACAGGCCGATGGCCAGGGCCGCGGCCTCGACCTTCGCCTGGGCGTGCTCGTCGGGGCGCGGCCAGCGGCCGGGGTTCGCGGGGTCGACGCCGGCGGCCAGGCCCGACGCGTACCACTCGGCGAGGCCGAGCGGGTCCTCACCCCGTTCTCCGGCCAGGCGGAACGCCGCGAGCAGGAAGGTTCTCGCGAATCCCTCGAGGCCGTCGATCGGCCGCACGTCGCGGCCGTCGCCCGCGGGGATCAGGATGTGGGAACGGTCCGCGGTGGCGTACGGCCGCACCGCCAGCAGCAGTTCGTCCGCGAGGACGGCGAGGTGCTGGCGCGTCCATCCCGTGTGGGGCGCGAGGCGCCGGTCCTCAGGGACCTCGTACACCTTCTGCCGGACGGTCGTTGTTCGGGCTGTGCTCATGCCGATCTCTCCAGATCTGTCCGCCGGACGGGGCTGAGGGGAGGCAGCCCGCGGGCGAGTCGTTCGAGCTCGTCGATCGCGCGGTCCGTGAGGCGGTGTGTCTCGGTGTTCAACGACCCGGCGATATGAGGGGTCAGGGACACGTTCTGCAGCGTGTGCAAGACATTCGTCGTCGGCAGCGGCTCGGGGTCGGTGACGTCGAGGACGGCGTTCAGCCGACCGGACACGCACTCGGCCTCGAGTGCGGCGGAGTCGATGAGGCTCCCGCGGGCGGTGTTGATGACGGTGGCGTGGTCGGGGAGGAGGGCCAGCTGCTCGGCGCTGATCAGGTGCCGGGTCTCCGGCAGCGCCGGGGCGTGCAGCGACAGGACCGACACCCTGGGGAGCATGTGTTCCAGCGTGGTGAGCCGACCGCCGGCAGCGGTGACGGCCGAGGTGTCGGCATAGGGGTCCACGACCCAGCAGGTCGCCCCGACCATGCCGCGGCTGACCCGCTCGACGACAAGCCGCCCGATGCGGGAGAAGCCGACGATCCCGATCTCGGGGCGGTAGTTGGTCAGTGGACCGAAGGGTGCGTGAAGTGCGTCATTCCACACCACGCTCCGCGCGATGTGGGCGCGGGCGAGGAACTGTGCCTTCTTCCCGGCGAGCAGGATCGACGCGAAGGTGAACTCGGCGACCGGTACGGCGTTGACGTCGGCCGTGTTGGTGAGCAGGATCTCCCGCTCCCAGAACGCGTCCCCGACCAGCTGCTTGACCGTCCCGGCGCAGTGGAGCACCGCCCGCAGCCGGGGCATCCGGTCCAGGGTCTCGCGGTCGAGCGCCGGTGTCCCCCAGGAGGTGAGAAGGACCTGGACCTCGCGCAGGAGGCGGTCGTGGCGCGGGTGGTGCAGGTCGGCGACGAACGGGGGATCGCACAGCTCGGCCACCTGCCGCAGCCTCGCCAGGTGCGTCTCGTCGAACTGCTGCTCGTACGCTGCGCGGCTCGCCGCGATCAGGGTGCGAAGGGAGTCAGGCATGTCGGTGGTTCACTCTCCGGCCGGGTCACCGGCGTCTTGGCGCCCGGGAAGTGCGGTCAGGCGCGTGCAGGAACTCACGAAGTCCTCCGCGGAGAACCGCTGGGTGCCGTTGGTCGGGTGCGTCAGACGATCAGGGTGCACGACCAGGCCGCGCTCCATGAGGAACGCGCCGCTGACCTCGCTCGCTTCGCCCCTGCCACTCATGTGCTCGATCCGGTAGCGGATATCCGGGGCCAGTCCGGTCAGTCGGAGCCGGCGAGGTCCGGCATACAACGAGCGGCGAGGCTCGTAGGCGAGCAGCACCGCTTCGTCGGCTCCGACGTACAGCACGCCGTTCGGCTCGTGCCCCGGTCGTCCGCCCACCCGGTGCTGGCGTCCGTACTGGACGGTCGCGCGGATCTGCTTGTACTGCGCGACAAGGCCGGCCGCCTCGGCCAGTTCGGCCTCGCTCCACCGGTTGAGGTCTCCCCCCACGCCGAGCACCCCGGCCATCGCGACGTGGAAGCGGTACTCCAGCGGCACGGCCCGTCCCGACATGGGGTTCGGCGAGTCGGTCACCCAGTTGCACATGACGGAGGCGGGGTACAGCTGCGAGAAGCCGTGCTGGATGGTCTGCCGGTCCAGCGCGTCGGTGTTGTCGGAGGTCCAGAACTGGTCGACCCGCTGCAGGATGCCGGCGTCCACCCGGCCGCCGCCGCCGGAGCAGGACTCGATCCGCAGATACGGATGACGCGACCGCAGCACGTCCATGACGCGGTAGACGGCCTCGGTGTGGCGGTACCAGACCCACCCCTGGTCGGCAGGACGCTCGGGCCAGCCCACCTGGGAGAACGGGCGGTTCATGTCCCACTTCAGGAAGTCCAGCCGGTACTCCCCGACCAGGTCGTCCAGCCAGCGCAGTGCCCACTCCTGGACGTCGGGGCGGGCGAAGTTGAGGACGAGCTGGTTGCGCGCCTCGTGCCGGACCCGGTCGGGGAAGTGCAGCACCCAGTCGGGATGGGCTCGGTAGAGGTCGCTGTGCGGGTTGACCATCTCGGGTTCCACCCAGAGCCCGAAGCCCATGCCGAGGCTCCGCACATGACCGGCGAGCGGGTGCAGACCCTTCGGGAAGCGCTCGGGGTTCGGGTGCCAGTCGCCCAGGCCGTGGCTGCTGTCGACGCGGCTACCGAACCAGCCGTCGTCCAGCACGAACAGCTCCGCTCCCAGCCGAGCCGCACGCTCGGCAAGAGCGATCTGGTCCGCCTCGCGGACGTCGAACTCGGTGGCCTCCCAAGCGTTGTAGAGCACCGGTCGCACCTCGTCGGGCGAGGGCTTGACGTGCGCGTTCAGGTAGTCGTGCCACGCGCGGGACGCCGCACCGAACCCGCCGACCGTGTACAGGCCGAGCGAGGCGGGGCCTTCGTAGGAGTCGCCGGGCGCGAGCCGGAGGTGAACTCCCTCGTGCCCGAAGCCCGCGCCGACGGCGACATCTCCCTCGGCCCGCCGCTGCACGGTGAGGTGCCAGCTCCCGCTCCAGGCGAGGGCCACGCCGCGCACCTGCCCCTGGTCCTCCGACACTCCGGGGGCATGCAGCATGACCCAGGGGTTGTGGTGGTGGCTCGTCGTTCCCGTGCGGGCCGTCAGCGTGAGTTCACCGTCGGGGACCGGGGAGCGGCGCAGGCGGCTCTCCGCCCCCCAGTGGCCGTGAACCGTGCTGAACCACGGGTCGTCCTCCTCCTCGACGCGCCAGGAGGCGGAGTCCGCTCGCAGCACGGTCAGGTCTCCCGTGGCGGTCTCGGCCCAGTCGAGCGTCAGCCACCGGCGGATGACGTCGGTGTCGTCCCGCACCGCGTAATGCAGCGTCACGGTCAGGGGGAACAACCGGTCCCGCAGCCGCAGATGCAG
The DNA here is from genome assembly GCF_053587635.1 of Streptomyces sp. NPDC003635. Taxonomy (NCBI): domain Bacteria; kingdom Bacillati; phylum Actinomycetota; class Actinomycetes; order Kitasatosporales; family Streptomycetaceae; genus Streptomyces; species Streptomyces sp. NPDC003635. The sequence goes on along the minus strand of NZ_JBSFOK010000028.1, from coordinate 41,950 downwards.
GTCCTGCTGGTGCGAGCCCTCGGTGATCTCGTATCCGTCGTACTCGAGTTCCAGAGCCCGGACGTTCCCGGGGAACTCGACCTGCAGCCCCGGCAGCGCCCAGCCGAGACCGCCGTCCGGGATGATCTCCTGCTCGAGCTGGGCGGGACGAGCACTGTCCGTCTGCCACCGTGGCTGCTCACCTCGGCGTACCGTCTCCCAGTCGATTCGCGGCAGTGCGGCGCCCCAGTGGCGTTGCACGGGCAGCCCGTTCTCGGACAGGGCGACGGCGTACAGCGTGCGGGGTGTGCACAGGAACCACGCCCTGCGGTCGTCCGCGACATGAAGGGGCATCGGACGGTGTTCCTTCCTTTCGTGCGGGAGGGCCGGAGGGACGCCGCGCGGGGCGTCAGGGGTGAGCGGCGCCCCTCCGGGGATCAAGGGGGTGCGTGCACGGACGCGTGCGGCGCACCCGGTTCGGACAGGAGTCGCCGGGCGCACGGCGCCTCACTGCTTGGCGAGCGTCTTCTCGTACTCGGTCCTGATCTGCTTGCCGCCCTGTGCCTTCCATTGGCTCACCAGGTCGTCGAGCGCGGACATCGGCTTGCGTCCCACCGTGACCGAGGTGACGGTGTCGTCGATCAGGGTCTGCAGCGACGAGGCGACCCTCGACTCCGTCGGGGACGTCAGGCCGTGCACAGCGTTTCGCACGCCGTTCTTCGACAGATCGCTCTGCCATGCGTGGGCCGGCTTGACGTACTCGTCGACGTACTGCGCGTCGAACAGGACTTGTTCGGCGGCGCCCACGTACTGGTAGGAGAGGATGATCTCCTTCTGCCCCAGCTTCGTGAGGGCGGGGCCCGTCTTGGAGTCGGTGCTGTGCACCTTGCGCTGGCCGAAGTTGACGAGGTCGTACTCCTGGGTGCCGAAGGGCGCGGCGAGGTAGTTGGCGATCGCGAGGATCTCCTCGACCCGGTCCTCCGCAGCCTTCGTGATCACCGTCATGCCGAACGAGCCCGCGCCGAGGTTGTTCTGCCCGGGGCCGCCGTCGGCACCGATCTGCGGGAGCGCGCCCACCAGAAGGTCGGGGTCGACGCTCTGCCCGTCCCGCTGGATCGTTCCCCACCCCTGGTTTCCGCGGAAGGTGATCAGTGCCTTGCGCGTGGTGAAGAGGTTCGCGCCCTTGTTCTGGTCCATCGAGGGGCTGTCGGGGTGGTAGACGCCCGCATCCCACAGCTTCTTGCTGAAGGCGACCGATTCCCGGAACGCGTCGGTCTCGATGAAGTAGGTCAGCTTCCCGCCGTCCTCGGTCCAGCCGTTGGGCACGCCGAACATGCCCCGGTAGTAGTCGATGCCGAAGGGGTTGGCGGGGTTCGTGCCGGCTATGGCGTACTCGCCGCGCCTGCGGTTCGTGAACTCCTTGCAGAACGAGATGAATTCATCGGCGTTCGCGGGAAGGGCGACGCCCCGTGCCTCGACGATGTCCCGGCGGTAGAACGGCGCGGGCTGGAAGGGGTTGCGCGGGATGGGGATGCCCCAGATGCGGCCGTTGATCCGGACACCGCTCCAGCTCGGCGTGGGGATCGCCGCGAGGTTCGGGTACTTCTTCACGGCGTCGCCGGACAGGTGGTCCGACAGGTCGACGCACTTGGCCCGCAGGAACTCGGTCAGCCGCGGGAGACCGAGGTACCACACGATCTCCATGGTGTGGGGAAGATCGCCGCCGGCGACGACGGTGTTGAAGCGCTGCGCGTAGTCGGCCGCGGGCACCATCACGAGGTCGACGGGAGCGTTCAGGGCCTTGTTGACGGCCTCGAAGTACTTCGAGCGGGCGGGAGCCGGCGAGAAGGTCATGACCATCGACTTGAGTTCGGTGCCGCTGCCGGGCGCCTTGTCGACCGTCCGGATCAGCTGGTCCGGATAATTGAAGTAGCCGGGTGCGACACCGGCCGACGTGCCCGGGAGGTCCGGCTTCAGCCCTTTCGGCGCGACAAACGTCGGCAGGTCGACGGCGGCGCCGCCCCCGGCGCCGCTGCCCCCGGATCCGCTGGAACTGCAGCCGGTCAGCAGACCGGTGCCGACCGAGGCGCCGGCCAGCGCGGCCAGGGACAGGAACCGCCGTCTGTCGAGCGGTGGGTTCGGGAGGTTGCTGGAGCGGCTCATGGCTTCACTGACCCTTCGGAGATGGACGGACGTGACGGTCGTCGGCTGTTCAGCCGAGGCGCTGCGAGGGAGCGCGGGAAGGATTGGCGGACCGAGGAACGGCCCGGGGGTGATGCGGGGACGGCTGGGGGTGCAGACAGGAGGATCGCGAGGTCCTCACCGGGTCAGCCCTTGATGGCGCCGGTGATGACTCCCTTGGTGAAGTGCCGCTGCACGAACGGGAAGGCGATCAGGACTGGAATGATGGCGACGACCACGATCGCCATCTGCAGGGCCTGCTGCGGAGGCGGCGCTTCGCCGGAGACGGCCATGTCCTGGCCTTCGAGCACGAAGACCCGCAGGACCAGTTGGAGCGGCCACTTCGACTCCGTCGTCATGTAGAGCATCGCGCTGAAGAAGGAGTTCCAGTACGCGACTCCGTAGAACATCGCGATGACGGCGACGATCGCCTTGGACAGCGGGAGGACGACGCGTCGCAGGATCGTGAGCTCTCCCGCCCCGTCGATGCGCGCGGCTTCCCGCAGTTCCGAGGGGATCTCGAGGAAGAAGTTCCTGAGGATCACGAGGTTGAAGGCGTTGATCGCGGTCGGAAGGATCAGCGCCCAGTAGCTGTCCAGCAGCCCCAGCTGCTTCACCACCAGGTAGCTCGGGATGATGCCCGGGGTGAAGAGGAGGGTCAGCAACACGATCGTCAGCAGGGGGCCGTGGGCGAACGAGTCGCGCCGGCTCAGCCCGTAGGCCGCCAGCACCGTGCACGACACGCTGAGGAGGGTGCCGACGACGGTGATCAGGAGGCTGATGGCGACGGCCCGGCTGACCACGCCGCCGCCCAGGATCTCGGTGTACGCGGCGAACGAGAGGTCCGTCGGGAGGACCACCATGCCTCCCGCGCGGGAGATCGCCTCCTGACTCGACACACTGGTCGAGAGGACGACCAGGAAGGGGAAGACGACCGCGACCAGAAGGGCGGCCAGCACGGTGAACTTGACGATGCGGGCGAGCAGGGAAGGCTTCTCCATCCACGCCGGGCGGTTGGCTGCGTATCGGCTCATTTCTTCGTGTACACCCCGTCCTGGCCGAACCTGTGGGCAAGCTTGTTCGCGCCGAGCACCAGGAACAGCGCCACAATCCCCTTGAACAGACCGGCCGCTGCGGCGACCGACCAGTTTCCGTTCTCCACCCCGAAGAAGTAGATGTAGGTATCGAGTACTTCGGCGGCCTCGGGGCCGACGCTAGAGCGCTGCAGGAGGACCTGCTCGAAGCCCACCGTCAGGGCGTCCCCGAGCCGGAGGATCAGCAGCAGGATGATCACCGGCCGCAGGCCCGGCAGGGAGACGTGCCACAGCCGCCGCCAGTACCCGGCCCCGTCCACAGCGGCCGACTCGTACTGGCTGGAGTCGATCGAGGCGAGCGCCGCGGTCAGGATGATGGACGCCCAGCCCGCGTCCTTCCACGTCACCTCGGCGACGAGGAGCAGCTTGAACAGCGACTCGTTGCCGATGACGTCGATGGTGTCCCAGCCCCGGTCCAGCATGAACTGGTTGATGACGCCGGCATCGCCGAGGATCTGCTGGAACAGCGCGACGATGACGACCCAGGAGATGAAGTGGGGCAGGAACATCGCGCTGCGGATGAGGCCCTTGATCCGCTCGTGGAACAGGCTGTCGAGGAGCAGCGCGATCGCGATCGGGACGGGAAAGAACAGCACCAGGTTGAGGAGCGTGATGACGAGGGTGTTGCGGACGGCGTTCCAGAACGCCGGGTCCGCGAACAGTGTCTCGAAGTTCCGCAGACCCACGAACGGGGAGTCCGGGATGCCGATGAACGGCACGTAGTCCTGGAACGCGATGACGTTGCCGAGCAACGGCAGATAGTGGAAGACGATGAACAACAGCAGGCCCGGCAGGACCATCAGGAGCAGTGCCCGGTCGCGGACGAGTCGCTGGCGTCGCGAGGTCCTGGCCGGCCTGCGCCGGTCGCGGCGCCCGGCCCGGGCCCCTTGGCGCTTGTCGTCGTTCGGGCCTGCCGTGCCGGAGCCGTTCGCGGCGCCCGGGACCTGAGGCAGGCGGGCCTGCCTCACCGTGACGGCCCTGCCCTCGTCCGACGCGGTGCGGCCGCCCCGTATGTGATCAGCCATGAGCGTGGCGCCCCTTCCATGGTTCCAGGAACGTGGTCTGCTGCGGTTCGGCGCGCAGGACCACGCCATCCACGCCCACGACGGGCGCGACGCTCAGCGCCAGGATCAGCGGCCCGCAGCCGTGCGGCTCGTCGCGGAACGGGGCCTGGGCGGTCAGGTACGCCTCGACGGTGCCCCTGGCGTCGCCGGTTCCCGGGCACAGCGTGCCCAGACAGCTGTTCTCGATCGAGAAGTCCTGGTTGACGCAGCTGCCGGTGAGACCGGTCAGGCCACGGCGCAGCGCGTCGCGCCACACGGGCCCTTCGAGGACGCCGCGCTCGATCCCCACCCCGATGCCGTAGAGGATCAGGCCGGTGCCGGAGGACTCCTCCCAGGCCGTCGGCAGCGGTATCTCCTGCCGCCACAGGCCCCGGGAGCTCTGATGCGGCAGCAGCGCCTGGGACAGGGCCCGGAACCGGCTGACCACCTCGCCCCTGCGGGGGTCGTCGGGGGCCAGGCCGCGCACCAGCTCGGCCAGGGCGAAGTACCCCCAGCCATTCCCGCGTCCCCAGTGGTCCTGGGAGAAGACTCCCGGGGCGATGAATCCGCGGCACTGGTGCAGCAGACCGTTAGCGGGATCCAGCAGCTCGTCGTAGAGGAGCACCGCCTGGTCGACGGCCTCGTCGATGTACCGGCGCTCCCGAAGTGCCTGCCCGGCCTGGAGGAGGAAGGGGGTCGCCGCCATCGCCGCGTCGATCCAGATGAGCTCGCCGGAGGTGTGTGGGAGCTTGAGGATGCCCTTGCCGTCGCGGGGCGCCGTCATCATCTCCTCGGCGTACTCACGCACCCACTCCCGACGCTCCGGCATCCGTCCCTGGGCGACGAGAAAGCTCTGCGCCATCCCGCCGATCCGATAGCTGGGGAAGTTGTACGGGGGATGCTCGATCTCCTCGGGGAACCGGCGCAGTACTCGCTCGACACGGTCCAGCACCTCGGAGTTCCCGGTGACTTGACCCACGCGCGCCAGTGCGTAGACGGCCAGGAGTCCGTAGTAGGCCTTCACCTCGCCGAGCCGCTCGTAGTGGTCGTACAGGTCCACGGCGAGTGAGGCCGGCTCGGCGGCAGGCGATATGAGCCCCTGCGGGGTCCGCTCAGAAATACCCACCGCGCTCCACCACCTCTCGGGGGGTCAGCCCGTCGTGGATCAGCGACTTGATGTCGTTCTCCTGCTCTTTGACGGCCTCAGCGGCGAGCAGGACCTCGGCAGCCCGGTTCCTGGGCACCACGATGACGCCGTCCAGGTCGCCGACGATCACGTCACCGGGCTCGACGGTCACCGAGCCGATGCGAACCGGTGTCTGCCAGGCGGACATCCGGAACCTGCCGAGCATGCCGTTGGACGTGCGGTACCGGCAGAAGACGGGGAACCCCAGCTCGAGCAGCTTCTCGGTGTCCCGCACGCCACCGTCGACGACCGCTCCACGGGCACCCTGGCGCATCGCCGCCAGGGTCATCACCTCGCCCCACTGAGCGGACTCGTCGTCCGCCGACGTGTCCCAGACGCACACCGAGTCGCTCGTGATCGCTTCGAGCATCGCGGCGCGTTCCGCCATCTCGTTGTCGAGAACCAGACTCTTCGAGCCCTTGATCGTGAAGGCGATACCGGCGGTGCGTGACGTCGGATTCAGCGGTGCGACAGCCGACGGGAGTACCTGATGCAGCAGGCCGTGCGCCCGGAGTACGTCGTTGATGGCTGCCGTGGGCACTTCGCCGTAGCGGTCGCACAGCTCGCGGTCGGCGATCCGCGGCGGATGGCCGGGGCCGTCTTCGCTGGGGACGGGGTTCGAGACATCGTTCGACAACGCCGGATCCTGCTTTCTTCACCTGAGCAAGCGGTCTGCCCGGTTCGGCTCGTGAGGGCGACCTGCTGATGTGCGCGATGTGGTCCCACGAAGGTATGTGGGCGTACGGCCGGTACGACGATGCGGCCCGGCGAACCTTTACACGATGTGACTGGCGTCAGCGGCGGCTCGGTCGGAGCAGCCAGCGTGGTGTCGCGCCGGGGTGCGCGAGCACCGGGTGAGGCCGGAACACCTCAGCTGGGACGGGGCGGGAGGCCGTACGGGAGAGCCGTCACCGGCTCTTGGTGACGGCCCCGGCGACCGTCCCTCGGATCGTCTCGACGGCCTCGCTGATCACGGACTCCGCGGCGGCACGCACGTCCAGCGTCGTCCGGCGGGCTCCCTCCTGGTCGGAGATGATCTCGTCCAGCACCGTGCGGGCGTCGCGGCCCGCTGTCGGCCCCGCCTCGACGAGCCGCCCGCCGACACCGAGGTCCCGGTACATGTGGCCCTTGATGGTGTCCGTGGGCTGGCGAAGGTAGATCCCGGGCACACCGGCCGCCAGTGCGATCAGCGGGCTGTGGCACTCCATGCTGATCACCGCGGCCGCTCGGCGGTAGACCGCGGCGGCCTCCGTCAGGGACCAGAAAGTCGGAACGACGTGGACATACGGCGCGACCTCGGCGGGGAGATCGCCCGGGCCGAAGTGCGCCTGGGCCAGCGGCACTTCGTGCTCCATCTCCGGGCAGATCAGGATGTGTTGTCCCGTCCGGCGGACGTGATGCTCCACGATCTCCCGGAGGGCGTCCATGTCGGACTGCTCGAAGGCGGCGTTCACCGCGTCCTGCAGCACATGTCGGCGCTCGGGTTCCCGGTCGAAGATCCGGTGATAAGGGGTGAACCGGAGCCGGGGAACCACACAGACGAAGTCCTCGCCGCAGCCGAGCCGGGTGAGCAGCGCACTCCCCTCTTCCGCGTCCTGCAGATCGAAGCAGACCGCGGCGTCGGGCATGAACGAGGCGGACATCAGGCCCTGGCTCCAGAGGTACTTCACCGACAGCGAGTCCCGGCAGTAGAGGAAGGCCGCTCCCTCCAGCAGGCCGCGGTCCGCCTCACTGAGGATGGGTTGTGAGATGGCCTCGACCATCGCCGTCACCTCGTCGAGGGTGCCGAAGAAACCCGGCCCGGCGACCTGCGCCAGAGGGTCGAGTGTCACGCCGAAGAAGCCGTAGGGCTTGTCGGTGTGAGCACGCCAGGCCTCCAGTTCCGCGCGGGCGAGGATGGACGGGCCGGAACCGTGCACGAGGACGTCCGACTCCTCGAAGAGCCGGAGAATCCTCTGGCTGGGGGCCTCCCCCTCGACGAGCCGCTCCTCGAAGAGGGTGACCTCGGGAAAGTACTGGGCGAACATCTTCCGTTCTCGTTCGCCGGATGACCACGCCCACAGGGTCACCTCCGCACCCTCGCAGAAACGCTGGAAGGCTCTCAGGGCGCCGGGACTGTGAGCAACGTCCCCGATGTTGATCGTCTGCCAGGAAGAAACCAACAGGATGCGGGGGGAACGATCTCGGACGCCGTCAACAGGGCGCATCATGCGACTCCATCATCGAGGTACAGGACTCGGCTTCAAACCGACCGCGGCCCAAGGCTGGCAGTGATTAATCGAAAAATCAACGCCTCGTTCAGCCTGAGTTCGAGGACGGCGGCAGAAGCACCCGAGGAGCCGCACCCGTTGAGCCTCCGGGCACCTCGGCCATTACGCGCGACGTGGAGTCGCGGCTTCGCCATCTGTTACGGTCGTCGCGCCAACTCGCCCGGATCACACCTGCGTTGTGGTCCCGGACAGGCGACGGCACATCTCGCGGCACCTGCACGTCGACGCTCACAGCGTCGCCGCAGGGCAGCCTTCCGTCCTCCTCGGACACACCTGGACGCGGGCCGGGCGCCGGGGCGTCTCACCCTCGACCGGCCTGGATCGCCCGAGACCGCGTCATTCCCCCAACGACCTTGCCTCGAGCAGGAGAGCACGTGTTTGTCACGACGAAGCCGCCCCTCAGACGCCCCACTCATCAGCCGGCCCGCGCCCGTCTCCTGGCCAGGACCGCCGTGTCCTTGAGCGTGGTGACGCTTCTGGCCGGCTGCGCCACCGGCGACAGGGACGGGACGCAAGAGTCGGCCCCCACGCAGGAAGCATCCGGCAGCAGTGGCACGGACGCACGGGAAGCACCCGGCGCCGGCGGCGGGACGGAGGCCGAGAGGAGTCCGACATCGCCAGCGCCCGGCAGCAGCGCGCCCAACTCCTCAGCCACAAAAGGAGTTCCTCAACAGAAGGCCGCCGACGAGATCGGGGCGGCCTCCGCGCGCGTACCGGCCCCCGCGTGGGAAGGCAACGCCGCGCCGGTCGAGGTACTGGTCGTACGGGCCGGCGCCCAGGGCGACAACGAATTCGCCACCCTCGACGCGGCGCTGGAGGCCGCCCGCAAGCGCGGGCCCGCCGGTCGTCTCATCCGGCTGCACGGTATGCACACGCCCACGAAGGAATCCGCGGTCAACCTGTCGGGAACGCCGGGACGCCCGCTGATCATCGAAGGCGCTGGACCCGCTTCCGGCATCGACATGAGCAAGGCGCCCACCGTGCCGCTCAAGAGCTTCCAGGGCCCGAACTGCCTCGCGGTCAACCACGCCGAGTACGTCGTGGTCCGCAACCTCACGTGCCGGAACAACCCCAGTGGTGCGGGCATCACCGTCTACGCGTCCACCCATGTGCGGATCAGCAACACCAAGGTCTCCAACGTCAAGAACGCGGGAATCAACTCGCTGGGCACCGCGAAGCGACGCAACCAGCAGATCCTGCTCGACGGCAACGAGGTCACCGGAACCAGCACCCGGCACAGCCCCGCGCACCGGCCCCAGGGCGCCGACTGGAGTCCCGCGGTCGTGGCCCACAACACCGATGGCGTGACCATCACCGGCAACGAGGTCTACGAGAACTTCGGCGAGGGCATCGACTGCCTGCTGTCGACCGACTGCACCGTCTCGCGCAACACCGTCCGCGACAACTGGAGCGTGAACGTCTACGTCGACAATGCGTCGCAGGTCAGCATCGACCGCAACTTCATCACCAGCACCGGCAAGAAGACCTTCGAGCGCAACACCCGGCCCGCCGCGGGTATCCAGCTCGCCCAGGAGAACTATCGGGGCTTCATACCCCTGCGGAATCTGTCGATCACACGCAACGTGGTGAGCGGCTCCGCCGCCGCCCTGAGCTACTACCCCTATGAGTGCGACACCCGCAGGAACGCCGTCGAGGCGTGCGGCATGCGCGATGTCACGGTCGCGCACAACACCTTCGCCCGGCCGCCACGCCTCGCGAAGGTCTCCGAGGCGCTCGTCGTCGTCGGCGGAACGCCCGACGAGCGCACGGTCGACAACCTCAGCCTCGTCAACAATGTGTTCGCGGCCCCGTCGTACGGCCTGCTGCAGATCGGGAGCGGCTCCGGCCTCCGCTTCGACACCAACTGCTGGTCGAACCGTCCGCCCCAGCAGGTCGACGCCCGGGCCACCGTCGGCGACCCCCGCTTCAGGGACGCCGACAGCCAGAACCCGGACGACTATCAGGTCGGGTCGGGCTCTCCCTGCACCCGTACTCCGGCGAAGGCCGGCCGCCTCGGCATGAAAACCCTCGGCGCGCTGTAGGGACGAGGACGCCTGGTGGCGGGGCGGGCAGGTCCGCGTCGGTGGACTCACGAGGCCTGTTCCGCCCCGCTCCCCAGGAGCTCCCGCTGGGGAGCGCTCGTCTCGCTCCTGATCGGGTCACCCGTACGGACCGGCGGCACCGGCTGCAGCACACTTCTCCGCAGCGGCGTCAGCGTGTCCAGCCATGCCTGGTCGTAGGCGTATCCGAAGCGGCTGGCGACCCAGATCGGCCCGTACCGGTAGATGAGCACCCGGCGCTCACCCGGATTGACGCGGGAGGAGCCACCGTGCATGAGCCCGTCGACGAACAACAGCGCGTCGCCGCGTCGCAGATGGACCTCCACCGCGCCGGGCAGCATGTCGATCCGGTCGCCGTCGTGGCCGCCGGCCAGCGGGTGCGGCAGGTTCGACTTGTGCGAACCGGGCACGACCATGGTCGCCCCGTCGCCCGGCCCGATATCAGTCAGCGCGAGGATGATGTTGACCTGTCCGCAGCGGAAGACGCCATGGGCGTGGTGGTACTGGCCACGGATCGCGCCCCGGTGGCCGCCGGAGTGGACGGGGTGGTGTCCTCCGGTGCTACGAATGGAGGCGATCGACTCGTCGATGCAGACCCCTGCCACGTAGCTGTCCTCCTCACCGGCATAGTGGCTGACGAGCCCGAACCAGCTGGGGTGGTCGATCAGTTCCTCGAACGGCCGACCCGCGGTGACGGCCTGGTGCAGTTCGAAACCGGTCTCCGGGGTGTAGTCGCGACGCTGCCCGCCGCGGTACCACTCACCTCGGTCGATGTGCTGCGGAAACGCGTCGAATTCGGCGTTGAGCCTGCTCAGCAGCACCTCGTCCACGGCGTTTTCAAGGACCAGGTATCCGTTGAGGTCGAACAGGAAGTCATCGAGGGAACTGGGCTCGCGCACGGCCATGTTGTCTCCCGGAAGAGATGGGGTCGGTAGTTGGGTGCGGCCCCACTGTGCCGGGACGGGTGGACGCGGAGCATCTTCCTCAACCGGCCAGGCTGTCGCATAACCTCAAGGTGCTGCCGGGGAGGGTCCGATGGCGAAGGACGTAGCCAGTGGCGAAGGACGCAGCCGATGTCAGAGGACGCAGCCGATGGCTGGAGATGTGACCGATGTCCACACCATCGGGCTGGACGCGTCCCGTCTGACGACTGTTGCCATGTCCCGGGGCCATCTGCACCTTGAGGTCGAGTTCAACCTCCTCCTGGCCGGCACCGCCTGGTACGAGGTCGGCGCGCGCACGATCGAACTGCGCACCGGTCGGCTCACCGCCTTCTGGGGCGGCTATCCCCACCTGATGCACACCGAGGGGCCGGTGGAACTTATCTGGGCCACCGCGCCGCTGGGCGCGCTGACCGGTCAGCCGGTGACACAGTCCGCGGTGAGTTCGCTCCTGGCCGGGGGCGTACTCCACGGGTCATCGCGAGAAGCCGCGCACGACGGACTGCTGATGTCCCGCTGGGTCGGTGAGCTGAGTGACGGCGCGCGTTCTCGTCACCAGGTCTGCCTACTCGAAATGGTCGCCCGCCTCGCCCGCCTCGCCGCCACCGGAGGCTTGGATGTGCGCCCGCGAACGGTCCACTCCCCCGCCGCGGAGCGGATGCTGACGGTCATCGCCCGGTGCTACACAGAGCGGCTCTGCGTGGCGGAGATCGCCGAACGGGCGGACACCCACCCGACGTACGCGGCGCAGGTCTTCAAGGACACCTTCGGCATGTCCGTCTGGCACTACGTCACTCAACTGCGCATCGCCCATGCCCGGAGCCTTCTGGCCGGCACGTCCTGGGGGATCGACCGGATCGCGCATGCCAGCGGCTTCCAGACCCGCTCCAGCTTCTATCGCGCGTTCCGCTCGGGAACAGGCTCGACGCCGACCGCGTACCGCCGCAGCCGGGGACAGGACGCTCCGGACATTCCGGCTCGCGGCCGATGATGCGCGGCGGTGCGCCGCTGCCAGGCGCCGGCCGGCGTCCCGTTAACGGAGGGGAGCGGTGGAGCCCCGGTCGATGATCTCGGGAGCGGGCTTGCGGACGGTGGCGCTGCGGCCCTGTCCGCCGTCGATCATCCGTTTTAGCGTCTCGTAGCCGCGGACGCCCGCTTCGTAGAGCGGCATCTTCACCGTCGACAGCGCCGGCCGGTAGAAATCCGCCTGAGGGATGTCGTGATAGGCGATCACGGAGAGGTCTTCGGGCACCCGCAGGCCGAGGTCGGCGACGGCTGCGATGAGCCCACGCGCGAGCACGATGTTGTCGATCACGACGGCCGTGGGAGGGTCTTCCCGGCGCATCAGGGAAGACAGGCGGGTCTTCACGTCGTGAGGCTCGTACCCGGGCAGGATCCACTCCCGGCCGGGAGGCGTCAGCCCCCGGCTCCGGAAGGCCGCGCGAAAGCCGTTCCCTCGGGCGTCCGTCGTGAAGGGCACCGGTGGGCCGCCGATGAGCCCGATGCTCCGGTGCCCCAGTTCCAGGAGGTGATCCGTCGCGAGAAAGATCCCTTGACGGTCGTCGACCCATACACAGACGTGGGTGCCGTCGGTCGGGCCGTTCAGAATCACGCAAGGCACTCCTCGCGTGGTGAACGCCGCGATGTTCTCGTTGTCGACCGCCATGAACCGGACGAGGAAACCGTCCGCCATACCCGTGCCGACGAGGCGGCTCATCAGATTGCTTCCGGGGGAAATGCGATCGGAGTCCGATATGAGCACGACGCCTTCATGGGCATCCGCAGCGTCCTGCACCCCGCGCAGCGCCTCGTCGAAGACCGGGTTCGAGATCTTCGGCGTGATCGTGGCCACGATGCCGGTGCGGGAGGTCTTCAGCGACCTGGCGGCGTGATTGGGCACGTAGCCGAGCTCACGGATCGCCTCGAGAACCCGCTGCCGAGTGGCTTCGCTCATGCGAACGGTGCTGCTGCCCGAGATCGCGGCTGACACCACAGCCGCCGAGACGCCCGCATGCTCGGCCACCGTGCGGAGAGTAACCATGGGTACAGAATCTACCGCACCGCATTCTCCGTCCAGCCCCCGTGTCCCCGCTGTGACCTGGCGCAACCCCTTCAGCCCGCCCAGGACGCCCACACCGCTGGAGGGTCGGCGCCCCGACGAAAACCCCCTGCTACCGGCCGCGGGGCAGCGCGCCCAGGAGCGCGGCCCGAGAGGCAGACCTTACGGAAGTTCCGGCTCCGGAGCCGGAACCGATGTGTGTCGAGACCCTTGATTTTGCGTTCAATCGCCGTGACTATGGGGCCTCGAGTCCGGCAGCCAGGCCCAACACCCCTGCGCCGAGCGGGCGTTCTGAGGTGACGCGACAGGCAGGTCAGGAGCTGATGGTTGCGGTCGCCTCGCGCCTGACTGGGCGGCAGCCGCTCCGGATGTCCGTCCGGCGGGCCGAGCGCGGTCGCCCGGGAGTGATCCACAGCGATCCGGCGGGGTCGGCCGCCGACTCGGTGTCCTGGCCACGGGACATGGCGGGACCACACGTCGACTCTGATGTCAGCGAAGACAGGAGACTGACCATGAACAAGCCGACGCCTGCACGCGGCAGCGCATCGCGCCGTACGTTTCTGACGGCACTGGGGGTCGCCACCGCCGCGGTGGGTGTGTCCTCCCCTCGGGCGAACGGGGCCGCGGGGACTGCGTCCCAGGCAGCCGCGGCCGCACCCGGGCACCGGCCGCGGACCGATCTGCCGCTCAATTTCGAGCCCTACCAGGGCATTCAGCGTGGCCTGGTAAGCCAGGCCGACGGCGGGCCGGCGACGGCCGAGCCGAAGCTCCGGCACATCTACGCGGCGACGCCCGACACGCTGGCCATCGTGGTGGACGCCCAGTTCATCGCGGCGTTCCCCGTCGAGAAGTACGTGGCTCAGCCCGGCGACAGGGTGGAGCGCAGCCGGCTGGTGCCGTACGGCCCGAACAGCGAGCACAGCTGGGCGCGGGGGCGGGAGCTGTTCCGCGACGGCGAAAGCCTGGGCAACCTGGCGGGCCCGGACAACGACCTGTACCTGTGGCCCCACCGCCGCCTGATGGGCGAGGAGTTGGACCTCGCGTGGGCCGATGCCAAGGCGAGCTACGCGCTGGAGTCCATGGACGACGCGGGCTACGGCAGCCCCACCGAGCCCTTGGAGGTGTTCCGCAAGAGCAGGCCGCAGATGGCCGAATGGGCCATGACGGACAACGGGGTCGTCGAGAACGTGAGCACGGCGCGTCACGAGATCTACCTGAAGCTGCCGCAGGTTCTGAAGCCGGGCGCCCGGTACCGCGTTCGGCTGGCGGAGGGCTCGCCCCTCGGGCCCGAGCTTCGGTTCATCTTCGACGACCGGCGCCTGCGCACCGAGGCCCTCCATGCGAACCAGGTGGGATACCACCCGGAGGAGAAGGACAAGATCGCTACGATGGCCATGTGGCTGGGCACCGGCGGTGACGCCGCGCTGTCGTCGCTGTCGCGGTTCCATCTGGTGGAGGCGCGCAGCGGCGCCAAGGTGTTCACCGGCAGGGTGCGGCTGCGGCAGGAGGCGGTGCCGGGCAAGATCACACCGATCTATCCCGCCAAGGACCCCGACGGCGCCGCGATGCCGATGACCACGTACGCGCTGGACTTCTCCTCGTTCAACAGGCGTGGTACGTACCGCGTCTGGGTGCCCGGCCTCGGCTGTTCCTTCCCCTTCCGCATCGACCGCCGAGTCTGGGAAGAAGCGGCCAAGGTCTCGGCGCACGGCTACCTGAACCAACGCTCGGGCATCGAGCTGGGCCCCCCTCACACCGAGTTCAGCATCGCCCGCGCGCTGCACCCGGACGACGGCTTCAAGGTGCACTCCACCGACCCGGCGATCTTCTTCGACCCGGTCCGGTTCCCGGCCAAGTCGGGCGAGGGCAATCCGTTCAAGCGGATCCAGGCGTCCATCCTGCTGGACACCCACAACCCCGACGCCTGGGGCGGCTGGCACGACGCGGGCGACTACGACCGCAACATCGGAGGGCAGAACCACACCCGGGGTGTGCACGCGATGCTGGACCTGTACGAGAGCAACCCCCGCTACTTCGAGCGCCTGCGGCTCAACATTCCCGAGTCCGGCAACCACCTCCCGGACCTCGTCAACGAAGCCTTGTGGTGCATGGAGTTGTTCCGTCGCATCCAGTACGCCGACGGCGCCATTCCGAGCAGTGTCGAGTCGATCGAGCACCCGGACGAGCCGGGCTTCGCCCACGGAATGCCGACCGCGGTGACACCTTCGACGCCGCAGGTCTCGTACGCCTACGCGGCTGCCGCCGCACAGCTCTCCCTGGTTCTGCGCCGGTACGATCCGCGGCTGAGCGAGGAATACCAGGCCAGCGCGACACGGGCAATGGAGTGGGCCCTCGCCAACGCGCAGGTCCCCAACATCTTCCACACCAGCCACTTCCCGCAGGGCGAGACGCAGAACCTGGCCGCCGCGTGGATGTATCGCCTGACCGGCGATTCGCGTTGGCATGATCTGTTCAAGGAGTCCCTGGCGCGCATCCATCCGGACGGCGACCTGCGGCTGGACCGCTTCTCGTACTCCGGACCATGGGGCCTAGGCGTCTACGCGACCCTGCCGGCCTCCATGGTCGACGAGGACCTCCAGGCCCGGGCGATCGAGACGATCGCGGCTCACGGTGACCAAGCGGCGGCAACCCTCGACAGCTCGCCGTTCATGCTCATCCCCACGCCCAGGGACTGGGAGGATCGCCTGGGCGAGCCGTATCCCCTGGTGCTGGCCCACCGGGTGACGGGAGATGACAAGTACGTTCGCGCCTTGGCGCAGATGGCGCAGTTCGGCCTCGGCCGCAATCCGCACAACGCCAGCTTCACCGGCGGTCTGGGATCACGCCAGGTGGTGTCGTTCCATCTCCAGGCCTACTTCACCGGACAGCGCATCCCGAGCGGACTCTCTGCCGCAGGACCGCTGCACCAGTCGACCTGGGGCGCGCAACACGCCAAGGCGGCGCTGGCTCCCCGCATCCACCCGGCATGGGAGCAGTGGCCCTGGGCGGAGAGCGCGTTCGACATCCGCCACTGGGCGTTCACCGAGCACACTGTGGGCGGCGTGATGGCCAACCAACTGCTCATGCGGGGATACCTGGCACAGGAACACTGCAGCCGCCGGTGATCCCGCGCCCGCGAAACGGTGACGCGGCTGCCGAACAGCTCCGTCACCTGGCCGGTCAAACGGCCCTGTCGCGTACCTGGCGGACCTCGACGTCCTCGGTCCGGCGCCGCGCAGTGCGACGGCGTGATCAGCCAGGCGTGCGGACCCGACTACAGCAGGCCGGATGCGCTCGCGCAGGCCATCACTGAGGAGAGCGCCGCTCTCGCCGCGCTGGGGCAAAGAACTTCGCGGTCTCCAGTGCCTTGCGGCCCGGATGCCGATGCCGACGCTGCCGGACAGGCAGCTGCGGCGCGATCCTCGCCCACAACTCGTCGTCAACAGCCCACGGGTGGGGGTCACGCTTCCTCACACCCAACCGACCGAGCCACCCAGCAGGAGATCGCGGCCCAACCGCATTCCGTTAGGAGCCCTTAGGCGACCCTTAGGCGGGCAGCGCGGCCTCCGCGCCGGGACGTTGCTCCGGCACCTCGCGGCCGAGCAGTTCGACGGCGGAACGGAGTGAGCCGTCACGGCCGATACGGTCCGGCAGGCCCCGGCACTACACACTGCGACGAAACGTCGTTTCCTACCGTGCAGGTGAGGGCTCACCTACCTGAGGGAAGCCCAGCTCGTCGAGCAGTGTGCTGAACAAGTCCTCCACGAAGGTCTCATGTGAGCGAAGCAGCTCTTCGATCCTGACAGTATCTGACGTTACGGGAAGGCCGGCGGCTGCGGCCCATGAGACGGCGCCCTCGGCGTCGGCGGGAATCTCCGCGTCGAGCTCCGCGTGCTTGTCTCTGACTGCCTCATGGAATTCTGGTGTGTCCAGCCACAGAAGCTGATCCTCGAGATCGTCAGGCTCCTCGGCCAGAAGCCTGGCGGCGGCATCCACATTGAGCCATGCCTGCCACCGCCGGCCGGCGGCGTCCAGCCCGGTCACCAGAGCGAGGTCACTGTCGGAGACCTCAGCGACACAGGCCGGCGCCCCGCTCCACTCCACAAGAGCGAGCAGGTCCCCGTCATCCCACGTCCCGAAGTCGAACTGAAGTGTCTGCCAGCCGCCCGGCCGTGACTCCCCAACACCTACGGCGGCCTTCCCCTCTTCATCGAGACCGTCAAACACAGGAGCTTCCAACAACGGCCCGCTACTGCGAGCGAAAACCAGGTGACCCGAGAACCCCACGGCATTGCCTCCCTCGAAATGTGTGACGCACCCTACGGGCTCCCACCGACACCACAGACATGCCGGCCAACGCCCGCGGCCGGCCCGGCCCACCTGCCACGCAGAACTCCCCCATCGGCGACCTGAAGGGAGCACCACAACCCACTCCCAGCGACCTGCACGCCGCCGTTCCGCTGGACCATGCCAGGCGAAGACGCAGGTGGGACAAATGTCGGACGGGTTCGGCTTCTTGGGGTTCTGCATCAAGTCGCGCCACGCCGACTTCGGCGAGCGGCACAGAGAGACGGGCCGGTGGCCACACCGGCACCGCGCTCCGTGCCGACACGACAGGCACCCCCCTGGGGTCCCTCACACCGCGGGCGTCCCCATCCTCCCGACCTGCAGCACATGGGCGTCCAGGGGGAGCGGGGACCGGTCCACCAGGGCGAGACCGGCGTCGGCGAACAGCCGCTCGTAGTGGGTGGCGGTCCGCTCCCGACCGCCGACGTTGCACATCATGTGCAGATCCCAGGCGGTGGCCAGCGACGCCGAGCCGTCGGCGGGCAGCAGCCGTTCGACGATGAGCAGCACGGCATGGTCGGGCATCGCGCGGGCGCAGTGGCGCAGGATCTCCCGGCAGCGCTCGTCGTCCCAGTCGTGCAGGACCCGGGAGAGCACATAGACGTCGCCGCCCGCGGGCATATCGGCGAAGTCCCCGGCCAGGAAGTCGCAGCGGACGCCGAGACCGGCCTCGGCGAGCCGGTGCCGGGCGGCCTCCACTGCGTGCGGGCGCTCCAGCAGCACCCCCCTCAGGCGTGGGTGCGCGGCGAGGACGCGGCCGAGCAGTTCACCGTTGCCGCCCGCGATGTCGACCACGGTGGCTCCGCCGGGCGCCTCGGCCGCCGCGGTGAGGGCCGGGTGCGTGGGGACCGGGTCGAACATGGCGGCACCGGCGGCCATGGACCGGTCGAAGAGTTCCGCGAGGTGGGGGTCGCGGGCGAAGTGGTCGAAGTGGTTCTCCCCGAAGAGGTGCTCGAAGGCGACCTCCCCCGTGCGCACGGTGTGGCCGAGCGCGCCGAACGACCGGTAGAACGGGCCGCCGTACATCAGCGCCAGGGCCCGCATCGACCCGGGGACGTCCGCGCGCAGCAGGGCTCCGCGCTCGGTGAGCCGGAACCCGTCGCGCCCCTCCGCCACCGCGCCCAGCATGGCGAGGTAGCGCAGCAGCTTCGCCAGGTTCTCCGGCCGCGCGCCGACCTCCCGCGCCAGGTGCCCGACGGGAACCCCCCGTCCGGTGTCCATCGCGTCGGGCACCCCGAGTTCGGCGAACACGGCGAGCGCCTGCGTCGTCCACGCCCCGGTCATCAGGCGCAGGAGCGTTTCCGCCGGCTGTCCGGTGCGGTGCGCGTCGAGATGGGCGGCCAGCACGTCGCGGTGGTCGCCCGGGACGTACAGCTCCACCCGCCGGTAGCCGACCTTGGCCTCCACGGGCAGGCCGAAGTAGAAGACCGTGCCGTTCTCATGCGGGTTGTAGCCGCCGCCGTCGGGCGTGGCCCCGTAGCGCGCGAGGGTCGCGCACAGTCCGCGGAGCACGAGCGGGTCGGGCGCGGTGACGTCGAAGGCGACATGCGCCTCGTGCTGCTCCTCCCGCTCGTACGCGGCGATGTCCTCCAGGTCCGACCGCGGTGGAACGGTCAGCGCGAACACCTCGACCGTCCGCCGCGCGCCGTCCGCGCCGGTCACCGCGGGGCGCAGGATGCCGACGTCCAGGTCCGCGACCCGCCGATGGTGCCGCAGCGCCAGCCGGTCGCGTACGACGACACTCGGCTGCGGCGGCGCGGTGGCGACGAGCCCGCAGTCGCCGAGCATGGCGGCCAGCTCCGACTCTTCGGAAGGGAAGACGAGCAGGGCGGCGTGGGAGAAACGGCACCGCTCCACGAGCGCCTGCAGCTCCGGCCCGTCGAGCCCGGGCAACAGGAGCGGCAGCAGCGTCGCGGTGTCCTGCTCCCGGACGAATTCGACCGTCGTACGCAGGCGGGACGTCTCGCCCGACAACGTCGTGATCATTGCGGAGATCCTCATTTTGGTGTTCGGGGATGGTGGGACCGAGGGAGGAACGAAGAAGGGAACCGGGGAACGAACCGATTCCTCACACGCCGACGTAGTGCTCGGCGAACCAGTCCTGCCGACTGCGCGAGGTGCGCAGCGAGTGGAGGCGGGAACGCCACAGGGCGTGATGGAACGACGAGGCGCCGTCCGGGCCGGACGGGCCGTGCAGGAGCCCGATCATCCAGTGCGAGAACTCCTGAGCCCGCCAGATGCGGGTCAGACAGCGCGCGGAGTAGGCGTCGAGCCCTTCGGGTTCGCCGTGCAGGAGGCGGTCGATCAGCGCGCGGGCGAGCAACTCCGCCTCCAGTACGGCGAGGTTGGCGCCCTTCGCCGCGGAGGGGCTGATGAGAGCGGCGGCGTCACCCACCAGGAACAGCGATCCGTGGCGCAGCGGTTCGAGCACGTCGGAGGTCAGGTCGACGATCCCGCGCTGCACGAACCGGCCCCGGGTCAGTGCGCTGTGCTCCTTCGCCCCCATCCGCAGGTCCAGCTCGTCCCAGATCCGCTCCTCGGACCATGCCTCGGCCGGGGTGCCGCGTTCGCACTGGAGGTAGTAGCGGGTGATGTCGCTGCTGCGGGCCATGTGGCCGGCGAACCCGCGCTCGTGGACCGCGTATCCGACGGCGTCCAGGCTGGGCGGTGCCTCGGCGAGCAGGCCCAGCCAGGTCACGCCGTGGTCGTAGGCGTGCCGCCGCACCGAGCCGGCCGGCAGCGAGCGCCGCGCCGCGCCGTGCCGCCCGTCGCACCCGGCCACGTACCGCGCCCGGAACAGTCCGGGCCGCCCGTCCGCCTCGCGCACCGACACCGAGGGACGCGCTGTGTCGGCGTCCAGCACGGACTCCGCCTCAGTACCGAACCGCACCTGTCCCCCGCGGTCGAGGAAGCGCGTCAACAGATCGGTGACCAGGTTTTGCTGGGGGTACACCGTGTGCAGCTCACCCTGCCCGAGCCCGCCGTAGTCCAGCCGGAACGGGCCCTCCTGGGTGCGGAACTCGCACGCGCCGTGCTCTCGCCCCCGGAGCCGCAACCCCTCGTCCAGGCCGTGCCGTTGAAGGATCCGCACGGTGTGGGCAGCGAGGAACCCGGCACGCGCCCGGGTCTGCACCTGTGCCTGCCCGGCCCGTTCGAGAATGACGCAGTCAACCCCGCTGTCCTGTAGGAGATTGCCGAGCACGAGCCCGGCCGGTCCGGCACCGAGAACGACCACATCGGCCGCCCCCCACTTCTGCCCCTTGATCACGTCACGGGATACTAGGCGACGTAAGCGGGCGTACCGGACAAAGATCACCTGAATGCCCGGACTCGGGCGGACCGCCATGTGCGTTACGGCATATGGGCGCTCGCAAACCCGCGTGTTCATGCGGTCGCCTGACGGGTTGCCATACGGCCATGACGGTGAGCGCGGCGTGCAGATTCGGCTCGGACCGGAGCTGCGCCAGGGCCTCGCGGAGCAGCCCCGTCGGGACGAGGCGGCCGCTGGGGCGGGACGGTCGGAACCGGTACGGGCCTGACGGCGCGTGTGACAGTGTCCACCGGCAGGGCACCCGTCGCGCCCAGGTGGCGTGCGGGCGCTGTGGTCTGCTTACTGCCGGCCCTGTCGTACTTCCACCGGTCGACCACGACCGGGCCGTTGGCGCGGTTGACCACGCCGCCCGGCGATCCGGACCGGGAGATTCCCGAGGTCCGCACCGGCAGCTTCTTCCCCAGCCCGCTGGAGCGACGGCGCCGCGTAGACCAAGCCCTCTACGCCACGATCATGGAGGCATACCGGAGGGGGACGAGCGACTGGGTCACGGCTGCTCCTTCGGGCGAGAGGGCGGCACGATCTGCCGCTACGAAATCGCCGTCCATCACCGTCCTCCCGAGCGGCCGGTGAGGCCAGGGGCGTGGATCGCGCGTCGAATGACGGTCCGCACGCGGCTGTCACGAAGGCGTGCGTGGTGTGTGGGGCGCATCCGTCGGCGCGCCCAGAACCGAAAAGGTCGAGAGCGGCGGCCTCCGCGTCGGAGGCAGAGGCGCCTGACGCGGGTGAGGGGTGTGCGGTGACGGATGACCGGGGTTGGGAGGTCGCGCCGGACGGCGGACGGCCGGACGGCGCCACCTGCGCACACGTCGGACTCCTGCGCACGCCTGAGGTGACGCCGGATGGTGCCTGCGCGGACTGCTTGTCCCGCGGCTGGCCCTGGGTGCGACTGCGCTGGTGTGTGACGTGCGGGAAGGTCGGATGCTGCGACAGTTCCCGGGGGATGCACGCGCACGAGCACTACACGCGGAGCGGGCACCCGGTGGTCCTCTCGCTGGCTCCGGACGAGGACTGGGCGTGGTGCTTCGCCGACGAGGTCTTCCTGGTCCGCCGCCGGGGAGGCCGGCCACATGAGGAATGAAGCGACGCGGCAGGGACCGGCCGCCTCCCGCCGTCTCCTTCGGTACGGGAGCCCGGCCGCGTCACGCCGGGACGGCTCCCCGGCCCCGGACCAGGCGTCCCAGAGCCCATCGTGCCGGACCGGCGTACGCCGCGACCGCGATGGCCGGTCCCTCGACGCGCAGGATCGCGACCGACCCGGTCGCCCGGGCGACGACCTTGTGGTGCAGCCGCAGACGTACGGGGCCGAGCGCGACCCGCCACACCCACTGCCGACGTCGCTCGTCGAGGGACTCCACGACGAAATCAGCCGTGACGCCGAAGAGCGAGACGACCTCGCCCCGTGTGCCGCTCCTGAGCCGCTCACCCTCGACACGCACCGCTCTGATCTGCGGCGACCACGTCGGCCAGCAGGCGGGAACGACATACCGGGACCAGACGTCCCCGGCGAGGGCCGGACCGGAAGCCCGCAGGGTCACGACAGCCATGAGGACACCACCTCGCAGTCGACCGAGCGGCCGTACGCTGCCCGCCCATCGACTGTCGGGTGTGGTCGGCCAGAGGGACTTCGCGAAGGATATCCGGTATGCCCGCTTGGAGGGATGTTCGTCCCGGTGCGACGGCTGATGGTCATCGCTGACCGCGCGGCGGGGAAGCGCTCAGCGAGTGCGCCCGAGCGGCCGCTCGGAGCGAGCGGCTGTGCGGGCGAGCGCCGAGCTTCCTCGGCGCCTGACGGGGTAGGGGTACACCCTGCGAGGAGAGCGGGCACCCGCATCAGGGCCCGCGAACGCACTAGTGAGAAGGCGATATCACGCGATGGCCGATGACGCGTACCTGTTCCTCCTGCCCGAACGGCACCCTCGGATCGGCACGGCGCTGGCCGCGGTCGGCGACCTGCAGTGCTCCGAGACCCCCGCGGTCCACGGCTGGCTGCAGGCCCACGGTGTCTCGGCGTCCTCGGAGGAGGTACGGATCCTCCCCTTCGACGCCGAGGCGTTCATCCCCGAGGACTCCGAACGGCTGCCGATTCCCCTGAGCGAGGACGAGGCGGTGCGGGTGGCGCAGGAGTGCGCGCCGCGATCGGTCACCGAGATGGAGAACGAACTCCTTCAGTTCGCCGAGACCACGCAGGACTGGGAGGGCCTCGTCCACCGGGCGCTGGACGCGGGCATCCCGGCGCCGCGCATCGCCCGGCTCACCGGCCTCGACCCGCAGGAGATCAGCCGCCTGATGCTGTGACGATGGGCTTCCTCGGCTGCGACTCGTACTCCTCGCCTGCGCCAGGAAGGCGGTGCCCGCCCGGGAACCTCCCGGGCGGGCACCGCGCTCAGCCGCGGGGAAGCGCGGTCCCTCACACGCGAGTCCATTTCTGGTTGGCCTGGCCGTTGCAGGTCCACAGGATCAGCGCGGTTCCGTTGGCGGTGCCGGAGCCGTTGGCGTCGAGGCACAGCCCGGCGTGAACGTTGCGGATGGAGCCGTCGGAACCGATGGTCCACCTCTGGTTGTTCTGTCCGTTGCAGGGCCAGGTGATGACCCGGGTGCCGTTGGTGGTGCCCTGGTTGGTGGCGTCCAGGCACTTGTCGCCGAAGACGCGGATCTCGCCGCCCGCCCATGTGGTCCAGAGCTGGTTGGCGGCCGTGTGGCAGTCCCAGAGCAGCACCGTGGCCCCGGCGGCGGTGGAGGCGTTGTCCACGTCCACGCAGCGGCCGGACGCGTTGCCCCGCAGACGCGAGGTGGTGGCGGCCACCGGGCTGCCCCCGCTCACCCGGAACACGGCGACGCCGTGCGCGGGCACGCTCGCCGAGATCTGCCCGGACGTGCTGGACGTAGCACCGGTCCACAGGTCGGTGAGGGTGAACTGGCCGCCGGACAGGCCGACTTGCGCGGCCGTCGTGGCGACCGTCGCGGTGCTGCCGCCGCGGTTGAACAGGCCCACCGCGACCGAACCGTCCGCCAGCGGCTTGGCGAACACCTCGGTGGCGCCGTCGTCGCGCACCCTGCGCCCGCCCGCGCCCAGCGCGTCCTGGTTCACGGCCAGCAGACGCGGGTTGCGCAGGATGGCGCTCACGTCGGCGGACATGGTGCGGATGTCGTTGCCGGCCATGAGCGGCGCGCTCATCAGCGCCCACAGCGCGAAGTGGGAGCGGGACTCGGTCAGCGACAGACCGGGCCGGCCGACGACCAGCATGTCGGGGTCGTTCCAGTGGCCCGGGCCCGCCTGCGCCGCCAGCGGCGCGGTGATGTCCAGGACGTTGCCGACACCCATGGGGTAGCTGTTGGTGTTGCCGTTCTGCCAGATGTCGAGCAGGTCCTCGGTCGTCCGCCACAGGTCGGCGACCTCGCCCCAGTTGTACTTGTCGCCGGTGGGGGCGTGGAAGCTGTTGGGGTTGATGCTGTAGACGATCGGCCGACCGGTGGCGCGCAGGGCGTCGCGCATGAGCGTGAACCGCGCGATCTGCTCGTCGCGTGTGCCGCTGGACGAACACCAGTCGTACTTCAGGTAGTCGACGCCCCACGAGGCGAACGTGGCGGCGTCCTGGGCCTCGTGGCCCTTGCTGCCGGTGGAGCCGGGGTAGGTGCCCACTCCCTGCGCGCATGTGCGCTCGTTGGGCGCCTGGTAGATGCCGAACTTCAGGCCCTTGCTGTGGATGTAGTCCCCGAGCGCCTTCATCCCGCTCGGGAACTTGGTCGGGTTGGCCCGCAGGTTGCCCGCCGCGTCGCGCTGCGGGTCGAACCAGCAGTCGTCGACCACTACGTAGCGGTAGCCGGCGTCCCGCATGCCCGAGGACACCATCGCGTCGGCGGCCTGGCGCACCTGTGCCTCGGTGATCCCGCACCCGAAGCTGTTCCAGCTGTTCCACCCGAGCGGTGGGGTGAGCGCGGGACTGCCCGGCGCGGCCGAGGCGGTGGAGGAGTTGGCCGTCACGGACGCGGTGACGGTCAGTACGGCGGCTGCGAGAAGGCGGAGCAGTCCGCCTGATCGTCGGGGCACCAAGGGCTCCTTTTCGGGGGGCGCCACACGAAAGTCAGGTTCGACATTTCGAATGGCATTCGGAAACTCAAGGTGCCAGGGATAGTAGAGGTGCAATTGAACATGTCAACCCCGTCAACTCGACCAGCCTTTCACCTGCGGCTATACAGGGGCGAGTCCCGAAACTTTCGACGCCAACAACGAATCCTGCGTCGGCTATTGACGAGCCTCTTCGCCTCTCCAATCATCCAGTCTGCCCGGTACATCGATCCATGTTCGACAACCCGAACGCATTGAGCCGCATCGCCGAAGGAGCACGCCGCCCATGGATCTGTCATGCCCTCATCACGATCTCACCCGTCGTCGCGCCCTGGCCGCCGCCACCGGCCTGGCCGCCGCCGCGATCCTGCCGTCGGCCGGCGCCTCCCGAGCGGCCGCCGCGCAGTACACGAACCCGGTGATCTGGCAGGACTTCGCGGACATCGACGTCATCCGCGTCGGCGACACGTACTACGCCTCGGCCTCGACGATGCACTACTCGCCGGGCGCCCCGGTCCTGCGCTCGTACGACCTGGTCAACTGGGAGATCGCCGGTCACTCGGTGCCCGTCCTCGACTTCGGCGCCAAGTACGACCTGAACGGCTCGCGTGGCTATGTCAGAGGGATCTGGGCGTCGTCACTGGCGTACCGTCCGAGCAACCGGACGTTCTACTGGGTGGGACAGATCGACTTCGCCCGGACGTACGTCTACACCGCCCCCGCCGCCGAGGGGCCGTGGAACAGGCTGACGACGATCAGCACGCCGTACTACGACGCGGGACTGCTCGTCGACACCGACGACACCCTGTACGTGGCGTACGGCAACACCACGATCAGCGTGGCCCAGCTCTCCCCCGACGGCCGCAGCCAGGTCCGCACCCAGGAGGTGTTCCGGACACCGTCGAGTGTGGGCACCCTGGAGGGCGCCCGCTTCTACAAGATCAGCGGGCACTACTACATCTTCCTGACCCGCCCCGCCAACGGCCAGTACATCCTGAAGTCCTCGAGCCCCTTCGGCCCGTACACCATGCGACAGGTCCTCCTCGACCTGCGCGGCCCCATCCCCGGCGGCGGCGTCCCGCACCAGGGCGGGCTCGTGCGGACGCAGGGCGGAGCCTGGTACTACCTGGCCTTCGTCGACGCCTACCCCGGCGGCCGGATGCCCGCCCTGGCACCGGTCACCTGGACCCCGGACGGCTGGCCCGTCGTGCAACTCGTCGACGGCGCGTGGGGCACCTCGTATCCCAGCCCGGCCGTGCCCACTCCACCCCGCCAGGTCACTCCCCTGACCGGCGTCGACACCTTCGACGGCACGACCCTCAAACCGCGGTGGGAGTGGAACCACAACCCGGACAACACCAGATGGTCGGTCAACAACGGCCTGACCCTGCGGACCGCGACCGTCACCAACGACCTCTACTGGGCCCGCAACACCCTCACCCACCGCATCCAGGGCCCCACCTCCACCGCCACCGCCCAACTCGACTACTCGGGGATGCGGGACGGCGACCGGGCCGGACTCGCACTGCTGCGTGACTCCTCGGCCTGGATCGGCGTCAAGCGCGACAGCGGAGTGACCCGGGTGGTGATGGTCAACGGGCTGGCCATGGACACCAACTGGAACACCACCGGCATTGGCACCGAGGTCGCGAGCGCGCGCGTCTCCGGCGGCCGCGTCTGGCTGCGCGCGAACGCGGACATCCGCCCCGGCTCGGCCCGCCCGGGAACCTTCTCCTACAGCACGGACGGCACCACCTTCACCCGCCTCGGGCCCGCCTTCTCCATGGGCAACGACTGGCGGTTCTTCATGGGTTACCGATTCGCCCTCTTCAACCACGCCACGCAGGCGCTCGGCGGAGCGGTCCGTGTCGCGCGGTTCGAGCTGTCCACCCCTTGAGCGAAGTAAGGCAGCCCCACCGCCGACCTTCGGACGCACCCCTGCCAGAAAGCCGAGGTACCCGCCATGCGCCGCCGACTGCTCGCCCTGACAGCAGCGCTCTGCTCGCTCCCGCTGGCCCTTGCCGCCGCGCCGTCCGCCCACGCGGCCGACCCGACGACCATGACCAGCGGGTTCTACGTGGACCCCGACTCCAGCGCGAAGCGGTGGGTCGCCGCCAACCCCGGTGACGGCCGGGCGCCCGCGATCAACGGCGCCATCGCCAACACCCCGACGGCCCGCTGGTTCGGGTCCTGGAGCGGCACCATCGGCACCGCCACCGGCGCGTACGTGGGCGCCGCGGACGCCCGGGACAAGCTGCCCATCCTCGTCGCGTACAACATCTACAAGCGCGACTACTGCGGCGGGCACTCCGCCGGCGGAGCCTCCTCGCCGTCCGCCTACCGGGACTGGATCGCCCAGTTCGCGGGCGGGATCGCAAACCGCCCGGCCGTCGTCGTCCTCGAACCGGATTCCCTCGGGGACTACGGCTGCATGACCCAGGCGCAGATCGACGAACGTGAGGCCATGCTCACCGGCGCGCTCACCGAGTTCACCCGCCAGGCCCCGAACACCTGGGTGTACATGGACGCCGGCAACCCGCGCTGGGCCGACGCCGCGACCATGGCCCGGCGTCTCCATGAGGCCGGCCTCCGACAGGCTCACGGCTTCTCGCTCAACGTCTCCAACTACGTCACCACCGCGGAGAACACCGCCTACGGCAATGCCGTCAACAACGAACTCAGGGCCCGCTACGGCTACACCAAGCCATTCGTCGTGGACACCAGCCGCAACGGCAACGGCTCCAACGGCCAGTGGTGCAACCCTTCGGGCCGCCGTATCGGCACCCCCACCCAGTTGGGCGGTGGCGCAGAGATGCTCTTGTGGATCAAGGTCCCGGGCGAGTCCGACGGCAACTGCGGCGTGGGAACCGGCTCCTCTGCCGGGCAGTTCCTCCCTGAGGTCGCCTACAAGATGATCTACGGCTACTGATCCAGGGTCCGAAAAATCTCGCCCGTCTCGCGGCAACCTTGTGAGGCGCCTGTGACGACAAGGAAGCGGATCCGGCCAGTCCCGGTGGCCGGATCCGCGTTCGTCTGAGGAAGCAGCGCAAGGAGAACAACCCCCATGAACAACCCCACGAACGGCGGGCGCCGCGGGCGTCACCGCCGCCGCTGGACCGCTACCGGTCTGCTGCTCGGCGTACCCGCCGTCCTCGTGCCGTATCTCCTGTACGCGCAGGAGGACTCGCAGGCCGCGACGGTCGACGGCGACACCTACTACCGGCTGGTGTCCGTGCGCAGCGGCAAGGTGCTGGACGTCAACGGCCATTCCACCGCCGACGGCACCCGGATCCAGCAGTGGACCGACCAGAACACGGCCAACCAGCAGTGGAGGCTGCGACCCACCGAAGACGGCTACTACGAACTGGTGAGCCGCAACAGCGGCAAAGTGCTGGGCATCGCGGGCAACTCGACCGCTCAGGGGGCCGCCGCCGAGCAGCAGACCAACAGTTCCGCCACCTCCCAGGAATGGCGGATCGACGAGGTGAGCGGCTCCGACGCCGTCACCTTCACCTCCCGCAGGAGCGGCCAGTCCCTGACCGTCTCCGCGAACTCCGCCGCAAAGGGCGCGGCGGTCGTCCAGCAACCGGGCCGGGCCGGCACCAACCAGCAGTGGAAGCTGGTGAAAGCAGCGGCGGCCGGGTCGTATGTGTGGAAGAACGCCCAGGTGGTGGGCGGCGGTTACGTCACCGGCCTGGTGTTCAACCCGCGGGAGAAGGGTCTGCTGTACGCGCGCACCGACATGGGTGGCGCCTACCGGTGGGACACCGCCGCCGAGCGGTGGATCCCGCTGACCGACTGGCTCGGCGAGAAGGACTGGAACCTGCTGGGCATCGACGCGGTGGCCACCGACCCCGTCGACCCCGAGCGGCTGTACCTCGCGGCGGGCACCTACACCAACGAGTGGGCCGGCAACGGCGCGCTGCTGCGCTCCACCGACCGGGGCCGCACCTTCAAGCGCACCGAACTGCCCTTCAAGCTGGGCGCCAACGAGGACGGCCGCGGGGCGGGCGAACGACTGGCGATCAATCCCGCGGACAACACCACCCTGCTCCTGGGCACCCGCAAGAACGGCCTGTGGCGCAGCACCGACCACGCAGTGACATGGCGTCAGGTCTCCTCGTTCCCGGTCAAGGACGGCGCGGGCAGCGGTGCGGGCATCTCCTTCGTGACGTACGGCCCGGCCGGTAGCAAGACGATCTACGTCGGAGTCGCTGACAAGTCCACTCCGCTGTACCGCTCCACCGACGGGGGTGACTCCTGGCAGGCCGTCTCCGGCCAGCCCACCGGCCAGTTGCCGCAGCACGGCGTGCTCTCCGGTGACGGCTCGCTGTACCTGTCGTACACCAACGCCCTCGGGCCCAACGGCGTGACGGGAGGTTCGGTGTGGAAGTACACGCCGGCCAGTGGGGCGTGGAAGGACGTCTCCCCGTCCCAGGGCAACTACGGGTTCTCGGGCCTGGCCGTCGACCCCCGCAGGCCCTCCACAGTGATGGTCACCACCCTCGGCCGCTGGTGGCCCGAGGATGAGATCTACCGGAGCACCGACGGTGGGTCGACGTGGAAGGCCCTGGCTGACAAGACGGTGCGCAGCGCCTCCGCCGCACCTTACGTCGGCACCCACACCGGGCACTGGATGACCGCCCTGGCCATCGACCCCTTCAATTCCGCACACGTGCTGTACGGCACCGGCAACGGCATCTGGCGCAGCAAGGACGCGGCTGCCACCGACAGCGGCGGCACCAGCCACTGGAGCGCGGCGGGGGCCCGAGGTCTTGAGGAGACCGCGCTGATGGACGCGATCGCCCCGCCCGGGGGCGCCACCGTCATCACCGCCATGGGCGACCAGGGCGGCTTCCGCCACGGCTCCCTGACCAAGGTGCCCTCGGGGCGACTGAGGAACCCCATGATGACCAACAGCACTGACATCGACTTCGCCCAGGCCAAGCCCTCGATGATGGTCCGGGTCGGCCGTGGCGGCGAACAGGACGGCGCCTACTCCACCGACGGCGGCAGCAGTTGGACCGGCTTCAAGACGGAGCCGGTGGCCGACGCCCGGGACGGCCGTGTCGCGCTCGCGGCGGACGGCTCCGCCATCGTCTGGACCCAGGCCGGCCAGGCCCCGTACCGCTCGACCGACAAGGGGGCGAGCTGGTCGAAGGTCGCCGGACTCGGCGCCGACGCGGTGGTCGTCGCCGACCGCTCCTCGGCCACCACCTTCTACTCACTGTCCGGCGGCACGCTGTACGCCAGCACCGACGGCGGCGCGACCTTCACCGCCCGCGCCCGCAACCTGCCCGACGGCAGGCTCACAGCCGTCCCCGGCATCGCCGGGGACGTGTGGATCGCCGGAAGCGGCAAGGGGCTGCTGCACTCCACCGACGGCGGCCGCACCTGCACCACGCTCAAGACGGTGCAGTCCGCCTCCGCCCTCGGCTACGGCAAGGCCAAGCCGGGCGCCTCCTACCAGGCCCTGTACCTGATCGGCACGGTCAAGGACGTCACCGGAGTCTTCCGCTCCACCGACAAGGGCGCCACCTGGACCCGCGTCAACGACAAGGCCCACCAGTGGGGAGCCATCGGCGGCGTCGGCGTCATCACCGGCGACCCCGACACCTACGGACGCGTCTACGTCGGCACCAACGGACGCGGCCTCCAGTACGGCGACCCGTCCTGACCCCAACGCACGTGCGGGGCCGCAGTCACACCGGCCTGCGGCCCCGCACGGCTGAGGGACCTCAGCCCCAGGCCGTAATAGGTAGTTGCACGACTCCCAGTGCAGCGAACCGGTCGCCGTCCCCGTGCGCGATCAACGTCGCGTCTCCACGCATCGCACTGAATTCGCTGAGAGTTCGGGGCGACTCGGAAGCCAGGATCTGCCTTGCCCGACAGGCGTGCGCCCCAGTGGGGCGAGCCCGGCCGGGCGATACCGTGCCCTCCTGTGGTCGATCAGGCACGAGCAGGCCTGCTCCCGCGCTCGGACGAGACGCCGGGCCACATCGAGGGCACGTCAAGGCGCGGCGGCTGGGGCAGTGGGTGGACTCCGTGGCCCGTTTGGCCCATCGCGGGCATCCGTGCCGTGATGGATCATCGTTCCGGACAGGAAGGAGACCCGTGATCCAGAACTCGGGCGGGGCTGCTCCAGCGTGGCGCCGCCTGACGCCCGGGCTGGCTGTGCTCCTCGGTTACCGGCGCGCGTGGCTGAAGGGCGACCTGCTGGCCGGGGTGACGGTGACGGCATACCTGGTTCCGCAGGTCATGGCGTATGCGGGCGTGGCCGGGTTGCCACCGGTCGCCGGGCTGTGGGCGATCCTGCCCGCGCTCGTCCTCTACCCCCTGCTCGGCTCATCGCGCCTGCTCTCGGTCGGCCCGGAGTCGACAACCGCACTGATGACGGCGACAGTGGTCGCCCCTCTCGCAGCCGGAAACCCGGCGCGCTACGCCACGCTGGCAGCCGCGCTCGCGATCACGGTCGGGTTGCTGTGCGTAGTGGCGTGGGCGGTCCGGCTGGGCTTCGTCGCAGACCTGTTGTCCCGTCCGGTACTGATCGGTTATCTGGCGGGGGTGGCGCTGATCATGATGGTGGATCAGCTGCCGAAACTCACCGGGGTGGACACCACCGGTTCGTCGTTCTTCGCCCAGCTGTGGTCGTTCGTACGGAACCTGGAAGACGGTCACCTGGCCACCATCATGTTCTCCGCCGCCACGATCGCGTTCCTCTTCGCGATGCCCCGGATCTCCCGCACCTTCCCGGGCCCGCTGCTCGCCGTCGCCCTCGGTACGGCAGCCGTGGCCGTGTTCGACCTCGACAACCGGCACGGCATCCGGACGATCGGCGACGTACCGGCCGGGCTGCCGGACCTCGCCGTGCCGGACCTGACCGAGGTTTCGCACCTGCTGCTGCCCGCCGTGGGCGTCCTCCTCGTCGGTTACACCGACTTCATCCTCACGGCGCGGGCCTTCGACGACCGCGCCGCCGCCGGACCCGGGCTCGATGCGAACCAGGAGTTCCTGGCCCTGGGCGCCGCCAACCTGGGTTCGGGCGTACTGCACGGCTTCCCTGTCAGCAGCAGCGCGAGCCGCACCGCGCTTGCCTCCTCGGCCGGCGCCCGCAGTCCCGCGTACACCCTGGTCGCGGGTGCCGGGGTCCTTGCCGTTCTGCTCTTTCTCAGCTCGCTGCTGAGCAGCACCCCGTCCGCGGTGCTGGGCGCGCTCGTCGTGTACGCCGCGGTCCGCATGATCGACCTGGCGGGCTTCCGCCGACTGGCGTCGTTCCGCCGCAGGGAGCTGTTCCTGGCCTTCGCCTGCCTGGCCGGGGTACTGGCCCTTGACATCCTGTACGGCGTGCTGGTGGCCGTCGGTCTGTCCGTGGCGGAGTTGCTGACCCGGGTGGCCCGCCCGCACGATGCCGTCGAGGGCTTGGTCCCCGGGGTGGCGGGCATGCACGACGTCGACGACTACCCTCACGCCCGTACGATCCCCGGTCTGCTGGTCTACCGCTACGACTCCCCGCTGTTCTTCGCCAATGCCGAGGACTTCCGGCGCAGGGCCCTGGCCGCCGTCGACGAACAGGCCGACCCGGTGCGGTGGTTCGTCCTCAACACCGAGGCCAACGTGGAGGTCGACATCACGGCCCTGGACGCCGTCGACGAACTCCGTCGCGAACTGAACCGACGGGACATCGTCTTCGCCCTCGCCCGCGTGAAGCAGGATCTGAGGGACGAGTTGGAGGCCTACGGTCTTGTGGAGTCGGTCGGCCGCGACCTGATCTTTCCCACGCTGCCCACCGCCGTGGCCGCGTACGGGAAGTGGTGCCGCGACCACTGAGCCAGGACCGAACGAACCACCCGAATTCTTGGTTCCGGCCATCGGTGGGCCCTGCGACGTCGTGGCTCCTGCCGCCAGTGTGGGCGCTGATCCTGGTGGGTGGAACGCTCGCCGGGGGGATGAGCGCCCGTGCCGCCGAGGAGGACTTCGTCCATCAGCGGGCCGAGCTGGCCGTCGTCCGGGCTGTACTCGTCGCGATGTCCCGCGCACCGCTTCCACGGACTCGGGCGGAGGCAGCGGCAAGGCTCTGGCGCAGGCGCGCTGGACAGCGCACCTGCGCCACCCGCACCGACAGAACACTCGTGGACGCCGGCAGCAGGCGGGCACGAAGAGCACGGTCTGGACCGACCACGGGCACCCCAGCACGAAACCATCCAGTCCCACCGAGGCAGCCGTCGAGGCCGGCGTCCTCGGAGCCGCAGCCGCCCTCGCCCTCGCCCCGGCAGCGCCGTCTTCGCCGTCGGCCGCAGCGCACGATGGTGGCTGCGAGTGCACCGACGGGGCGGATCGAACAGTGGGGCAGGGATGGGACCTGGTGAGCCCGCAGTGGGGGCAAACGACCCGCTGATCCAGCCCCGTCCAGGCGGACCCTCTCTGCGCTTTCAAGTCCACACCGGTCCGCATATCTCTGGCTTCTCCGCGCCATGCTCAGGCGGTCAGCCCCGCGCGTCCACCTTGCGGAGAGCCGAGCGGCCGGCACGCAGTGCCAGTTCGGTGAGGAGGACCGTGGATGCGGTACCCAGGCACGCGGCCCACTGCGCCGCGGTCAGCGGCACGGTGCCGAAGACCGTGCGCGCCCACGGCAGTTGAACAGCAAGAGCCTGCACGACGAGGACACCGCCCAGGCACAGCCACAAGGTGCGGTTGCGGAACTGGTGGCGGCCCAGCAAAGGGCCATCGTCCGCGCGTGCGCTCAGGGCGTTGAACAGCTGGAACAGGACGAACGTGGTGAACGCCATCGTCAGGGCGGTGTCCGGGTCGACATACGAGCGGGCGAGGGCGAAGAGGATCACGGTGCCCAGGGCCATGACCGCGCCGGCCCTGCCGATCCCGACCATGCGGCGCGCGTCCAGGATCCGCTCCCCCGGGTCGCGCGGCGGATGGCGCATCACGTCGTCGCGGGCGGGGTCGACGGCCAGGGCCATCGCGGGCGGCCCATCCATGATGATGTTGATCCACAGGAGTTGGGCCGCCGTGAGCGGGGAGGGCAGTCCGGCCAGGGATGCGCCCAGCAAGGTCAGGATGGCGCCGATGTTGGTTGCCACCTGGAACCGGACGAACTTGACGAGATTGTCGTAGATGGCCCGCCCTTCGCGCACGGCTCGCACGATCGTGGAGAAGTCGTCGTCGGTCAGGACCATGTCGGCGGCTTCCTTGGCCACATCCGTACCTGTGTTGCCCATGGCTACGCCGATGTGAGCGGCCCGCAGCGCTGCGGCGTCGTTGACGCCGTCACCGGTCATGGCGACGATGTGACCCCGGCTCGACAGGGCCCGTACGATCGCGACCTTGTGCTCGGGGGCGACACGGGCGAACACGCCGACCTCGTCGACGCGCGCGCCGAGTTCGTCCTCGGTCATCCGGTCCAGCTCGGCGCCGGTCACGACGTCCCCGGAGATGTCCAGCTCCCGCGCGATGGCCGCCGCGGTGTCGGCGTGGTCACCTGTGATCATCTTGACGGCGACTCCCGCCGTACGGCACAGCGCCACAGCATCCCGTGCCTGCGGTCGGGGTGGATCGGCGATCCCCGCGATCGATACCAGCGTCAGGCCGGGCAGGACGGGCCGAGCCTGTCCGGCTGGCGCTCCGTCCACGACCGCGGTGGCCGCGCCCAGGACCCGCAGTCCGGCGCCGGCCAGTTTCGAGGTCACGGCGAGGATGTCAGCGCGAAGCTCGTCGTCGAAGGTCTGTACCCCGTCCTCGGCGCGGACATCGGCGCACAGGTCCAGCAGGACGTCGACAGCGCCCTTGACGTGGATGCGGGTGTGGCCGCCGGGTTCGGTGTGGAAGGTGGCCATGTACTTGGTGGCCGCGTCGAAGGGCAGCTCGCCCACGCGCGGGAGCTCAGCGCGCAGCCCGTCGGCGTCCATGCCGACCTTCGCTGCGAGGACCACCAGAGCGGCCTCCGTCGGATCACCGACGAAGCCCTCGTCGGTCAGGCGCGCGTCGTTGCACAGGGCGAACGGCAGCACCGCCTCCAGCAGGCCGTCGGCGGCCTCCGTTGTCCCGGCCCGGCACACGGCGCCCGCCGTCCCGTACCCCTCGCCCGTGACGTCGTAGAACCTCCCGCGGGTCCACAGTGCTCGCGCGGTCATCTCATTGAGTGTCAGGGTGCCGGTCTTGTCGCTGCACACGACCGTCGCCGAGCCGAGTGACTCCACCGAGGCGAGACGTTTGACGATGGCGCCGCGCCGAGCCATCCGATACACCCCGAGCGCCAGGGTCAGTGCCAGCACGGCGGGCAGTCCTTCGGGGATCGCGGCGACGGCCAGGGCCACGGCCCGCAACGCTATGTCCGTCAGCCCCTCGCCGCGAAGCAGCGCAGTCAGGGCGTAGGCGGCGACCGCGACACCGCTCAGCAGCGCGAGCCGGCGGCCGAGACTGTCCAACTGCACCTGGAGAGGACTGGGCGGCTCCGTGCCGGTGCGCAACGCCTCGGCGATCGCCCCGAGTTCGGTGCGCATCCCGGTGGCCGTGACGACCATCTCGGCACGCCCCCTGGTCACGGCGGTGTTCATGAACAGCATGCTGCTGCGCTCGGCGAGCGGCATCTCGGCCGTTCCAGCGGGGTCAACCGGTGCCACGTCCTTGGCGACGGGCTGGGACTCGCCGGTCAGAGCCGCCTCGGCCACCTCGAGCGATTCCGCGACGGTCAGGCGCCCGTCTGCCGGTACGCGGTCTCCCGCCTCCAGCAAGACCACGTCCCCGGGAACCAGGGTGTGCGCCTCCACCATCTGTTCCTGCCCGCCGCGTCGGACCCTGGCAGTGGGCACCAGCAGTCGGCGCAGCGCCTCCAGGCTGCGCTCGGCGCGTCGCTCCTGCAGGTAGCCCAGGACGGCATTGATCTGCAGAACGACCGTGATCACCACCGCGTCCTTCATGTCACCGATGGCGCCGGCCACCACGGCCGCGACGAGCAGGATGCCGATGAGCCAGTTGCGGAACTGATCCAGGAACTTCAGCCATTCCGGGCGCCGGGCCGGTTCGGCGAGCTGGTTCGGCCCCCAGGCGGACGCCCGCGCCACGGCCTCCTCGGTGCTCAGGCCGACACCTGGCGCGACCCCGAGTCGGGCCGTCACCTGTGTGGCATGCAGTCGAAAGGCCTCCGGTACGCCAGCGGAGGGCTCGGAAGCGGGACCTGCCGGTGCGGTGTCAGCTGTCGCCTGTGCGTCCATGCTCACTCCCCGTGACCCGATTCGGTGGGCCGTTCGTGGTGCCACCCGACGCGGTTCCGCAGGCAGCCGCACTTCAGCGGGCGACGGTGCCATGACTGTCGGCCCCCGACTCCCTGCTTCAGCCCCCACTGTCCCGACCCCGAGGCCCTCCACACAGGGCCGGACGGTCCACGACAGCGCGCCGCCCGGCCCTCGCTCCGCACGTGCTCCGGGATGGCCGTGCAAGGGATACGACCGCGGCAGGGAATGAGGAGTGCCCACGCGACGTCGCGGACAGGCGTGTGCCGGTCGTCCCGCACGACCGTTGTCATCGGGGTCATGGTCGGGGGGCGACCGGTTCCGGGTGGGACTCGTCGTCCAGGAAGCCCAAACCCCTCGTGTGCGGCGAACAGCCGGTCGCCTTCTACCTGACCCGGATGGGGGACGGACGAAGAGGCCGAGCGGCTCCTTCACCAGGGCCACTTGGGCCCTGCCGCGAGGTCACCGCCGGACGGCGCTCGCGCCGCCCGAGGGGCCGCTCGGCCCTGCCGGTGGCGCCCCGGAGATCGGGACACTGGCCGTGAGGCCGTATGGAGCAGGACGGGCAGCGGCGGCGCGCCGTTGCTCCAGTGCCTGGCGGCGCCTGCCGAATATCTCTGCACAACGGCGCCGCGTGTGCGGGCCGTACCGGTATCGGATTCATGGCTGACGGAGTGATCCCAATGGACGTCGAAGAGGTGCTGCTGCCCGGGGTGGGGATGCGGTACGAGTTCGTCAACCACGAAGGCGACAGGGTCGGGGTCGTCGCCCAGCGGTCGGGCGACTTCGAGCTGGTGCTGTATCCCGGTGACGACCCCGACGAAGCCCGCCCGGTGCTCCGGCTCACCAGCGAGGAGGCCGACACCCTCGCCGAGATCCTCGGCGCGCCGCGCATCGCCGAGCGGTTCGCCGACCTGACCCGCGAGGTCCCGGGACTTGGCGCCGAGCAGATCGAGGTGCGCCGGGGCAGCCCGTACGCCGGCCGTGCGCTGGGAGACACCCGGGCCCGCACGCGCACCGGCGCCTCGATCGTGGCCGTCGTCCGCGGCGAGGACGTGATCGCCTCACCGGGGCCGGACCAGGACCTGCGGGCGGGAGACGTACTGGTGGTCATCGGCACCCGCGAGGGCATCGCCGGAGTCCAGCGCATCGTCCAGGGCTGACAGCCATGCACACCCCCGTCGCCCTGCTGCTGGAGCTCGGGGTCATCCTGACCGCGCTGAGCGTGCTCGGCGCCGCCGCACGGCGCTTCGGTCTCTCACCCGTGCCGCTGTACCTGGTGGCCGGACTGGCACTGGGCGACGGCGGCCTCGCCCCGGTTCCGGCGGCCCGGGAGTTCGTCAACACCGGCGCCTCGATCGGTGTGATCCTGCTGTTGCTGGTCCTCGGCCTGGACTTCACCGTCCGGGAGTTCACCGCCAGCCTCCACCGCCACCGGTCGTCAGCCGCCGTCGACCTCGGTCTCAACGCCGCCCCCGGCGCCGTGGCGGGATGGCTGCTCGGCCTGAACGCCTCAGGGATTCTCGCCCTCGCCGGCGCGACCTACGTCTCCTCTTCCGGCATCGTCGCCCGCCTACTGGCGGACCTGCGCCGACTGGGCAACCGAGAGACCCCGGCGGTGCTGTCCGTACTGGTGGTGGAGGACTTCGCCATGGCCGCCTACCTGCCCCTGCTCGCCGTCGTCACCTCCGGCGGCACCTGGTGGCAGGCGCTGCTCGCCGTCCTGGTCGCCACGGGCGCGGTCGTCATGGCGATCGCCGCGTCCGGCCGCTGGGCGCATCACGTCGGCCGGATTCTGTCTCATCCCGACAAGGAGCAGGTGCTGCTCCGGGTCCTGGGTATCACCCTCATCGTCGCCGCGCTGGCGGAGGCCATCCACGTCTCCGCCGCGGTCGGGGCCTTCCTGATCGGGCTCGCGCTGACCGGCACCGCCGCCGACCGGGCCCGGGCCGTGCTCAGCCCGCTGCGCGATCTGTTCGCCGCGGTCTTCTTCCTGGCTCTCGGCCTGTCCGTCGACCCCGGGGACCTGGTGCCGATGCTGCCCGCCGCGGCGGCGCTGGCCGTGGTCGGCGTGGCCACGAAGCTGGCCGCCGGCTGGTACGCCGCCGGCCGCGACGGCGCGGGCCCCCGCGGACGGCTGCGGGCCGGGACCGTGCTCATCGCCCGCGGCGAGTTCTCCGTCGTGATCATCGGCCTGGCCGGCCCAGCCCAGGACCGCCTCGGCGCCCTGGTCACCACCTACGTGATGCTCCTCGCTGTCTGCGGGCCACTCCTCACCCGCTTCGTCCCCACCCGCCCTGCCGCCCCACGGCCTGCCTCGGTCACCGGGCCCGGCGACCGGCAGCTCCCCTAGTGACGCTGGTCCGCTCCCCGCACCACCGCGACCGGGCAGTGCGCGTGGTGCAGAAGAGCCTGGCTGACCGACCCCAGGAGCAGCCCGGTGAAACCACCGCGACCCCGCGCACCGACCACCAGCAGCTGAGCGGAGCGGCTCGCCTGGATCAACGCCTCACGGGTGCTGCCATGCACCACCCTGTGTTCGACCACCACGCCGGGGTAGCGCTCCTTGCGTCCGGCGAGCGCCTCGGACAACAGCCGCTCCTCCTCCTCGGCCAGCGCTCCGGGCGGGTTCACGAACGGCTGTGACGGGTCCTGCGGGGCGGGCATCGGCGCGTTCCAGGTGGTCCAGGCGTGCAGCGCCACCAACGGGGCGTCCCGCAGGGCAGCTTCGGCGAAGGCGAAATCCACGGCCTTCTCCCCCGCGGCCGAGCCGTCGACCCCCAGCACGACCGGACCGTCTGCGTGCCGCCGTTCGTGCACCACCAGAACGGGACACCGGCCGTGTGCCGCCAGATGCACCGCGGTGGATCCCACCAGCAGCCCCACGAACCCACCCATGCCCCGGGATCCGACGACCACCAGCTCCGCGGCACGCGATTGCGCCTCCAGAACCGTCAACGGCTCGCCGGTCAATACGACATGACTGACATCGACCTCTGGCGCCGCCTTCCCCGCCCGCTCGACCGCTTCGGCCACCAGGCGATCGACCATGTTCTGCAGCCCGCCTTCCAAAGGCCCCAGCGACGACGGCCCCAAGGGCACATGCATGGCGGGCCAGACAAACGCATGCACCACCCGCAGCCCCGCCCCGCGCAACCGCGCCTCGCGAGCGGCGACCTCCACCGCGGCAAGGCTCGACGCCGAGCCGTCCACGCCCACGACCACCAGACCACCCATCACGCCTCCCTCATTCACGATCCGTTGACTCTCACTTCCATGCTCACCTGGGCCACGCTCCGCTGGCTTTGGGCCGAGTGGCCACTACGAATGGCCGACCGGCACATCCCAGGCCCCTGGCAGAACCGACGATCCGGGGCACGGGAGCCGGTCGGAGCAGCCAGCGGTGGCGGCTGACCAACGGCAGCCGAGCCCACGCCGTGCCCAGATCCCAGGTCGCGCCGACGCCGGCGGCGCAGAGGGCGACGGCGTACATGAGGTGGTAGTCGGCGAACGGGTTGGTGGTCATGCTCGCCGAGCCGTCGGAGAGGTCCTTGGCCGGCGGCCACTCCGCGATCCACATGGCGGTGCCGGCGACCGCGACGAGCGGAAGGCAGACTCCGGCGGTCAAGGAAGACGTGCCGCGACCCTACGCCGCCCGGGCATCAGCCATGTCGGCTACGGCCCGCTGACCCCGCCGTCCAGCAGATCGTGCGGCGGACGGCGCGGAGTGGCAGGGCCCTCCGGGCCGTAACCGAGGCGGATCAGCATCTGGGCGTGACCAGCGTGTTCGAGAACGGAATCCAGAGAACGGCGCAGGTCGGGCCATTCCATCGGCTGGTGCAGGAGGGAGGCCCGCACCCCGTGGACCGTGGCCACGAGCAGAGCGTGTTCCAGCGCCTGGCCGGCGCGCAGCCAGTCCGCACGCCGATCGTGATCCGTCGTCAGCAGAGCGACGACAGGGGTGGTCTCGAACAGCTGGGAGCGGAGCCGCTCGGGGTGCCGCTGAGCGGTGAAATCGCGCATGGGGAGTTGTTCGTGAGCGTCCTGAGGACCGAGTGCCGTCTGCGGGAGGCCGAGGTCGGTGGGCTCGTCCGGATCCCGGTGGACCCAGCGGCGGCTCTCCGCTCCGCGGTCGGGATCGTTCCTGTTGCGCTGCTCGGCCTCCGTGGTCAGGCACAGCAGCCGTGCCGTCCCGGCGGGTCCGGGGAGGGTGAGCGCGGCGCCCTCCACACGCACGGCCTCGGTGAGTTCGGCGCGTACGTGCGGGGGCAACGGCTTGCCGGAGAAGGGGAACCGGCTGCTGTGCCGCCGCCAGATCGCCGCGTAGAGGTCGGCGCGACGGCCCGTGCGGCCAGGAGTCGTGGGACTCGTCGGGCGAACCGTGGCGAGCAGGCCGGGGTTGTCGGGATTGGGCAGCAGGCGTGTGACCGGCAGCCAGCCGAAGTGGGCCATGGCGACACGCAGGTTGAAGACCGCGGCCCCGACGGACAGGTGCAGGGCTCGACCCGTCGGGTCCGTGTGCCGTAGGCCCCGTTCCGGAGCGGCGCGCACTTCCAGTGCGACCGTTTCGGGGTCCAGGCGGTAGCGCCATGGCTGGGTGTTGAAGATCGAGGGTGCGGCGACGGCGGCGGCGAGGCAATTCTCCACAGTCGCGGCATCGAGCTGCCTGATGGGCATGGCGCCCTCCTCACGAGACCGGCGTCTGTTGCTGTCCTCCGAGTGTCAGAGGCCGACGGGAAAGTCGTGAGGGGCCGACAGTCCTTGCCCCGGGGTCTGGTCGGGCCACACGTCGTCACCGGCTCTCGCGGGCAGGGCTGAACGGCCCACTGCCGTACGTGAATGGGTTTGTTCGGCCTCACGATGCCGTCTGAGCGCCCTCTGCCGGCCCCCGCTCAGGGTGTCACCTTGCCGGCGGCACGACGAGGAGGTGCGGACCGATGCCCTGCGGCGCGCATGCAGCACGAAGAGTCACATCAGGCAGGCATTGTGGCGGTGGCGGATCAAGTGCCGTGGGTCCGGACCGGCATCCACGGCGATCTCCTACCCGGCCGCTGACGGCTGCCCAGGCCGTTACGCGGGCGGGATCATCGGCTCGGGTGCATCGCTCGCTTTCGCCGGCCCGACGTTCGACGCCGCTGCCGTCGCACGAGGGTGGCTCGTCCGACGACGCGTCGAGGCAGACCAGCGCAGCGGACGATACGAGCGCGGAAGACGACCCGGCGACGGCGCCCCCGCGGTGATGCACAGCGGACCGGGACACGGCCGGTGGGCGGGACGGATGTCCTCGACGAGAGGGCCGCATTCTGCGCCGTGCAGGCCGGTAGGCCCTCCCGGGAGGTCGCTGCGGCACGGAGCCTGGACCGTAGGCCCAGACCCTGGCACGCGACGAGAACTGGAGCGGCTCCATGTACGCCAACGACGGTTTTCGCGAACTCGACCGGCAGGAGTGCCTGCGGCTGCTTGCCACGGCCCCCCTCGGCCGGATCGTCCACACGCGCCAGGCCCTGCCCGCGGTCCTGCCGGTGAACTTCACCTTGGCCACGGAGTCCCGGGGAGCGGCGGTGCTGATCCGTACCTCGGCGGCATCCGAGCTCGCCTTGGCCGTCGACGGCGCGGTGGTCGCCTTCGAGACGGACGAGGTGGACGCCGCCGTCCACTCGGGTTGGAGCGTCGTCGTCACCGGCCGGGCCCGGCTGGTGACCGACCCTGAGGAACGTGCGCGGCTGGAGCGGACCGGGCCTCGTTCCTGGGCACCGTCACCGGACGACGTGCTCATCCGCATCGAGGCGGAACTGATCACCGGGCGCGAGCTGGTCGCAGGCCGCAGCCTTT
Organism: Streptomyces sp. NPDC003635; assembly: GCF_053587635.1. Taxonomy (NCBI): domain Bacteria; kingdom Bacillati; phylum Actinomycetota; class Actinomycetes; order Kitasatosporales; family Streptomycetaceae; genus Streptomyces; species Streptomyces sp. NPDC003635. The sequence continues at coordinate 318 of NZ_JBSFOK010000028.1, read as the reverse complement.
ACGGCGTTGAACTGTTCGCCTGAGGTGAGGCGCTCGTACTCAGCTGTCGTTCCACGCCCCCGAGCGGCCGGCCCGTCCCGTGCGTGGAGGCTGCCCAAGCTGCACCAGGACGAGCACGAGCAGATCCCCGGGTGCTGCCAGGGCCGACCGGTCCGCGCAAGGGGCCGGTCGGCCCGTGCACGGCCAGGCGCCGGCGGATGACGCTGGAGTGAGGGGAGCAAGACTTGACTTCCTCCCCCTCCTGAAGGAGGGGGATTCCTACGGCTCGCGCTGTAGGGGTTTCTGCTTCGTTGCCGACTGCCCGCCCGGAGTGCTCCG